>JBKPND010000012.1:0-66521 GCA_046732465.1 Actinomycetota bacterium
GGTAGTTGGGGAAGTTCAGCTTGCGAGTGGGCCCCGATCCCCGAGAGGTGAGAGCCACTCGCACCGTCCCCGTCGGCGGGGAAGCGGCCGGGATGAACAAATCCACGGCGCTTACGAACGGAATGCCGAAGAACACCGGAATCGGTGAGCTGACGTCGCTGACACCATCCGAGCCCTGGTCGAAGGCGAACATCGCGTTCGTCCTGTGGCTGATCGGGCTGGTGGCAGCGTTGATCACGTTGGTTCCGTTGACCGTGAGCACGTCGTTCTCCGAGCCCTGATCCCCCCACAGCTCCTTGTACCTGACCATGATCAAGTCGACGTGGTTCTGGCTTCGGGACAGGATCAAATCGAAGCTCGTGCCGGGCACGTTCGTGAGCAGCCGGATCAGGTGGTCGCTGCGCCGGAACGGCTCATAGAAGAAGTGATGGAACTGTCCCTGCTGCTCGAGGACGAATTCGTATCGCTTGCCGCTCCGCGCCCTGATCGGTCCCCAGGACCCGTCGGTCGCCAGGGCAGGGGTCGCGACGGGGTGCCCGATCCGCCTGCCGTTCGAACCCTTCACTCTCCAGATCGTCAACGAGGTGCCGGCGGGGACGCCGACGTTCTGCGGGAACAGCACCGCCCGTCCGGCAAGCGTGATCTTCCCGTGCTGGCGAACGATGTTTGTCGTTGCAGGGACCTGGCCGGTGAAGAACTTGAACATCTCGGCGAAGGACTCCGGGGAGGTCGCCGACTGGACGTGGGTCTGGTTGGGGACCGTGACGTTGATCGCCCCTCCGATCGAGCGACCGGGCGTTCCCCTGCCCGCCCAGATGGCGAGGGTGGATACGCCGCCCGGCGGCGAAGCCGCCTGCGCGCCGTCGATGTTCACGTAGTGCGCGACGTTCGCGGCGTGCGCGGGAGAGCTGGTGAGGTAGGTCTGCGAGACCGCCGTGCCCAGCGAGTGGCCCAGGAGGTCGACCCGGCTGCGACCTGTCTGCTGTTTCACCTGGTTGATGAAGGCGTCGAGCCGCGCCTGGACATCGGCCGGAGACTCGACGGAGAAGCTCGAGTCGTACTCGAAGACTCGCACGTAGTCGTCCGGGTAGCCGTTCTCGGTGAACCGCATCCCCTGCGACTCGAATTGGCCGCCTGACCCGGAGCCACCGTGCACGAAGACCATCGGGTGGATGCTCGACGGGTCCAGAGTGGGCCCGGGCTTGGCGACCGCTGCCGGGGCTGCGATCAGCAGGCCCAGCAAGACCACCGAGAACGTTGCGAGCCGAAGCGCAAACGGTCTCTTCATCTCTCTCACTCCCTCGGATCGACTCCGCCGACGCATGATACAAATCGTGCGGCATGTATCAGAGCCTGGCTCGCACCTGCGCGCCTCGGACTCACAGGGTGGGGGGCCTGGCACTGAGCCTTGTTCTGGTGCTGTTGGCGTCGGCCACGTCCTCAGCCGTCGCGAAGAAGAGCCCCGCCGGACCGGGTTGCGATCCAGCGCGGCCCGCGATCGCGCACTACACCGGCGGGGTTCCCGCTCCCGGCGCGCGCGCTTCCGCACCCGTGCCATGCATGAGCTTCGTCGGGACGACCAGCGAAGCGGGTTCGGTGGGCGTCAGCCGGTCGGGATCGCTCTTCTACGCGCCGCTACTCGAGAACACCTCTCCGCCTCCCCAGAACACGCTGCAGGGACCGGAGTTCGTGGTCCGCTCCCGTGACCTGGGCGGCAGCTGGACCCCGCTGAACACCGGGTCACCCGCGACCGGCGGCCTGGTACCTCCGTGGATGAGCATCGATCCGGACACCTCGCGGATCTGGTTCGTCAGGACGCTGCCGCAGCTCTGCGGCGCGAGGATCGACTGGAGCGACGACGACGGAGACACCTGGCAGACGAACCCGTCCGTGCCCTGCCCGTCACAAGGAGGAGAGAAGCTGCTGGATGGTCCCCCGCCCCCTGGGGGTCCGAAGCCCGCCGGTTACCCGCACGTCGTCTACTACTGCGCCAACAACATCGACATCGCCCCGAGCAACCTGTGGTGCTACAGGTCACTCGACGGTGGCCCCTCCTTCAGCTTCGTGGGGAGCTTTCCGGATCCCACCCCGCCCCCGGGCTGCGACGAGCGGCACCCGTCGCGGCCGGGCGTGGTGGGAAAGGACGGTGGGCTCTACTTCCCGACCATTCTGTGCGGCGCTCTGGGCGTCGCCATCAGCCACGACGAGGGAGCCAGCTGGAGGTTCCAGCCGATCCTCAGCTCCGGACTGGAGGACATCTACACATCCGGCAGCACCGTCGACCGCCACGGCAACCTCTACTTCGCCTTCAGGGGGCCGGGCTCGCTCCCGTACCTGACGATCTCCACCGATCACGGCAAGCACTGGAGAGCTCCGATCATGCTCGCCGCACCGGGCGTCTCGGCGGTGAGGCGCGTCGCCGTCACGGCCCGCAAGCGGGGCGAGGTGGCGCTGGCGTATCTGGGAACCACCGATGGCGCTCACTACAACGGCTACATCACCGAAAGCCACAACGTCCTCAATCGGAAGCCGCGCTTCTGGAGCGCCTCAGTGAACGACCCCGCCGATCCGCTGGTCAACGCCGCTGACAGCGAGACATTCGGCGACCGGTTCTTCTACGGCACGGCCGCGATTGCACCGGACGGCACTGCCTGGGCGGGCTTCCACTGCGCCAAGACCAGTGCCTGCCCCGGCCAGCGCATCGGCGTTGTGGGACGGCTGGCGCCATGAGCGCACAATTGCTCCGCCGGCTGGTGCAGGGCTAATCGGAAGGCCGATCCGCTGGGCGAAGGGCCCGCACGATGAGCTGCGCCGCGATCACCAGCGCCAGTCCCGCGAAGATCAGCTCCAGGGCTCGCTGTGGGATCTCGTTGGCGACGACGACGCCGATGCCGACGCCGGGCGCCGCCAGGACGCCGATGACCGCGCCATCCCTGACCCGCACGTTGCCGTAGCCGAGCTGTCGCCAGACTGCCACGAGGGCGACCGGGACGATCGCGAGCAGCGAGGTCGCCTCCGCGCCGACCTGGCTCTGGTCCATGAAGATCACGAGAGCCGGGACGAAGAGGATCCCACCGCCCACCCCGAGCAGCCCGCCGACCATCCCACCGGCGAAGCCCATCAGTGCGGCGGCGACGGAGCTCACGGGATGATCAGCTCGATCGCGACCACGACGAGGAGCACGGCGAAGAGCAGGGAGATTGCCCGCTCGGGGACCCGCTGCTGCAGGGCGGTCCCGACCACCGCGCCGCCGATCGCGGGAACGCCGACGAGGGCCGCGTTCGGGGGATCGACGTTGCCGTAGAACGCCTGAATGGTGACCCCGATTGCGGCGATGACGATGATCGCCATCATGCTCGTGCCGGTCGCCTCCCGCTCACCGTATGCGAGCCAGATGAGCAGCAGCGGGACGATCACGCTGCCACCGCCGACGCCCAGCAGACCGCTGAAGATTCCCCCCGCCGTCCCGATCGCCGCCAGCTTGAGGGTGCGAGCCGTGGCGTCGGGGCTCCGCTGCATGGCGGGCGATACTAGAGCGCGTGAACGCCGGCAGCGCAGAGGAGGGCGGCGAGGGCGGGCGGCTCGATTCCGTGCTCGCCCCGCTTCGTGACCATGCCGATCGCTCCGCGATCCTCACGGACGTCGACGGGACGATCGCGCCGATCACCACCGATCCGGCCGAGGCGACGGTGCCCCAAGGCACCCGCAGGCTGCTTCGCCTCCTGGCGGAGCGCTACGCCCTCGTCGGCTGCTTGAGCGGCCGCCGCGCCCTGGACGCGCGTCGCGTCGTGGGGTTGGATGAGCTCGCCTACTCGGGCAACCACGGCTTCGAGCTGCTGCTCCCGGGGGACACCGATGTGCGGCCTGATCCCTCGCTGGACGGACACGAGGAGGACGCTCCCCGCTTCGTGGGCGGCCTGGATCGCTCCGAGCTCGAGCGGGTCGGAATCCGGACCGAGGACAAGGGCGCGATCGTCGCTCTCCACTGGCGCGGGGCCGCCAACGAGACGGCGGCGGAGTCGCTCGCCCAGGAGATCGCCAGCGAGGCTGAGTGGCAGGGGCTGGTCCCTCATCGAGGTCGCAAGGTGCTCGAGATCCGACCCAACGTCGCGATCAACAAGGGGATCGCGGTCGCAGCCCTGATCCCGGCGCGTCCCATTGACCACGCCCTCTACGGAGGCGACGACCGCACCGATGTCGACGCCTTCGCCGCGCTGCGCACCCTCCACGAGGACGGTGAGCTTGAGACCGCCGTTTGCATCGCCGTCTCCTCCGACGAGTCCCCGCCCGAGGTCGCGGAGGCCGCGGACCTGACGGTTCCCGGGCCCGAGGGCTTCGTGCGCGTGCTCGAGGCGCTGGGCGACTAGTGTCGCCACGCGATGGCGTTCTGCGATCTGCTGCGGATGACGGTCCTGCTCGCCGCGGGCGCGGCGACGGTGCTGGCCACCGTGACCGCGATCGTGGTCGGCACCACCGTTGACACGTTGACGCTCTTCGTCGCTCTCGGCTGGTGGATCATCGCCCTGATCGGCGGACTGATCCTCGGCCGTCCATCGCAGGCGGCCGTGGCGATGCGGCCGGTCCTCGCCGAGGCGCGGACGGCCACAGCCATGCCGGAGATCGGTAACCCGACGCGGGCCGCCCTCGCGCGCCTCTGGCCGATCGGCGCCTTCGCGGTGGTCGCCGGCGGACTCGGGTTCGTCCTTCCCGGCGTCTCAGCCGTGGGTGCCGGCTTCGCCCTCGCGGCGGCGCTCATGTGGCGCTCGCGGGAGGCGGCGGTGGCGGCGATTGAGGACCGAGACGGGGTGCGCTTCTACGTGGAGCCCGGCTCGGCGCTGCAGCCGGTCAGATTGATCCGGACCCCGGGGCTGCGCCGCGAGCGCCCGCCGCCCGGACATCCACCGCCGCCACCGACGGCTCCCGCCTGACGGCTTCGCCATCAGTCGCGACCGACTTCGGCCGCCCCACCCAACCGCTCGGGGCCTGGCCCCTCGCTCAGAGTGGAGCGGCCTGTGCGGTCGCTACGCAGACACCGGAGCGGCCTCGGCCTGACCGGCCTCGGCCTTCGACATCTCCACGTGAGCCTTGCTGTCCCGCGTCCGGATCAGGACCAGCGTCGCGACAAACCCCAGCAGGGCGATCACCGCGCCGCCGAGGAAGGCGCTCTGGAAGCCCTCCGTAAGTCCGTTCGGCAGGGTCGAGTGGCCCGTCGCCATGACGTTGTCCGTGCGAGAGGTGGCGATCGTCGAGAGAACGGCGAGGCCGAGCGCACCGCCGATCTGCTGCGAGGTGTTGATCAGCCCGCTCGCCAGACCCTGCTCCCGCTCCTCCACCCCGGAGACGGCCGCGATCGTCGACGTGACGAAGCCGAACCCGAGGCCGACGGCCGCCAGCAGCGAGGCGCCGAGGATGTCGGTCAGGAATCCACCACCCACCGAGACCTGGCTGAACCAGAGCAATCCCGCGGCGACGAACAGCATCCCGGCCGCGAGGATCGGCTTGAACCCGAACCGGGTGACCAGCTGCCCACCGAGGCCGGCGGCGACGATGATCGTCACGGCCAGCGGCAGGTACGAGAGGCCCGCGTGAATCGCGCTGTAGCCCAGCACCTGCTGCATGTAGAGCGAGATGAAATAGAACATCGAGAACAGGGAGGCACCGAGCAGGAGCCCCACGACGTTCGCGCCGGTCAGGGTCCGCAGCCGGAAGATCCGGAACGGGACCAGCGGGGCCTTCGAGCGCAGCTCGATCACGACGAACGCCGCAATCAGCGCCGCGGAAACCGCCAGGAGGCTGACGATCTTGGTCGAGCCCCAGCCCGAGTTGCTCGCATCCAGGAACGAATAGGCCAGGAGTGAGAGCCCGGCGGTGACGGTGACGGCGCCCGCCGCGTCGTAGTGACGCGTCACGGACTCAGAACGGCTCTCCGGGATCAGCCCCGGCGTGAACGCGAGCGCGATCACGGAAACCGGGACATTGATCCAAAGCACCCATTCCCAGCCGAGGCCGTCAGTGAGGATGCCGCCGAGCAGCACGCCGGCCGCTCCCGCCGAGCCCGCGACTGCCCCCCACGCCCCCAGAGCCTTGTTCCGCTCCGCCCCGTCCTTGAACAGGGTGGTGACGATCGAGAGAGCGGCGGGCGAGACGATCGCCGCCCCGAGCCCCTGGGCGGCGCGCGCGGCGATCAGCTGGCCCTGGGTGGCGGCGAAGCCGGCCGCCAGGGAGGCGATTCCGACAACCGCTAGACCGGTCATGAACACGCGCCGTCGCCCGAGCAGGTCCGCCGCCCGGCCTCCGAGCAGGAGGAAGCCGCCGAACGCGATCACGTACGCGTTGACGATCCAGGGGAGGTTCTCCTCCGAGAAGTCGAGCCCCTTGCCGATGCTCGGCAGGGCCACGTTGACGATGGACGCGTCGAGCACGACGATGAACTGCGCGACGCAGAGCAGAATCAGCGCGGTCCACCTTCGCTCCAAGTATTCCTGTGCGGTGGTCATCCCCCTTGACTCCTTTCGCTTGCTTCCCGGCTCCTCTTGCCGGCCTCACCTAGACGACGAACGGGTTGTCTGGAAATGGACATCTTCGTCATGTAATCTCTACATCCGGAAGCGGAGTTCCGGTTTCGATTGGAACTATACGGAATTTGTATTCCGTTTGCAGAGTGAGGATCGCCACATACCCAAAGACTGGTTACGAGGGCATTTGATTCCAATGAAACCCGTCACAGAGACCAAGCCCACCCCCACCGGGAACGGTGTGGTCGAGCGGGTGCTCCGCGCCGACGCGCGTCGCAATCGCGAGGCGGTCATCGCCGCGGCCAAGAAGCTGTTCGCCGACGAGGGTCTGGACGCGCAGATGCCGGACGTCGCCAAGGTCGCCAAGGTCGGCGTCGGGACCGTCTACCGGCACTTCCCCACCAAGGAGGAACTGATCGCGGCGCTTGCCGCCGAGCGCTTCGAGCGTCTTGCGGAGAAGGCGCGCGAGAGCATCGAGGCCGAGGACCCCTGGGCGGGCCTCTGCGACTTCATTCGCTTTGCCGCCCAGATCCAGGCCGACGACCGCGGGCTCTGTGAGGTGATGGGCTCTCGCCCAGAGGTGATGAACGTCGCGGCCCTGGCGGTCGGACTCGATCAGCTCTGCGATGAGCTCGTCAAGCGCGCCCAGCGCTCGGGCGACCTCCGCAAGGACCTCGACTGGGAAGACATCCCGATGATCGCCTGCAGCTTGGGGCGCATCACACCGGCTGAAACCGGTCCTGCGGTCGGCCGGTGGCCGCGGCTCGTCGAGATCATCATCGACGGGCTCCGCGCACCCGGCAGCTCGAAGCTGCCGAAGCCGCTCTCTACTTAGCCTTCGAACGCTTGCGCAGCGGCGCGAACGATCGCCAGGTCCGCGTGTTGGCGATCTGATCGGCGCTGAGCCAGGCGCGGCGTGCGGTCGCCACCGAGTACTTGATGTTGGCCAGCGTCTCCGTGCCGTGCGCGTCCGTGGTGCATACGATCCGCACCCCCGCCTCGGCGGCGAGCTTGGCGTTGTGCTCGTTGAGGTCGCGGCGGTTCGGGTTGCCGTTGATCTCCATCATCGTGCCCGTCCTCGCGGCCGCCTCGGCGATCCGCACCATGTCCACCGCGTACGGCTCGCGCCGCAGCAGCAGGCGGCCGCTGAGGTGCCCGATGCAGTCGACGAGGGGGTGCTCCATCGCCGCGATCACGCGGTCGGTCATCGCCTTCTCCGAGATCGCGAACGAGGTGTGGACGCTCCCCACCACCCAATCGAGCTCGGCCAGCAGCTCGTCCGGGTAGTCGAGCGAGCCGTCGATCCCGATGTTCACCTCGGAGCCGGCGAGCAGCCGGAATCCCCGCGGCGCTGACTCGTTCCAGGCCCGGATCTCCTCGATCCGCTTGGCGAGCTGCTTGTCGGTGACGTGATTGCCGAAGCCGTGGCTTGCCGAGTGGTCGGTGATCGCCAGGTAGGCGTAGCCGCGCCGGCGAGCCTCGTCCGCCATCTCCTCCAGGCTGTTCCGGCCATCCGAGAGGGTGGTGTGGCAGTGGAGGTCGCCGCGGATGTCCTCGACGGTGACCAGCTCGGGCAGCTCGCCGGTATCCCCCGCCTCGATCTCGCCGCGGCCCTCCCGCAGCTCCGGCTCGATGTAGGGCAGGCCGAGCAGCTCGTAGACGCCGGCCTCGTCCGCGAACCGGTGAACCTTCTTGCCCTCGACCTTCGCCACGCCGTGCTCGCTGACCGAGTAGCCGCGCTGGAGCGCGCGCTCGCGGAGCTCGACGTTGTGTTCCGCCGAGCCTGTGAAGTGCTGGAGCAGGTCGCCAAACGTCTCCTCGGTGCCGATCCGCAGGTCGACCTTGAGACCGGCGTGGGTGAGCACGCTGGCGGCGGCGTCGCCGCCGCGCCGGGACTCGGCGGAGAGCCCGTGCGTCGCCAGCGCCTCCACCAGGGCCGCGGCGTCATCCGTGGTGGCGATCAGGTCGAGGTCCTTGCAGGTCTCGGTCCAGCGCCGGGCGGAGCCGGCCATCTCGATCCGGTTCGCGACGCCGAGGCCGAGCAGGTCTGAGCGAATCTCCTCCGCCACCGGCAGGACGTTCGAGAGCAGCAAACGCTCGCCGATGCCGTCCTCGGTCACGCCCTCCAGCGAGGAGAGGATGTTCTCCTCCGCCTTCGGGCCGAGGCCGCGCATTTCGCGGATCCGCCCCTGCTCCGCCGCCTCCTTGAGCTGGGTCAGGTTCTCGACGCCGAGGTCGTCGTAGATCCGGCGCGCGGTCTTCGCTCCCAGACCCGGCACCCGCGTCACCTCCACCAGCGTGGCGGGGAACTTGGCCTTCAGCTTGTCCGCTGAGGGGATGCTGCCGGTCTCGATCAGGGTCACGATCTTCTCCGCCAGCGTCTTGCCGATCGCCGGCAGCTCGGTCAGACGCCCCTCGTCCGCGAGCTGCTCGATCGAGACAGGACTCTCGGCCACGGTCCGGGCCGCTTCCCGATAGGCCTGCACGCGGAAGCGATCGGCGCCGTCGAGCTCGTAGAGGATTCCGAGCTCTCTCAGGGCGGCCGCGATCTCAGCGTTTCGCATATCAGACAAGTTATTGGGGCGTTGAAGGCGGCCCCGGGGCGGCGAATCCCACTGCGGTGCGGCTAACTACCCTTGCCGCCGTGCCCGATGCCACCGCCCCCGGGTCGAAAGACGCCTGGGTGATCTTGCCGACCTACAACGAGGCCGAGAACCTCGAGCGGATCGTCGGCGCCGTGCTCGAGCAGCTGCCCGACTCCGGCAGGGTTCTGGTGGTCGACGACAACTCGCCGGACGGCACCGGAGAGCTCGCAGATCAACTCGCCGTCTCGAACCGCTCGATCTCGGTGCTGCACCGGCGCCGGAAGGAGGGGCTGGGGCCCGCCTACCTGGCCGGCTTTCAGGTCGCCCTCGACGGCGGCGCCCAGCGGATCGTCGAGATGGACGCGGACTTCTCCCACGACCCCGCCTACCTGCCGAAGCTGATCGGCGCCGCCGACCACTACGACCTGGTGATCGGCTCGCGCTACGTCCCCGGGGGTGGAGTGACCGATTGGGGCCCGGTGAGGAGGTTCATCAGCCGCGGGGGCAGCTCGTACGCCCGGGTCGCACTCGGCGTGCCGATCCGCGACCTGACCGGTGGCTTCAAGTGCTTTCGCCGCGAGGTGCTCGAGTCGATCAACCTCGAGACGATCGAGGCGCGGGGCTACGCCTTCCAGGTCGAGACCACCTACCGGGCCATCAGGGCCGGCTTCCGGGTGGTCGAGATCCCGATCGTCTTCAAGGACCGTGCCGACGGCACCTCCAAGATGAGCAGATCGATCGTCGCCGAGGCGATCTGGCGGGTGCCGGCGATGCGGTTCCGGCGCTGGTAAGCCGCTTCACTTTGTAAAGTAACTATTCAGCCGCGGGCTAGACTCAATTCCAGGACCTTCAAATACCATCGAGGAGACCACCGTGCCGGGCAAGCTCACTGACGTAACCGACGCCACCTTCCAGTCCGACGTGCTCGACGCCGAGGGGCCCGTGCTCGTCGACTTCTGGGCCCCCTGGTGCGGTCCCTGTCGCGTGGTCCACCCCGTCCTCGAGGAGATCGACTCCGAGCGGGATGACCTCAAGATCGTCAGCCTGAACACGGACGAGAACCCGCAGACGGCGGCCAAGTACGAGGTCCTCTCGATCCCGACGATGATCGTCTTCAAGGACGGCGACGTCGCCACCAGGCTGGTCGGCGCCCGGCCCAAGGCCAGGCTCGAGTCCGAGCTCGAGCCTGTACTCGCTTAGTTAGCGCTTCCTCGGCTTCGGCAGGTTCGCCTCGAAGCCGTCGAGCAGGGCCCTCAGGCCTCGCTCGAAACGGCGGTTGGTTGCCGCCTCGCCGGAGAAGCTCTCCATCAGCCGCTCGACGGCCTTCCGCAGGTCGCCGCGAAGCAGCTTGCTCACGTTCGGGTACTCGCCCGTCTCGAGCTCGGACTCGAAGAACGCGATACCCGACTCGGTCATGTCCGGGTCGCCCTCGGCTTCGTACATCTCCTGCAACAGCTCGCGAAGGGTGAAGCCGAAGACGTAGTCGTCCACCAGGCCGGCCAGCTCCAGGCGATCCCGGGGCGGGGCGTTCAGTTCACTGACGGCGGCCAACGACTGCTCGAAGTGCCGGAGTCCGTTCGGGCCTGACCCCGCGGGCTGGCTCATCGCCTCGAAGATCCAAGGGTGTTGCTTGAACGCCCTTCGCGACACGCGTGCGATTTTGGACAGGTCCTGACGCCAGTCCCCCGTCAGTTCGCTCTCGGGAAGGACGAGCTCGGCCATCACCTCGTTCCACATCAGGGTGAGCAGCTCCTCCTTGTTCTGGACGTAGTGGTAGAGGGTCATCGTCCCGGCCGTGAGCTCCCGGGCGACCCGGCGCATCGAGACGCCCTCGAATCCCTCGGCGTCGGCGATCTTCACCGCCGTCCGCCCGATCTGCTCCCGGGAGAGGCCGGCCCGCCTGGAACCGGGCTCATCTCGCATCCAAATCACCTCGTCCGGCTCTTCACGCTTCGGGCGATGCCGGCGGTCGGTTCGCGGCCGGACCTGCCTGGATCGAGTTCTTTCGGGACGTGTCGACATTTCGTACAGCGTACTGCTACAGTGCCCGTACATTGTACGACTTCAACGTACGAGGTACGAAATGAAGGACAAGGACGCAATCGTTGCGAAGGGACTCAGCAAGCAGTACGACGACCTCTGGGCCCTCCGCGACGTCGACTTCGCAGTTCCGGCCGGGTCCGTGCTCGGCCTGCTGGGCCACAACGGCGCCGGCAAGACAACCGCAATCCGGATCCTCACCACGCTGGCGGAGCCGACCTCGGGCGAGGCCCGCGTCGCCGGCTTCGACGTGGCCACCGAGGGCGCGCGGGTGCGAGAGCGTATCGGCGTGGCGGGTCAGTCCGCGACGGTCGACGACCTGTTGACCGCGAGGGCGAACCTCGAGATGGTCGGCCGCCTCTACCACCTCCCCAAGGCGGAGGCGCGGAGCCGGGCTGACGAGCTGCTCGAACGACTTGGCCTCGCCGACGTCGGCGATCGTCTGGTGAAGACGTTCTCGGGCGGGATGCGGCGCCGGCTCGACCTCGCGGCGAGCCTGGTGGCTGATCCACCCGTCCTCTTTCTCGATGAACCGACAACCGGGCTCGATCCCGAGGCCCGCATCGAGCTCTGGGATCTGCTGCGCAAGCTGGTGGGCGGCGGGACGACGCTGCTCCTCACCACGCAGTACCTCGATGAGGCGGACCAGCTGGCGGATTCCATCGTCGTCCTCGACCGAGGGCGCGTGATCGAAGAGGGACCGCCGGCCGAGCTCAAGTCCAGGGTCGGCGGGGAGCGAGTGGTGATCAACGTCTCCGGAACGCAGGAGATCGCGCCGGCGGCGAGCGCACTGGCTCGGTTCGCCGACGGACACATCGACAGCGATCCAGAGGAGCTTGTCGTCAACGCCCCGGTGCGGCGCGGGACGCGACTGATCGAGGTCGTCCGCGCCCTCGATCAGGAGGGGATCGACGCGGCCGACGTCCACCGGCGTGAGCCGACGCTCGATGACGTCTTCCTCACCCTGACCGGCACACGGCGGGAGCCCGCCCCAGCCGATGAGCACGACCTCGAGGAGGTGGCAGCCTGATGCAAGAGACAACGACCACAGTCGATTCCGGAATTCACACTCGCCTGCGCTGGTTCATCTCCGACACGCTGGCTGTCGCACGACGCAGCGCGGCGCACATCCGCCAGACACCGGAGAAGCTGCTCGACGTCACGATGCAGCCGCTGATGTTCGTGCTGCTCTTCGCGTTCGTCTTCGGCGGCGCGATTCATGTGAGCGGCGGCAGCTACAAGGAGTACCTGGTCGGCGGGATCCTGGTCCAGACCATCTTCTTCGGGATGATGGGACCGGCGATCTCGATCGCGACGGACCTCAAGGAAGGCGTCCTCGAGCGGTTCCGCTCGTTGCCGATGGCGCGTTCCGCCTATCTGTTCGGACTGATGACGGCGGAGTTCTCCGCCATGCTCCTCGCGGTCGTGATCATGACCGTCAGCGGCCTGATCGTCGGCTGGGGCATCAGCGCGAGCATCCTCAGCGCGCTCGCCGGCTACGGGCTGCTCCTGCTGCTTGCTGCCCTGGCGATCTGGCTCGGCACCCTGCTGGGTATCGCGGTGCGCTCGCCGGACGCGGTGATGGGACTGGCGTTCATCGTCATCTTCCCCCTCACCTTCATCTCGAGCGCCTTCGTCGGCACCGGGACCCTGCCCGATGGGCTGCGGCAGGTCGCGGAGTGGAACCCGATCAGCGCCATGGCGGCTGCCGTACGGACGCTATTCGGCAACCCGACGGCGGTGCCGAGCGACGCGGTCTGGCCGCTCGCGCATCCGGTGCTGGCGTCGGTGATCTGGATCGTCGCCGGCCTGGCGGTGGTGATCCCGCTGACCATGCGGCTCTACCGGCGCAAGACCACGGGCTGATCCACACCGAACGTCCCGGACTCTCTCCTCCACGGGGGGTTCGGGACGTTCGCGTGCTTAGGATGGGCGAGTGGCCGGCCAGCGTCAGCGCGTCAGCTCAGAATCCCCATTCGAGGAGACGATCCGCTTCAGCCGCGCGCTGCGGATCGGCGACCGGGTGCTGGTCTCGGGCACCGGGCCGATCTGGCCGGACGGCTCCTGCGATCCCGACCCGGAGCAGCAGGCGCATCGCTGCGCGGAGATCGTCGTCACCGCGCTCGAGGAGGCGGGGGCGGGCGCCGAGCAGGTGATCCGGACCCGCATGTACATCACCGATCGGGCCGATGCGGACGCGGTCGGTAGGGCTCACGCCGACGTGTTCGGAGATGCCCGGCCCGCAGCGACGATGGTGGTCGTCGCCGGGCTGCTCGACCCGCGCTGGAAGGTCGAAGTCGAGGCGGAGGCCGTGGTCGAGTGACGCTGGTGCGCTACTACGCCGCAACCACGCTGGACGGCTACATCGCGGAGTCGGACGACAACCTCGACTGGCTGCTCAAGTACGAAGGCCACTACGAGAACGCCGATTCCGACGCGAACCAGGCCGGCTACGACACCTTCTACGAGGGAATCGGCGCGCTCGTCTCGGGCTCCACCACCTACGAGTGGGTTCTCGACCACGCGGACGAATGGCCCTACGCCGGCAAGCCTTGCTGGGTCCTGAGCTCTCGCGAGCTGCCCAAGCCCGAGGGCGATGGGGTCGACGTGCGGGTCGTCTCCGGGCGAATTCCGGAACTAATCGACGAGATGCTTGGCTCGGCGGGGGAACGGGATCTCTGGATCGTCGGGGGCGGCAACGTCGCGTCCCAGTTCGCCGAGCATGGCCTCCTCGACCGCGTGGAGGTGACGGTCGTGCCCGTCGTTCTCGGCGCGGGGAAGCCGCTCTTCGAAGGGCGCCTGCCGGGCGGGCCGATGCAGCTGCTCGGGACCCGGACCCACGCGAGCGGGATGGTCAGCCTGGACTACGAGGTCAAGCGGTAAGGCGCTGGACCGCGTCCGGGCTGAGCTCTGTGAGGGAATCCAGCGTCGCGTCGGCCAGCGCGAGCGCGTCCGGCTCGGGCGGGAAGTCCTTGTTCGGAACGGCGATCACGGCCATCTGCGCGCCGTGCGCCGAGCGGATGCCGTTCGCCGAGTCCTCGATCGCGGCGCAGGCGGGCGGGTCCACCTTCAGACGTCGCGCCGCCTCCAGATAGACGTCCGGGGCGGGCTTGCCCCGTTCGACTTCCTCCGAGGAGACGGTCGCGGCGAAGGCGTCGCTGAGCCCGCTCTTCTCCAGGGCTAGATCGATCACGTTGCGGTTCGAGGAGGTCGCGAGCGCCAGGGGCCAGTGGGCGGCGAGTGAGCGGACCGCCTCGACCGCGCCCGGCAGCAGTGGCAGCCGCTCGCGGTAGCGCTCCGCGAGGCGATTGGCGACCTCCGAGGAGATCCGCTCCGGCGGGACGGGCACCCCGAGCTCGTCGTGCATGTACCGGGACCACTCGATCGAGCTCATGCCCAGCATGTCAAGTTGCGCGCGCTCCTGCCAGTGCCCGCCGGATTCCTCGGTGAACTCCCGCTTCACCTCGACCCAGGCGGTCTCGGAATCGAGCAGCACGCCGTCCAGGTCGAAGATGACGGCGTCGATGGAGCTCGCTTCTCCAGACATGGCCGGCGAGTCTAGGTACGACGTGGGTTGATCCTCGCGAGGCGCGCCTAAAGTCGCTTTCGCACACGGTCGATTCGGGCCGCGATGGACGCGCGCCTTTCAGTGCTCCTCACCGCCGGGATCGCGGCCTTCCTGGTCTGGCTGGCGTTCTGGGGGACCAGTCCTTCGAACAACCAGGCCGGCGGCCGGGCGGCGATAGAGCAGATGCTCACCAGGACGCTCACCGAGAACGATTCGGCTCAGTGCACGGAGGACATGACTTCCTCATTCGTGGCGCAGAGCTTCGGCGGTCATGAGGGCACCACCCCGATGGAGCGGTGCCTCGAGCAGAACACCACCGAAGAAGCCGCCATGGGTGAATCGGCGACGATCAAAAGCGTTCAGGTCAGCGGATCGACGGCGCGAGCGGTCGCCGTGGTACACGGTGGGAGCATGGACGGCAGCCAGCTGACGATCGACCTGATTGCGCAAGGCGGCCGCTGGAAGTTGAACCACCTCGCCGACATCCAGATCGATCGAGCGAAGGTGGATCAGGGATACCTGCGCGAGATGCAGGTTGCGGGAATGACGCACCGCGAATCCCGCTGCCTCATCAGGACATTCGATCGAGAGTTCACCGATGCCGAGCTCGAGCGCGCCACCCTGAGCGGCGTGGACAATCTGGAGACTGAGGGCGTCGGACTGGGGTGCTTGAGCAGAGGGACCCTCGTCCGGATGTTCGAGAAGGGGTTCGCCAGCGGAGCTCAATCGCGAGGCATCCCCGCACCGGTCGCAGACTGCATCGCCTCCAGGTTCACAGGTGGAATGACCACAGCGGAGCTGCGCGCGTTCGTCAAGGCGGGTGAGGGCACGCCGGCACAGTCCGAGCGCATTCGCGCTGTCGCGGCGGCGTGTGCGGCCGACTACCGCAACGGCGTTCTGCCGCGGTCCGGCGCCGCCTGATCCTCGTCCGGCTCAGGCCTTGCTGACGGCGATCCGCAGCTCGCGGCCCTCGATGGTCGCCTTCTCGCCCGCCCCGTCGGGTCCGTAATCGACCGAGGTCGCCAGGGTCTCGCCGGCGATGTAGGACTCGTGCTCGCGGGCGGCGTCGAGCAGCTCGTCGTCGCCGCCGAGCTCGAGCGAGATCCGGTCGGAGACCTCGAGGCCGGCCTGCTTGCGGGCCTCCTGGACGGCGCGGACGACCTCGCGGGCGAGGCCCTCGCGGCGAAGCTCGTCGTCGAGGTCGAGCTCGAGGGCGACGGCGTGACCTGCCTCGGCCTCGACCTGGTAGCCCTCGAGCGGCTCCATGACCAGGTTGACGTCGTCGGCGCTCAGGGTGTGCTCCTTGCCGTCGATCGCGATCCCGACCTCGGCTCCCGCCTCGAGCTGCTCCGCGACCCCGCCGGCGTCGAGCGCCTCGACCGCGGCCGCGACCTGCGGCATGTTCTTCCCGAAGCGGGGGCCGAGCGAGCGGTAATTGGGCTTGACCCGGTAGGAGACGAGCTCCGCCTCGGTCCGGACGAAGTCGAGCTCCTTCACGTTGAGCTCGGAGGAGACGACGTCGGCGAGCCGTTCGATCGCCACCCGCTCGGTCTCCGACGCGACCACGACGGCCTTGCGGAGCGGCTGGCGGAGCTTCACCTTGGCCTGAGCCCGTGCCGCACGGCCGAGCTCGATCGTGCGCCGCACGGCATCCATTCCCTCCTCGAGCTGGGCGTCGACCAGCTTCTCCTCGACCTCCGGATAGTCGGCGAGGTGGATCGAGTCGGGCTCCGGGTTGGTCCACTCCTCGACGGGCTTCTGGAGTCCCGTCTCCTCCCCGAAGAGCAGGTTCGCGTAGATCTCATCGGCGATGAACGGCGTGAACGGGGCGAGTAGCTTGGCGGTCTCGCCAAGGCAGAAGCGCAGGGTTTCGAGCGCCGCGAAGTCCCCGTCCCAGAAGCGCCGGCGGTTGAGCCGGACGTACCAGTTCGAGAGCTCCTCGGTGTAGTCGGCGATCGCGCGGGCGGCGTGGGTGCAGTCGAAGCCCGTCATCTGCTCGCGAACCTCGGCGATCGTGTGCTGCAGGCGGGAGACTGCCCAGCGATCGAGCTCGGTGACCTCGGCCTCCTCACCGGCGGTCCACTTCGGTCGATAGGGCAGCTCGCCGGTCTCGAGCCCGGAGGCGTTCGCGTAGGTCACCCAGAACGCGTAGGTGTTCCAGAGCGTGAGCAGGAAGTGGCGGACGGCGTCCCCCACCGTCTCGACCGAGAAGCGGTACCCCTCCCACGGCTCCTTCGAGGCGAAGTAGTACCAGCGGAACGCGTCGGCGCCGTGGCGGTTGATCACGTCCCAGGGCTCGACCACGTTGCCGCGGCTCTTCGACATCTTCTGGCCCTCGGGATCCAGGATCAGCCCCAGGCAGACGACGTTGCGGTAGCTCGACTTGTCGAAGAGCAGGACCGCCTCGGCGAGCAGCGTGTAGAACCAGCCGCGGGTCTGGTCGATCGCCTCGCAGATGAAGTCGGCGGGGAAGCGCTCCTCGAAGAGCTCCTGGTTCTCGAACGGGTAGTGGAACTGGGCCCAGGGCATGGAGCCGGAGTCGAACCATGCGTCGATCACCGAGAGGACACGGCGCATCGTTCCGTCGCAGCCCTCGCGCTCGCAGGCCCAGCTGACCTCGTCGATGTACGGGCGATGGAGATCGTCGGGGACCTCCCCCGCCCGCTCCCGGATGTCCGCGATCGAGCCGGCGCAGAACCGCTCGTCGCAGTCCTCGGCGTCGCACTCCCAGATCGGCAGCGGCGTGCCCCAGTAGCGGTCGCGGGAGAGAGCCCAGTCGACGTTGCCCTCGAGCCACTTGCCGAAGCGACCGTGCTTGATGTGCTCCGGGTGCCAGCCGATCTGCTCGTTGGCCGCCAGCAGCCGGTCGCGCACCTCGGTGGTCTTCACGTACCAGTTCGCCTTCGCGTAGTAGATCAGCGGGCAGTCGCAGCGCCAGCAGTGCGGATAGGCGTGGAGGTAGGTCTCGGCGCGCAGCAGTTTGCCCTTCTCCTCGAGCGCCTTGATGATGTCCTCGTCGGCCTCCTTCACGTCGCGACCGGCGAAGTCGGTGATCCGCTCGTCGAAGCGGCCCCGGTCGTCGACCGGGTTCTGGAGCTTGATCCCGTACTCCTCGCCGAGGCGGAAGTCATCCTCGCCGAAGGCGATCGCGGTGTGCACGAGCCCCGTGCCCTCCTCGGTCGTGACGAAGTCGGCCAGCAGGACGGTATGGCCGCGCGGGCCGTAGTCGGTGATGTAGTCGAAGGGCGGCTCGTACGACGTCCCGGCCAGGGCCTCGCCCGGGAAGTGGGCGAGCACCTCCGCGCCCTCGCCGAGGGCGTGCTCGATGCGGTCGCGAGCCACCACGAAGACCTCGTCCCCGAGCCCGGCTCGCACGTATTCGATCTCCGGCCCGGCGGCGACCGCCGCGTTGGTGATCAGCGTCCAGGGCGTGGTCGTCCAGACGAGCAGCTGGTCGCCGGGCTCGAGCGGGGACTCCGGGATCTGGTCGCTGGGGGCGGGCTCGCGGACCGGGAGCTTCACGTAGACGGAGGGGTCCTCGACGTCGTGGTAGCCGAGGGCGACCTCGTGGGAGGAGAGCGCAGTGCCGTCGCGCGGGCAGTACGGCACGACCTTGTAGGCCTCGTAGAGCCGTCCGTCATCCCAGATCCGCCGGAGCGCCCACCAGACCGACTCGATGTAAGAGTTGGTCATCGTCACGTAGGCGTCGTCGAGGTCGATCCAGAAGCCGATCCGCTCGGTGAGCCGATTCCACTCCTCGACGTAGCGGAAGACCGACTCGCGGCAGCGGTCATTGAACTCGGCGATGCCGTAGTCCTCGATCTCCTCCTTGGAGGTGATCCCGAGCTCCCGCTCGACCTCGAGCTCGACCGGGAGCCCGTGGCAGTCCCAGCCCGCCTTCCGCGGGACCCGGTTGCCCGTCATCGTCCGGAAGCGCGGGTAGATGTCCTTGAAGACGCGGGCGAGGACGTGGTGCGAGCCGGGTCGCCCGTTCGCGGTGGGCGGGCCCTCGTAGAAGCCCCAGAGAGGCGCAGACTCGCGGTTTGCGAACGAGCGGTGGAAGACGTCGCGCTCGCGCCAGCGCTCGAGGATCTTCTCCTCGAGCGCCGGGAAGGACTGCTTGGGGTCTACTGGTCGGAATCCGGCCACGGGGCCGGATTCTGGCAGTCAGTCGGCGGGCAGCACCGTGGCGCCCTCGTCAGTGATCGTCCAGCGTGGGTTGTGTGCGACCTCCCAGGGATGGCCGTCCGGGTCTATGAAGATCCCCGAGTAGCCGCCATAGAAGGTCTCGCCGGGCTCCCGCCCGATCGTGGCCCCGGCGGCACGGGCCTCCTCGATCACCGCGTCAACGTCCTCGGGCGAGCGAGTGTTGAATGCGAGGGCGACGCCACCCCAACCCCCGCTGTCCTTTACGACGCTGTCCTCGGCGAGCTTCGCGCGGTCCCAGAGCGAGACGACGATCCCGCCGGCTTGGAAGAACACGACGTCGTCGCCCAGCTGGGCGCCGGTCTTCCAGCCGAGCGCTTCATAGAACTTCCGGGCGCGGTCCAAGTCGGTGATTCCCAGTGTGATCAGGCTGACCCGCTGCTCCATTTCCAACCTCCTTTGTTGACCGGCGCGACGCTATCCGCCGATCGCCTCGTCGCCTTGAACGTTTCGGACGTCCTCTAGCTTTCGGGCATGGGCGCCTACAGGGAGTTCGCCCCCAGCCCTCCACTGCACGCTCTCCTCGCCTGCCGGTGGTCGCGCACCGTTGGAGAGGACGACCCGACGGACTCGAGCCTGGTCCTGCCAGATGGGTGCGTTGACGTCCTTTGGCGAGACGGAAGGCTGGTCGTCGCCGGGCCCGATCAGCGCGCCTGGCGCAGCCGGGTGCGCGCAGGCGAGGAGATCGTCGGTATCCGCCTCAGGCCCGGTGTCGCCGGGGCGGTCTTCGACCTGCCGGCGAGTGACCTTCTCAACTCACGAGTTCCGCTCGAGGAGCTCTTCGACTCTCGCGCAGCAGAACTGGCGGAGCGATTGAGCGGAACCGAGGAGCAAGAGGCCAAGTACCTGCTGCTGGAGGGCTTGGTCGCGTCGGCGGTCGCGCAGAGTGGCCCTGACCCTCTGGTTCTCGCGGCGGCGCGACGGCTCGGCTTCCCCGGCAGTCGGGTAGACCAACTCGCAGACGCCCTCGGGATCAGCGAGCGGCAGCTGCGGCGCCGCTTTCACGCGGCGGTCGGCTACGCGCCAAAGACCCTGGACCGCGTCCTGCGCTTTCGGCGGCTGGTCTCGCAGGCTCAGGCAGTCTCCGACGGCGAGATCGACCTGGCTCGGCTCGCGGCGGATCTCGGTTACGCGGATCAGGCGCACATGACCCGCGACTGCGTCCGCCTCACCGGCATGCCGCCGGCTCGCCTCGCCGCGCTCTGGAGCGCCTGACACACCCGGGGCCCACGAGGGTTTCAGACGCCCTGTAGGCGAGCAGCATCCACCCATGACGATTGGTTCATCCCTCTTTCTGATCGCCGTGGGGGCGATCCTGCGGTACGCGGTCGAGGACAAATGGAAGGCGGTGGACATCCCGACCGTCGGTCTGATCCTGATGATCGTGGGGGCGGTCGGCTTCATCCTCGGCCTCTATCTGACCTTCGTCCGAGGCAGGCCTGACCCGACGCTCGGCGATCCCGCGCTGTCGCGGCGGCGGCCTCCGGACTACTAGACGGCCAAATGGGTGGCGGTCAGGCCGCGCGGTCGAGCTTGCGGCAGAGATCCGCGAGTTGGCGCTTCTCGGCCTCGTCCAGGACGCCGAACGCCTCCCGAACCCGCTCGGCGTGCGCCGGGAAGGCGTGGGTGACGAGGTTGTAGCCCGCCTGGGTGAGGGCGACGGCCACGGCCCGGCGATCGCTCTCCAGCCGGCTGCGGTTGACGAAGCCGCGGTTCTCGAGTGTGTCCAGCACCTCGGTCGCGGTCGCCTTCGAAGCCCCCAGCCGACGTCGCATGGTGCGTAGCTCGAGACGGCCACCGGCGCTGGTCAACAGCACGAGCATCGTGAAGCCGGTGGCGGAGACGCCGATCCTCTCGAGGTCCGCCGCGAGGCGGCGGGTGAGGTTCGCCTGAGCTCGCACCAGCGCCTCCAGAGCACGATGAGCGAGCGGATCGATGGGGCGAATGGGCGTCGCCTCGTCGGTCACGAGTGATCAAGTTATGGCCCGCGGCGGACGCTACGTACGATCAGGGCATGCTCAAGCGAGCCGCCTTGGCGGTGGCGGCCACAGCGACCGCCCTGATCGTGGGCTGCGGCAACAGCCAGGACGACCAAGCGCCGGGCGTCTGCCTGGTCGGCAACGAGGCGTACCTGAGGGCCCTGGAGAAGGCGCCGGAGCCCGTCCTCCTGGGCAGCACCACGCCGATCTCGGACTGCCTGGTCCCCCAACAGAGCCAGGGTCAGCTCGCCAGCATCGGCGAGCAGATGATCGTCGCCGCGACCAAGCTGAACAACGAGGCCCGGCGCGATCCCGGTGGGCCGGCGGCGGTCGAGCTCGGTTATCTACTCGGAGCGGTCAGCAAGGGCGCCGACCCGATTCACACCGACCTGGTCAGGAGGCTCAACTCCTCGGCTCATTTCAGCGAGACGGGCGGTGCCCTGCCGGCGAGCTTCGAGCGCGCATTCGGCCGCGGCTACCAAGCGGGCCGCAGCTCGGGCTAGGTAGCCTCCGGGACGATGGAGGCAAAGACCACCGATCAGCTCTGGGGCGGCGAGACCGTGAAGGCGGTCGAGAACTTCCAGATCTCCGGGAACACGGTCCCGGCGCCGGTGATCCACTGGCTCGGGCGCATCAAGGCCGCCGCGGCTCGCGCCAACGCGGAGCTCGGCAAGCTCGACGCGGACCTCGCCGAGAAGATCGCGAAGGCCGGCGACGAGGTCGCGGCCGGAGAGCACGACGACCAGTTCCCGATCGACGTCTTCCAGACCGGCTCGGGCACCTCCTCGAACATGAACGCCAACGAGGTGATCGCCGAGCTCGCCGGCGATGAGGCCCACCCCAACGACCACGTCAACATGGGCCAGTCCTCGAACGACGTCTTCCCCTCAGCCGTGCACCTGGCCGCGCTCGGGGAGGTGCACTCCGACCTGCTGCCCGCCCTCGACGAGCTGCGCGCGGCGCTCGAGCGCAAGGCCGACGAGTTCGAGGACCTGGTCAAGACCGGCCGTACGCACCTGATGGACGCGGTCCCGGTCACGCTTGGACAGGAGTTCTCCGGCTACGCCGCACAGATCAGGCTCGGGGCGGAGCGCGTTCGCTCGACTCTCTGGCGTGTCGGCCAGATCCCGCTCGGCGGCACCGCGACCGGCACGGGGCTCAACACCCACCCGGAGTTCGCGGCCAAGGTCCGTGAGCAGCTCAGCGCCGACACCGGCCTCGACATATCGGAGCCCGCCGATCCCTTCGAGGCCCAGGCGAATCGGGACGCCCTGGTCGAGCTGTCCGGCGCGCTCAAGACGGTCGCCGTCTCCTTGCTCAAGATCGCCAACGATCTCGCGCTGATGGGATCGGGGCCCCGCGCGGGCCTCGCCGAGCTGCGCCTGCCGGAGCTCCAGAAGGGCTCCTCGATCATGCCGGGGAAGGTCAACCCGGTGATCCCAGAGGTCGTCATCCAGGTCGCGGATCAGGTGATCGGCAACGACGCCGCGATCACGATGGCCGGGAGCCAGGGCCAGTTCGAGCTCAACGTCCGCGTTCCGCTGATCGCGCGGAACCTCCTCGACTCGATCAAGCTGCTCGCCGCGGCCTCACGCGCGCTCGACGAGAAGTGCGTCAGCGGAATCGAGCCGAACGAGGAGATGCTCGAACGCCACCGGGAGGCCAACCTGATCGTCGCCACCGCCCTCAACCCGCACATCGGCTACGACAAGGCGGGCGAGATCGTCAAGGAGGCCGCCGCGTCGAACCGCTCGATTCGCGAGGTGGCGAAGGAGATGGGCGTCGACGAGAAGATCCTCGACGAGGCGCTCGACCATCGCAAGATGGCCCGCCCGCACGACTAGCGGATACCGCAGCGGGCTTTGAGCTTCTTCTTGAGCTTCCGCACCTTGGCGGTGTTGTGGGCCTTCTTGGCCTTTCTCAGCTTCTTGCGCAGCGCGGCGCACGTATTGACGACCTGATTCGGACCCGCAAATGTGGGCGGCGGAGGTGCGCTCTGGAATTCTCGGATGATGAGGGAGACCTCATCCACGCTGCCGTCGTGGATCGGGTCGCCTCCGTACAGCGCCGTGATGTCGCGGGTCCCCGAGCCCCCCGGGCCGCCGGTGTATGTCACGTGGCAGCTCGACTGACCCGTCGTGACGGGTGCCAGGGCGCAAGCGCCACCGGAACCGAAGGAACCACCAGGCACGTTGGCACTGAATCTGACGCTTCCGGTCGGCGTCGGATTGCCCAGCATCGGATCGGTGACCGTAGCCGTGCAGGTGGTCGTGGACCCAACGGGGATGGAGTCGGGATTGCAAGCCAGAGCCGTGGTGGTCGGGCTCGCGACCTCATCGGCGCCGATGTCGACTGTTCCGATGGCGCGCTGCTGGCCGTCGATGTCACTGGAGCCGGTGCTTCCATCGGTGGCCCCGGCGTTGATCGTGGGAGATCCGCTCACCTCGTGGTAGCCGTCGGCCGCGAGCGTCGGCGCGCCGGTGATGTTCCCTGCCCCGGTGCCCGGCGCCGTGACCGATGCGACACCTCCGGAGACGTCCTCGTCGATGGCAGTGTCGTAGTCGGAGTGATCCAGGTTCATCGTCACCGAGGTCCCAGTTGCAGATGCCCTGACTCGTACGTCCTGGGCGGTCCCCTGGGCGATCAGGCTCTTGGCCGAGATCGTGATCGTGGGGCCCACGGGGGGAGATGCCGTGGCGTAGAAATAGAAGGCGCCGTAGGAGCCCGTTCCGGTGGAGGCCGCGGTCACGTTCCGGATGTTGGTCGTGAAGGTGCCTCCGATGAAGGTGCTCGCGCCAAGCGCCGTTCCGCCGCTGCCGGAGCTGAGGCAGGCCGAGTTCCTGATCGTGCCGCCGGCCATGTTGCAGGCGATCGCGTTGTCCGTGCTGGAGCGAGCGATGACCCGATCGACGACGCTGCTGTTGGTACCTCCGAACGCGGTGACGTCGCTCGTGGAGACCGAGCTGACGATCTCGACGTCCGAAAGCGTCACAGGGCCTCCGAGCAAGAAGGCTCCATAGAAGGTGTTGGTGTTCAGGGTGATCACCGGCCGCGGCTCTCCAGCCGCTCCATGGACACTCGCGGCCGTCGGCTGGACAACGTGGTCGGTTGGATTCCCCGTTCCGCCAGGGCCGACGTCGCCGTCGAGATCCCCCGCGGTATCGGAGTAGTCGCCCGGCAGGATCACCGCCTCGTCGTCCGCATCCACGTCGATACCGGCAGCCGCGGTCCCGATGCTGCACTTGGGAGCTTCCGGCGTGATGCAAACGGTGTCCGCCGCAGTGCCGCCCGGCCCGGCGTACCGGGGCGTGGTCACAGCCGAAGCGGCCGCCGGAAAGACGATGCACGCGATCAGCGCGGCGGACAGAGCAACGGATCGGGGGAATCCATTCCCCACCCCCTTCATTGGCGACGAGACTAGCCGCCGCGTGCGGACGGACAAGCCCTCTGGCCGGCTGATCTAGACGCAGGGACTAACCCTGGAAAGTGACCAGGCGCTCCTCGGTCAGCTCGCGGACCGCGTAGTGGGGGCCCTCGCGGGTGTTGCCCGAGTCCTTCACGCCGCCGTAGGGCATCTGGTCGGTGCGGAAGGTCGGGACCTCGTTGATCAGGACGCCTCCGAACTCGAGGACCTCGCCGGCCTTCTTGGCGTTGCCGACATCGCGGGTGAAGACCCCGGCCTGGAGGCCGTAGCGGGAGTCGTTGGCCATCTCCAGGGCCTCGTCGAAGGTCTTGAAGGTGTGGATCGTCGCCACCGGGCCGAAGATCTCGTCCTTCCATGTATGGCACTCGGTCGGGTCGTTCTTGATCACGGTGGGGGCGATGCAACGATCCTCGTCGATCAGCTCGCCGCCGGTGAGGATCTCGGCGCCCTTGGAGGCGGCCTCGTCGATCCACTCCTTGACGCGGTCGCGGTCGTCGATGGAGATGACCGGCCCGACATCGGTGTTCTCGTCCATCGGGTCGCCGGTGACGAGCGACTCGACGTTCTTCACGAAGCGTTCGGTGAACTGATCGGCGATCGACTCGTGGAGGAGGATCCGCTGCACGGAGATGCAGCTCTGGCCAGCGTGGGAGTAGGCGTGGAGCTGGGCCTTGTCCGCGGCGGTCTGCCAGTCGCCGTCCTCGTTGACGAGCAAGGGGGCGTTGGAGCCGAGCTCGAGGTTGACCTTCTTGTGGGGGGCCTTCGAGCGGATGCCCCAGCCGACCGGGGCGGAGCCTGTGAAGGTGATCGCGCCCACGCGGTCGTCCTCGACGATCGCGTTACCGACGTCGGAGCCCGAGCCGCAGACCACCTGCAGCCAGTTCTCCGGCAGCCCGGCGTCGTAGAAGATCTCGGCCAGCTTGATCGCGGAGATCGGGGTCTGGCCGGCGGGCTTCAGGACGATCGCGTTGCCGGCGGCGATCGCGGGCCCGAGCTTGTGGCCGACCAGGTTGAGAGGGAAATTGAAGGGGCTGATCGCACCGACGACGCCGTAGGGGACGCGGACCACCATGCCGAGCTTGCCCTCGCCGGCGGCGCCGGCCTCCATCGGCACGGTGTGCCCGGTCAGGGTGCGGGCGGCGACGGCGGAGAACTGCATGGTGGAGACGCAGCGCTGGGCCTCTCCCCGGGCGGTCTTCACCGGCTTGCCCGCCTCGGCGGCGATCGTCATGGTGAGGTCGTCCTCGCGCTCGGCGACCAGCTCGGCGGCGCGGTCGAGGAAGGCGGCGCGCTCGTGAGTGGGGAAACCACCCGCCTGGAAGGCGGCATTGGCGGCCTCGACCGCCTTTCCGACGAGGGCCGCATCCCCCTTGGGCACGCGGCCGATCAGAGTGCCGTCGTAGGGCGCCTGGACCTCGGACCACTCGCCGGTCTCCATCCACTCACCGGCGACGTAGAGCTTGTGATCGGTCGCCTGAATCGTCTCTGTCGCCATCGTCCTCTCCTTAGCTTGTGCCCCTTACGAGCCTAGCTCACGCCCTCGGGCTTCCCGAGGGCCGAGATGGCCAGTCAGCCCCGCTTGCCTGCGCCATCCGGTACGCCGCAACTTCCCGCCGCCGGACCCGTTATCCAGGGACGATGCTTCGGGGGACCCGCACGATCTTGCTCGCAGTGGTGCTCGTCGCTCTCGCCTCCCCGGCAGTGGCCTCGGCGCGGTTCGAGAACAGCGCCGCGCACGTGGCCGCCAAAGCGAGGAAATGGGTCGTGAAGGGCGCCGGCTTCGGCCACGGGGTCGGCATGAGCCAGTACGGCGCCTACGGCTACGCCAAGCACGGCTTCTCCGACGACCAGATCCTGACCCACTACTACACGGGCACCACGATCGGGACGACCGCGGACCGGTCCGTGCGGGTACTGCTCCGCGACGGCGCGCGCAGCGTCTCCTTCAGCGGCGCGGGCTCGGCCTGCGGGGCCGGTCTCAGCCCGAAGAAGGGCTACGTGGCCAAGCGCAAGGGCTCGGGCGTCGTCGTGCGCAACAAGAAGGGGCGCCGGATCGCCCGCTGCGGGGCGGCGATGACCGCGGCCGGATCCCCCACGGTCCGGGTCGCCGGCAAGGGCATCTACCGCGGCTCGCTCGAGGTGAGGGCGTCCGGCAGCTCACTGCAGGCGATCAACGTCGTGGAGATCGAGGACTACGTGCGGGGCGTGGTCGCCAAGGAGTCGCCGGCGTCATGGCCGATCGAGGCGCTCAAGGCACAGGCGGTCGCCGTGCGGTCCTACGCCCTCTCGACCGGGATTCGCGGCGGGACGTTCGACCTCTACGACGACACCCGCAGCCAGGCCTACGGGGGAGTCGGAGCGGAGACCGCCAAGACTGACCAGGCGGTCGCGGCAACCCACCTGCAGGTCGTCATGTTCGGCAGCAGGATCGCCCAGACGTTCTTTTTCTCCACCTCGGGCGGCCACACGGAGAACAACGAGTTCTCCTCCCTCGGCTTCGGACAGCCAGCCGTCCCCTACCTACGCGGTGTCGATGACCCCTTCGAGGCGGACGCGGGCTCGCCCTACGAGCACTGGAAGCGGAAGTTCTCGATCGGGCGGATGAGCTCGGCGCTCCGCTCGATCGGGCTGCGGGGCAAGCTGAAGAACGTCGTCGTCACCCAGCGTGGCACCTCGCCCCGGATCGTGCGCGCCAATCTGGTCGGCACCGGCGGGACGACGACTGTCGACGGCCCCGATCTGCGCGGCGCGCTCGGCCTGCCGGACACCTGGGCGTTCTTCAAGAAGAAGTAGTCGCTTTCGTACTCTGAGGGCATGGCCGCTCAGCCCTCAGCCGCGTCCCGGACACTGACCGTGGCGGGCACCGAGGTAGCGCGGATCGGCCTCGGGACCAACCGGCTCACCTTGACGCCGGAGAACCATTCCTTCCTACGCGAGGCAGTCGGGGCGGGGCTCGGCCTGATCGACACCGCCGTCAGCTACAGCGGCGGCGACTCAGAGCGGGCCATCGGCGAGGCGCTCTGGCCGAAGCCCGACGGGCTCGTGGTCGCGACGAAGGGCGGCTACGGCGGCACCGCGAGCCCGGAGGAGCTCCACGAGCAGATCGAGCAGAGCCTAGAGAGCCTCCAGACCGACTCCATCGACCTCTACTACCTGCACCGCGTACATCGGGAGACGCCGCTCGCCGACAGCCTCAGCACGATCGACGATTACCGCAACGCGGGCAGCATCAAGGAGATCGGGATATCCGCGGTCGACGTCGGGCAGATCGAGGCGGCGCGTGAGGTTGTCCCCGTGGCGGCGGTGCAGAACCACTACAACGTCGCCGACCGGGACTCGGACGACGTCGTCGACTACTGCGAGGAGAACGGCATCGCCTTCGTCCCGTACTACCCGCTCAAGGGCCATGCGCCGCCGGCCCTCGACGAGATCGCGCGGAGCCATGACGCGACCACAGCGCAGATCGCGCTCGCCTGGCTGCTCCGCCGCTCACGGGTGGTGCTGCCGATCCCCGGCACCCGCTCGATCGAGCACCTCCGGGAGAACCTCGGCGCGCTCGAGATCGAGCTCACCGACGCCGAGTTCGAGGCGCTCGGCTAGCCGAGCGCCCCACTACCCGTCCGGATACGGCTGCACCGGAATGCCGTGGTCCGTATCGCGCGTGCCGAACTCATACGCCGCCGCGCCCGAAACCACCAGGGGCTCGGCGGGCCCGCCGTCGAGCTCGACACGCAACTCGAGGTCTGAGATCGAGCAGTTGAGCGTGTTGTGCTCCGGCCCGACCGGGTCGGCGTAGATCCAGGCGACGAAGTCCTTCGCCGGCGCGCTGACCTTGCCGCTCAGCCTCACCCCCTTGCCCTTGAGCTCGAAGGCGGCGCCGGTCGGTGACTCGCTCACCTCGGTGCTGGGGACGTGCCCGAATCCGCCCAGCCGGTGCGCCTCGTCGTCAAGCATGAGCATCGCGTTGCCGACCCAGGGAGTGGTCCGCCCCGCGACCTTGATCCGGCCGACCGCCATGTCGAAGTAATCCTCGGGCGAGTGCCCCTCGAAGCCCGAGCCCTGCACCCAGACCCAGCGCTCGGCATGCTCGGCGCCCCAGTTGTGGCCGATCATCCCGCGCCACCCCTGGACCTCGGTCCGCTCGCCGTCCAGCTCGAGGTGCCCGTCGAAGACCGCGTCCGGGTACGGGCTCAGGAACTTGGTCTTAGGAAGGGGCGCCCGGTAGAGGAAGTCCCGGGGCAGGTGGTGGAAGGCCTCGTGCTCGTCCGCGAAGGTGAGATCCCAGCTCGCGTCCAGAGCGTCGGTGGTGACCCGCCCGGTGGCGCGGCCGTCGGTCAGGGTCGCGTCGGCGACGCGGATGTAGGTGTCGGGGCCCGCCGCGAGCTCGTCGGCGCCGAACTGACGCTTGGTGGCGCGCGGGCCGGTGGCGTCCGCGTCGAAGAGGACGAACCAGAGCGCGCAGGTCGCCGCCTCCCCGGGGCGCTTGTGCACGGTGTGGCGGATCCAGGCCGCTCGGCCGCCGCCGGGCTGAGTCAGCTTCAGGTAGAAGCTCTCGTAGTGCCCGGCCTTCTCCGGGACCTGCGGAAACCGCGCCTCGGTGCGCACGGGCCGAGACGCTATCGGTCGTCAGGAGGTGAGGCGCGCCGCTCGCGCGCGCACCTCCGCGACGAGCTCGTCCGCGCCGGGGACGACGCGGTCTCGCATCAGCACTCGGCCGGCCACCACGGTTGTGTCGACGACGGAGCCGCCGGCCGCGTACACGAGGTCCGCGTCCAGGTCCCCGGCCGAGAGCTCGGGGTCGGACCCGCGGAGCAGGAGGAAGTCGGCCGGCTGGCCCGGCTCGAGCCGGGCTCCGCCGAGTGCCGGGGAGCGGATCCCGCGGGCGATCTCCAACGCGTCGGTGGCGGGCAGCGTCGCCGAGTCGCCGCTGGCGAGCTTCTGGCCGAGCGCGAGCAGCTTCACCTCCTCGAACATGTCCAGGTTGGAGTTGGAGGAGACGCCGTCGGTGCCGAGACCGATCGCGACGCCGGCCGCCTGGGCCCGCGGGTAGGGGAAGAGCCCGCCGACCGCGAGCTTCATGTTGGCGGCAGGGTTCGTGACCACCGTCGCTCCGCGCTCGGCGACCAGCTCGAGCTCGTCCTCGTCGAGCCAGACCCCGTGGGCCAGCAGCGTCCGCGGGCCGAGGAAGCCGAGCTCGTCGAGATAGGCCGCCGGCCGCTTGCCGTGGGCCTTCATGCAGTCCGCCACCTCCTGCTCGGTCTCCGAGAGGTGGATCTGCAGGGTGATCTCCCGCTCCGCTGCCGTCTCGGCGAGCCAGGCAAGCGACTCGGAGCTGACCGTGTAGATCGCGTGCGGGCCGAGGCTGGGCGAGACCCGATCGCCGGCCGCTTCGATCCGGTCGAGCCACTCGACCACCTCGCCGCGCATCGACTCCCCCTTCGAGGCGTCGAGCTGATCGATCATCACGCTGCTGATCTCGGCGCGCAGCCCCGCGTCGACCACCGCGCGCGCCGCCTGCGCCCCGTGCCAGTACATGTCGAAGAAGCGCGTGGTGCCCGAGCGGATCATCTCCAGGCAGGCGAGCCGCGTGCCCCAGTAGACGTCGTCCGGCTGGAGCTTGGCCTCGGCCGGCCAGATCTTCTTCTGCAGCCACTCCATCAGGGGCATGTCGTCGCCGAAGCCGCGGAAGAGCGTCATCGCGGCATGGGTGTGGCCGTTGAGCATGGGCGGCGAGAGCAGGAGGCCGGCCGCCTCGAGCACCTCGTCGCCGGCTTTCGGCTCCACCGCGGGGCCCAACTCGGCGATCAGGCCGTCCTCCGCTCGCAGGCCCACGTCCCGCCCGTCCAGAACAGCTCCGGTCACCGCAAGGCTCACCTGGGCCGCGCCTCCGTGGCAAGAGCCGCGAGCACGGCCTTGAGGGCGTCCTTCAGCACGGCCGCGGTCCGGTCGCGACCCCTGCGATATTCCTCGACGCTCAAGGGGGCGTCGGAAATGCCGTTGGCGAGATTGTCGACCGAGCAGACGGCCGCGTACGCGAGGGAAGCCTCCCGCGCGAGCACGGTCTCGGCCGCCAGGGTCATGCCGACCACGTCCGCGACGCGAGCCAGGGCCTGGACCTCGGCCGGCGTCTCGAAACGCGGTCCGATGGTCTGCGCGTAGACGCCGCCGTCGAGCAGCTCGGTCTCGCTTCGCTCGCCCCAGGCGTCCAGGATCAGCTTGCGCCAGGCGGGATCGAAGCCGGGGACCGAGTGGCCGCGCGGATCGTCGTAGAAGCTCGGGGCCGTCTCCGGCGCGTAGAAGTCGTCGGGGCAGACGAACGATCTGACTTCGAGATCGGCGTGAAGACTGCCCACCGATCCCAGCGCCAGCACCCGGCCGCAGCCGAGCTCGCAGAGCGCGCGGACGTTGGCTCGATGATCGACCAGATGGGCCGGAATGCTGCGGTCGACCCCATGTCTGGGCAACGCGACGATCTCCCCCGAGTCGATCGCCTCGACCGGCCGCGACCCTCCCGCGTCGACCTGCACGCTCTCCCCCTCCACGGGGTGCGCACCCTCGGGGAGGCTGTTGCCGTAGATCACGGCGAGCCGGTCGCCGGTCGGCCGGGGCGCGTTCATCGTCGCGACTCTAGTCCGACGTCGCCGGCGGCCGGGGGCCCGGCCCGCGCTAGGTCCTGATGTGGACCACGTCGCCGTCTCGCACGACGTAGTCGCGGCCTTCGATTCGGAGCGTGCCGCGCTCCCGGGCGGCCGCGTAGCCGCCGGCCTCGACCAGCTCGTCCCAGGCGATCACCTCGGCTCGGACGAAGGCCTTCTGGATGTCGCCGTGAACGCGGCCCGCGGCGTCGTATGCCGTGCGGCCGCGTGGCAGGGTTCGGGCCATCGCCTCCTTGCCGGTGTCGGCGGTGAAGAAGCTGATCAGGTCGAGCAGCTCGAAGGCCGCGCGGATCAGGCGCTCCAGGCCGGAGCGCTCGATGCCGAGCTCGTGGCTCATCTCCTCCGCTTCGCCGGGATCGAGCTCGCGCAGTTCCGCCTCCACCCGAGCCGAGATCACGACGACCTTCGCCCGCATCTCCTCGGCATGGGCGACGAGCTCGGGCGGGGCCTCGCTGACGCCCTCGTCCACATTGACCACGTAGAGGACCGGCTTTGCGGTCAGCGGCGACAGCTTGCGGAGCGCGTCGGGCGCGGCCTCCGGAACCGGCACCTCGCGCGCGGGGCGGCCCCCCGAGAGCGTCTCGGCGATCCGCTCGAGCCAGTCGCGCTCGGCGATCGCCTCCTTGTGGCCGGAGCGGGCCTGCTTGGTGACCCGCTCGAGGCGGCGCTCGGCTCCCTCGAGGTCGGCGGCGAGCAGCTCGGTCTCGATCAGCTCGGCGTCGGCGACCGGATCGACGCGGCCCTCGGGGTGGGCGACCGATCCAGCGCCATGGGCGCGGATCACGTGGCAGATCGCGTCGGTCTCGCGGATCGAGGCGAGGAACTTGTTGCCGAGCCCTTCCCCCTGCGAGGCGCCCTTGACCAGGCCCGCGATGTCGTGGAAGTCGATCGTCTCGTGAACGACCTCCGAGGATCCGAGCGTCTCGGCGACCTTCTCGATCCGCTCGTCGGGGACCCCGACGACGGCGACGTTCGGCTCGACGGTGGTAAACGGGTAGTCGCCGGTCTCCGCTCCGGCCGCGGTCAGGGCGTTGAACAGGGTCGACTTCCCCGCGTTGGGCATGCCGACGATCCCGATCTTCATCAGAGCGGCGCGATCAAGCCCAGGCCGACGCCGAGCAGCGCGCCGGCGAGCACGTCGGAGGGGTAGTGCATGCCGAGGTAGGGGCGGCACGTGGCGATGGCGGCCGCCAGGACGAAGAGGATCGCCGCCTCAGGCGCGATCCGGGTCATCGCGGTCGCGCAGGCGAACGACGAGGTCGCGTGCGCCGACGGGAAGCTCAGCGAGCTGGGCGCGCCGCCGAGCGGCGGCAGGCCTTCGAGCACTGGCCGGGGGCGCCTGACGATCACCTTGACCACGAAGTTGAGCCCGATCGCGATTGGCCCGAGGATCCCGGCCACCACCCAGTCCTCGCCATTGTCGGGATCGACGAACGCAAGGACGATGCCGATCACCAGCCAGACCGCGCCGTACTCGCCGATGCGGCCGAGCCACTTTCCGGCCGTCTCCGCCGTCCGTCCGTGGAACCGGGTCCGCATCGCGTAGAGCAGGCGGCTGTCGAGGCGGGCGAGCACGGCGGCGCAGGATAGAGCGGGAACCAAGCCCGATCCGGGACAATCGAGGCATGGCCGAGACCGCCAACAGGGTGATGGTGCCGAGCTACCGCCACGTCCCCGGAAACCACTGCGGCTCGACCGCCCTGCGCAACCTGCTCGGCTTCCACGGGGTCGAGATCTCCGAGGAGATGGCCTTCGGGCTCGGGGCGGGCGCTTGCTTCTACTACGTCGCCCTTGACGAACACTCGCCGTCGCGGTTCACCAACGGCCGGGCCGCGCGGCTCGAGGAGAACTTCCTCGAGCTGACCGGCGTCCCGCTCCGGCTCCGGACGGACGGCGACCCGGATGCCTCCTGGAAGATGGCGAAGGAGTCGGTCGACGAGGGCCGACCGGTCCTGCTGCTCACCGACCTCTACTACCTCGATCACTACGGCCGCTCGGCTCACTTTCCGGGCCACGCCGTGGTGCTGGCCGGCTACGACGAGGAGCTCGCCTGGCTCTCCGACACCGCCTTCGAGGACCTGCAGACCACCTCGCTCGAAGGCCTGCGCGAGGCCCGCCACGCCCAGCAGCCGATCTTCCCCCTCGAGGGCCACGCGATCGACGTGCCCGAGGGCACCGAGATCGATCGCGACGAGCTCCTCGCCCACGCCCCCAAGGCGATCGAGCGGGCGGCGAGCCAGATGCTCGAGCCCCCGCTCGGCGACTACGAGGGGCTGCCCGCCCTACGGCGCTTCGCGGCCGAGGTCGGCGACTGGCCGGAGGCGGCCGAGGACTGGCAGTGGTGCGCCCGCTTCCTCTACCAGGTGATCGAGCGCCGCGGGACGGGCGGCGGCAACTTCCGCAGGATGTACTCCCGCTTCCTCGAGGAGGCCGGTTACGAAGAGTCTGGGATCGCGGCGGAGGCGGCCGGGGACTGGTCCCGGCTGGCGCTTGCGGCCCGCGATGCGAGCGAGCCCGACGAGCCGGATCCCGAGCACTGGAAGGCGCTCGGCGCTGAGGCGCAGCAGGTGCTCGACGCCGAGGAGCGGCTCTGGGCGGCGCTGGCCGGTGGCTAGCTACTGCTTCGCGAAGCGGGCGAAATAGCCCAGGGCGCTGCCGACTCGCCGCTCGTAGGTGAGCCCCGCGCCACTCGCGCGCAAGCGCATCGGCGCGAGTCGGACGTAGTGCGGATCGCCGAGCAGCTCGCCGACCACCAGCCGGCCGCCGGGCTTCAGCACCCGAGCGAGCTCGCGGAGGGCCGCGTCCTGGTCGGGGATCTCTCCGAGCACCGTCGTCAGGTAGGCCGCGTCGAAGGTCCTGTTCTTGTAGGGCATCGCGGTCGCGTCCGACTGGGTCGGGGTCACATTGGCGAGCCCGGCCTCGGCGGCGCGGCGCATGGTGTGGTCGAGCATCTCCTGCTGGAGGTCGAGGATGTCCACCTGCCCGTCGGGCTTGACCCACTCGGCGGCGTCGATCGTGTAGTAGCCGGTTCCCGGGCCGACCTCGAGGATGCGCTCACCCGGCTTCGGGTCGAGGGTCTCGCGCAGCCGGTCCCGGGTGATCAGCGGATGCGGCGCCTCGACCCAGAAGCGCTGTCCATAGGGGCAGGCCGAGGGGTTCTTGCGCCACCAGAGCGCCGCCCCGGCGATGGCGGCCGCGGAGGCGAGCAACAGGTGGCGCGCCTTCATCCCGTGAAGCCGATGCGGTGCTCGCCCGGAGCGCCGCGCACGAAGACGACCTCGCGCAGATCGAGTCCGACCTCGCCGTCCTCGGTCTCCAGGTCGAACCAGCCGTCCGCCTTGTCGAGGGCCTTGCGGAGGTCCTTGACCTTCTCGTCGCTGAGCCGCACGGCGACCACCTGACCGCCGGAGAAGCCGATCTCGACCCGTCCGGCCGCCATCAGGGGGCCTCCGCCGGCTCGACGATCTCGGTCAGAACCCCGCCGGTCGAGCGCGGGTGCACGAAGGCGACCCGCGAGTCGCGGATCCCCGTTCTGGGCTCGGAGTCGATCAACTCGATCCCGGCCTCCTTGAGGCTGCTGAGCACGCCTTCGATGTCGTCGACCGCGTAGGCCACGTGGTGCAGCCCGGGCCCCCTGCTCTCCAGGTACTTGCCGATCGGGGTGTCCGGCCCGAGCGGGCGCAGCAGCTCGACGTGCCCATCGCCGACGTCGAGCAGAACCGCCTCGACGCCCTGGCTCTCCACGGTCTCGCGATGCGCCAACGGCATTCCGAGCGTGTCCTGGTAGAGGGCGACCGCCCCCTCGAGGTCGTCGGTGGCGACGCCGATGTGATCGATCCGGCCGAACACGGGTCGCGGAGTCTAGATCAGCGGCTCAGGCCGCCTCTTAGGTCGTGAGGGGCTCCGCCTCGGCGGAGGGCTCCGCGCCCGCCTCCTGCTCGACCCGCAGGATCTCGCGCAGGGCAGCGATCCCGACCTCGAGCTGCTCCGGCGTCGGCTCCTTGGTGGCGACCCACCGCTGGATCTCGTGGCCGGGCCGGTGGAAGGCACGCGCCGCCGAGGTCCCGGGGTTGCGCTCGCTCCAGGCGAACATCTCGGCGGCCAGCGACGCGCTGGCAACCCCGACCGCGGCCCGCGCGACCGGCCCGGGGCGCTCCAGCGCCCGCTCAAGGATCAGCTGGCCGGCCGCGGAGAGGACGAGCATCGGGACGACCAGGTTCGACCCGCAGCGCTCGTGCTCCTTGGTCGCCGAGGCCGGGTCATCGGAGCCGGCCTCGTAGGCGCCGATCGCCTTGTGCTCGACCCCGTGATAGGCGGCCAGGTTCCGGTCCGAGAGCGCCACCATGGCCGGCGCCAGTCCCAGCGCCGCCTGGATCAGCTCGTTCGCGGCGCTCGAGCGCCGTCGTCGCAGTGTCCGGCTCGCGCTGGAGGCGATCAGCATCGCCGCGATCACCCGCACGTCCTCGAACGGCAGCCGGGCGGCGCGCAGCCGCATCCGCACCATCGGAATCAGGATGAAAGCCTCCGCCAGGCGCAGGGGGCCCCTCAGGAGGGGCACTCGCACGGCGAGCTCCGGGGCGAGCGCCGGCTTCCGCCCCGAGGCCACCTGGATGTCGCCGGAGTCATCACGCGCCGCGGCGGCCCAGGAGGTCGGGCCGTGGATCAGGAGACCGTTGCGCAGGGCCATCCCCCCGAGCCGCAGGACGTACCTCTCCTCGGCCGGAGCGCGATCGCCGTTCTGGCTCGCGTCGCTCACCCGAGCAGCCTGCGGGGAAGCTCGTAGAAGAAGCTCGCGGAGAGCTCGATGTCCGAGGCCGGAACCCGCTCGTCGGCCCCGTGGATCAGCGGCGCAGCCTCGAGCAGACCGATCCCCTGGCGGGGCCAGAACCCGTAGACGACGGCGTCCGGGAAAGCCGTCCTGAATCGGTTGCTGTCGCTGAAGCCTGGCATCACCATCGGCGCGAGGCCCGCTCCGGGGTCGACCTCCTCGACCCACTCGCGGATCGCACTCGAGAGGGGCGAATCCAGGGGCGAGCCGTTCCCGACCACGGCCTCGCTGAACTCGACCTCGTAGTCGCCCTCCCCGATCAGCGCCCGCAGCGCAGCGAGCGCATCCTCCTCGCCATATCCCGGCGGGACCCGGCAATCGATCAGCGCCTCCGCCTCGGAGGGGATCACGTTCGCCTTCTTGCCCCCCTGCGCGATCGTCGGGGTGAGGGTGACTCCCAGCATTGGCTCGACCAGGAAGTCGGCCAGCTCCGGCTGCTCGGCGCGCACGCGATCGAGCCCGGCCCGCAGCCCCTCCTCGCCGGAGAATGACTCCCCGAGGAGCGCCTCCAGCAACGCCTCGCCTACCGGCGTCGATATCGGCTGGGGCTGCTCGGTGAGCGCGGCCATGTGGGTTGCGAGCTTCAGCAGCGCGTTCTCGCCGATCCGCGGGGCCGAGGCGTGGCCCGCCTTGCCCCTCGTCCGCAGCTTGATCCGGAAGATCCCCTTCTCCCCGACCGCGAGCGTGTAGTGGCGGCGGCCGCCGAACTCGATGAGCTCGCCGCCTCCCTCGTTGACGACGAAGTCGGCGCGGACCTTGTCCGGGTGCTGCTCGCAGAGCCACTCGGCACCGAGGCCTCCGCCGACCTCCTCGTCGGCGGTCAGCACGAGCAGCAGCTCGCCGGCGGCCGGCCGCCACCCGCTGTCGGCGAGGGCGACGCAGGCCGCCGCCTCGGCGGCAACCTGGCCCTTCATGTCGAGCGCGCCGCGCCCCCGGACCCAGCCGTCGACGACGTCGCCGGCCCAGGGGTCGAAGGTCCAGTCATCGGGATCGGCGCGGACCGTGTCGACGTGGCCGAGGAGTCCGAGGGTCGGTCCGTCCCCTTCGCCGCGCAGGCGAGCGACGAGGTTGGGACGGCCGGGCTCGGCCTCGAGCAGCTCGCATTCGAAGCCGGCGGCGACGAGCATCGTCCGCAGAAGCTCCTGGGCGGCCCCCTCATTTCCAGGGGGATTGACCGTGTTCGTGTGAATCAGGCGGCCGAGCAGCTCGACCGCGGAGGGGCCGAGGCCCTGGGGAACTGCCGCGGTGGCGGTGCCCTCCTCCATCGAGCCCAGCTTACGACCTCACACGCAGCGGCTCGCCCCGGCGTATCAGTCGCCCGGCGGCTCGAACAGCTCCACCGGGTTGCCCGCAGGGTCTTCGAGGAGGATCTGCCTGCCCCCTCGTCCCTCGACGATCTCGTTGCGGAAAACGGCGCCCGCGGCGCTCAGACGCTCGACTTCAGCGGCGAGGTCCCCGACCACAAGCTGGATCCGGTTCCAACCGCCGGGCTCGGGCCGCCTTCCATCAGGCATCGCCTGCGACGCGCCGCCCGGACCATCCGCGGAGTTCAGCAGCAGGCTGAGATCCTGCAGCCGCAGGATGGCGAAGCCCGGCGCTGGGTTGGCCTGCACCTCGAAACCGAGTTGCTCGGTGTAGAAGGCGACCGCTGCATCGACATCGTCGACTATGTAGCGAACCCTGGCTTGCACGGTTGGCACGGAATTACCCGGAAGCGAGAGTGCGAAGCATGTGTCAGGGCAGGGTCGCCCCTGCGAGGGCGAGAACGGCGCCGATGGCGCCGGCGCCGACGAGAGTCACGACCACTCCCATTCGGAGAACCAGGAGAGCGACCGCCCCAGCGGCGAGGACGGCGACCTGCCAGCCCTCGCTGAGCGCCCCCGCCAGGGTCACGGCGGATCCCAGGATCGCTCCGATCGCCGCTGGTCCCGCCCCATCGAGGAATCCCCGCGCCCTCTCGCTTCCGCGGAGCCGCTCGAAGCGCCTGCCCCCGAGCAGGATGAACGAGAACGAGGGTAGGAACGCGACGACCGCGGCAAGCAGCGCGCCACCAACGCCATGGGCGGCGTAGCCGACCGCGGCCACCGTGGCGACCACCGGTCCGGGCGTAACCTGACCCAGGGCCACCGCGTTCAGGAACTGCGCGTCCGTCATCCAGTGGTAGACGTCGACCGCGTCCTGTTGCATCAACGGGATGATCACGAAGCCTCCGCCGAATGAGAGGGCGCCCACCTTCAGCGCGGTCCAGGCCAGCGCCCCGATCCCACCGGTCGAAGCGGCGACGAACAGACCTGGCTTGAGGACGAATGCGCCGGATCCGGCGAACCAGCTCCGCCGTGCCATCTCCGTCAGGCCGCAGGCCAGCAGGACGAGCACCAGGTAGGGGCCGATCAGCACCGCCGCCACCGCCCCGGCAAGGAGGTAGAGGACCCAGCGCAGCCGGTGGCCGTGGCCTTCGATCGCGTGCTGATAGCTCGGCCCGACCAGTTCGCTGCCGGCCCGCACCGCAACCGCCGCCACCGCCGCGCCTGCACCCGCACCGGCCCCGCGCACCCAGAGCGGCGGGGCCGACGCCAGGAAGAGGACCGAGAGCGCGAGGACGAGAAGGACGGCGGGGACCACGAAGCCGAGCCCGCCGATCACGGCGCCCCAGGGACCGCCCACTCGATAGGCGCAGAAGATCGAGAGCTGAGTCGACGACGGGCCGGGAAGGAGAGAGCACGCCGCGTTCGCGTCCTCGAAGGCGCGGGCGTCCATCCAGCCGTTACGGCGGACGACCAGCTCCCGCAGCAGAGTGATGTGAGCTGGGGGACCGCCGAACCCGATCAAACCGATCCGCAGCCACTCCCTCGCGATCACCCGGAGAGGGGCGTGGTCGCGGTTCATACTGCGGAAGCATGTCGAACCCGCACGCTCGCGGATGAACGAGCGCCTCTTCGATACCGGCGGCGAGACCGGCCGCACGGGCGTCCCACCGGAGGAGGCGCCCCTGGCGACGAGGATGCGCCCACGCGACCTCGATGAGTTCGTCGGCCAGTCGCACCTCCTCGGCGAGGGCTCAGCGCTGCGCGTCGCGATCGAATCCGGCGAACCGCACTCGGCGATCTTCTACGGCCCGCCGGGCACCGGAAAGACGACCTTGGCGCGGATCATCGCCGCCCGGGTCGAGGGCGCGTTCGAGGAGCTCTCCGCCGTCAACGCGGGCCGGGCCGAGGTCCGCGAGGTGATCGCGAGGGCCGAGGAGCGCCGGGCCTCCGGGCGGCCGACGATCTTCTTCCTCGACGAGATCCACCGCTTCAACAAGGCCCAGCAGGACGCCCTGCTGCCAGCCGTTGAGGAGGGGCTGGTCACGCTGATCGGGGCGACGACCGAGAACCCCTACTTCGAGGTCAACTCGGCGCTGCTCTCCCGGGCTCAGATCTACGAATTCCGCCCGCTCACCGACGAGGAGATCGAGGGCCTCCTGCGGCGTGCCCTGAGCGAGGAGCGAGGGCTGCCCGGCGCACCCGTGGTGGCGGATGAGGCGCTCGCCATGCTGGCTGCCCGCTCCGGCGGCGACGCGCGAGTGGCCCTCGCCGCTCTCGAGCGGGCCGCCGAGACCACCTCGGCCGCGGGCGAGGCGGAGGTCTCGATCACCGCCGTCGAGGACGCGCTCCAGCGCAAGGCGCTGCTCTACGACCGCCAGGGCGACAAGCACTACGACTACATCTCGGCCTGGATCAAGGCGACCCGCGGCTCCGACGTGGACGCGTCGATCTACTACCTGGCCGTGATGCTCGAGGGCGGCGAGGATCCCCGCTTCATCGCCCGGCGGATGGTGATCTTCGCGTCAGAGGACGTCGGCAACGCCGATCCCCAGGCCCTGATGGTGGCCAACGCAGCGGCGCAGGCGGTGGATCGCGTCGGCCTCCCGGAATGCGCCCTCAACCTCGCTCAGGCCGCCGCGTATCTGGCCCTGGCGCCGAAGTCGAACGCCTCGACCCGGGCGATCTCCCGGGCCTCCGCGCATGTCCGCGAGCACGGTGCGGCGGAGCCCCCGCCCCACCTGCAGGACGCCCATTACCCCGGAGCGCGGAAGCTCGGGCGCGGCGAGGGCTACCGCTACCCACACGACGAGGCCGGCGCGGTCACCGACCAGCCACTGGCGCCGGAGACGGTGCGCCGGGAGCGCTTCTACGAGCCCACCGAGAGGGGATTCGAGGCGGAGCTGCGCAAACGGCTCGAGCGCCTGCGGGAGCTGCTCGGCAAGCGGGGCGAGCAGCGTTAGCCGCAGGTTAAGCGCGACCCGAGCCGATTCACTGCGCTGCGCAACCTTTCCGAGGGGTCTGTGTTCTGACGGTTGTCTGACGCTCCGGCAGTCGTGCGGTTCGCCGGAGCCGGCGCGTAAAAGCCGGGGAGTGGACACGGAGGCCGGGAGCTCGGGGATTGCTCTCGGCCTCCACTTCTTCCGTCGGACACAGCGGGGAGGAGGGGAGACAGCGGCCTCGGCGGGAGGCCGCTGTTCGTGGCGGCCTCTTGAACCGTCCTTGCGACCCCGGTCCTCCCGGGGCGCCCACCCCTCAAGTTCGCGTTGAGGCTCAGCGTTTCCAGGATCCGAAATTGAGGCGGGGTATGCAATTGCCCGCCTCCCGCAGCCTCCGGGGAGGAATCCCCCAAACCCCGAAATTCGGTAGCGGAGACACTGCGGTCAGCGTGAGAAGTCCGTTCGAAATCAACCTGGCCGGACTTGCGGCTACCCGGATCGTGTGGATAACCGCGATCGGGGTCTGTGCCCTGGCAATCGTGAGCGGCCTGATTTCCGGTACCGACGGCCGCAATTTCTCGCAGCAATTGCCCGGGTTCGCGTTCACCGACGGCGGCAACTCTTCACAGCCGTTTCCCGACTTCGCCGACTTCGCCTCCCTTGACCTTGGAGCTGCACCGGTAAGCGGGGACGCCCAAGGGAAGGCTCCAAACGCTCAGGTGACTGGGGCCGCAGGGCCACAGGTCGATCGTGGTCAGCGGGTCAGTGAGCAAGTCACTGGCGACAGCCATTCCAAGGCCGGCGCGCCGCAGCCGGAGGGCTCCGGTGGGAAGAACCCCTCGTCCACATCCGGGCCGAATCGGCCGCAGGCACCGCCGGTCAGCTCCCCGAAGCCACCGCAGGCACCGACGGTGACCGTGAACGTCCCGAAGCCACCGCAGGCACCATCGGTGGGTGTGAGCGTGCCAGAAGAACCCCAGGCACCATCCGGGACCTCCGCCCCCTCACCACAGCAGGTCATACCGCAAGTCTCGGTGAACGTCTCGTCACCGGTCCAGACGCCGATCGTCACGGTTCCCGACGTCAGCGTCCAGCTGCCCTAGCGAGCGAGCCTGCGCCCGTCACAGGCCGGCTCCTCTGAGGCACGTAGAATCGCCTCGTCCGAGCGCAAGCGACGAGAGGAAGCAGGCGATGGAGGCGAGCTCCAGCAGGTCCAAGACGAGGCGGAGGTCAGGGGCCAACGGTCGCGGCAATGGTGCTGCCGCTAAGTCCCAGAAGAAGGCCAAGTCGCAGAAGCGCTCCGGGTCCAAGTCTGCGCTCGAGTCCTTCAACCCGGCGACCGGGGAGCTGATCGGCAGCGTCGAGACCCTGACCCCGGCGAAGGTGCAGGCGGTCGTGGACGACGTCGCCGAGGTGCAGCCGTTCTGGGCAGCCCTCACCCTCCAGGATCGCGCCCGCTACATGCGCCGTGCCTGCGACGTGCTGCTCGAGGACATGGACGAGCTCGCCGAGCTGCTCACCAACGAGCAGGGCAAGCCCCGGGTCGAGAGCTACACGATGGAGCTGCTCCCCACCGTCGACTCCCTGAAGTGGATCGCCGACAACGGCCCGGAGATCCTCTCGGACGAGAAGCTCTCGATGCCGATCTTCCTGAAGTCGAAGAGCGCCAAGTTCACCTACGAGCCGATCGGGGTGGTGGGCGTGATCGCTCCCTGGAACTACCCCTGGTCGATTCCCTTCGGCGAGGTCGCGATCGCCCTTATGTCGGGCAACGGCGTCGTCCTCAAGCCGGCCAGCCTCACCCCGCTGATCGGCGAGCGGATCCGCCAGACCTTTGAGAAGGCCGGGCTGCCCGAGGGGCTCGTTCGCACCGTCCACGGCGGCGGGCGGATCGGCGACGCGCTGGTCAAGTCCACCGCGGGGAAGATCTTCTTCACCGGCTCGGTCGAGGTCGGCCGCAAGGTCGGCGTCGAATGCGCCAAGCGGCTGAAGGGCTCTGTACTCGAGCTCGGCGGCAAGGATCCGGCGATCATCTGTCCCGACGCCGATCTCGCCAACGCCGTCTCCGGCGCGGTCTGGGGCGGCTTCGCGAACGCCGGCCAGACCTGCTCGGGAATCGAGCGCGTCTACGTCCACCGGGACGTCGCCGACACCTTCCTCGAGGGCCTTGTCCGCGAGACGGAACGACTCACGGTCGGCGACCCGCGCGAGTGGACCACCGAGATCGGGCCGATGGTCTCCGAGGAGCAGGCGAAGATCGTCAACGAGCTGGTCGAGGACGCCGTCGAGAACGGCGCCACCAAGCTCACCGGCGGCCCGACCAAGGTCGAGGGCATGAAGGGGAGCTACATCGCCCCGGTCGTGCTGACCGGGGTCACGCACGAGATGCGGATCATGAAGGAGGAGATCTTCGGGCCCGTGCTCCCGGTGATCACGGTGGACTCCGAGCAGGAGGCGATCGACCTCGCCAACGATTCCGAGTTCGGCTTGGGCGCCTCGGTCTGGACCAAGGACCGGGCCAAGGGCGAGCGGATGGCGCATCGGATCGAATCCGGCATGGTCTGGACCAACGACCACTCGTTCTCACACGGCGCTTGCGTATGCGCCTGGGGCGGCGTCAAGGAGTCCGGCCTGGGCCGCTCGCACTCCAAGTTCGGGTTCTACGAGTGCGTCAACATCAAGCAGCTCGCTTGGGAGCCGGGCTGGGCACGGGACATGTGGTGGCAGCCATATGACCGCAAGCTCGGCGATGCGATTCGCTACTCCGCGCGACTGCTCTACAGCCGCAACGGCAACCGCCTGCAGGCCCTGCGGGAGGGGATTCGCCCGCTGGTCGAGGTGACCCGTCGAACTATGCGTAAAGGCTCATAAACCGGGCCGAACCGGCCCGGTTTTGCCGCAAATAGGGCCCAAGGCGACCTGAATACTGGGGGGATGGCGCCTGCGGCCTTGCTACAGTCGCGCGCGAACTTCCGCTGAATCTCCGGCAACGAATGCCGGAGATCGGGGGAACCAAAAGTTGGGGCGAATCGCGGGCAGTACGCCGCGTAGCGCGATCTTTCAGCGCGAGCCCGTCAGCTAACCCCGTAAGCAACGAAAGAGGAAGGTTTGACGAGCAGGTGAGCACGCGGACTGAGTTCGTCCTACGCGAATTGCATGATTTAGGTACCTGAACCGGGTCTTTTTTGAGTACCCGGTCCGCCGCCGCCCAGAGAAAACAGCCCCAGTCGCTAAAGCCACGGCCATCAAATGGTCGATGCCTATCGACGAGCCATGAAACACCCGTCCAAATCGGACTAACGAAAAAAACGCAGGCAATTACCGAAACCATGACCCCCAAACGACGCCTCCTCCCCCTGATCGCCGCCACCGGACTGGTCGTCCCGCTGGTTGGGGTCCTGGCCGCGGGTTCCGCCCTCGGCAGCGGCGCGCACAGCTCGAAGGCGCGGGTCAGTGGCTCGGTGACCCTGAGAAGCAAGAGCTTCACCCTCAACAGGCCCGACCAGAAGCAGCGCCTGACGGTCGGTTGCCCCGGCAAGCAGCGCCCGCTCGGGGGCGGGATGACCAGCTCGCCACCGCCGAGCGCGGGCGGCGAGGGCGTCTACCCGCACTCCTACGAGCGGCTCGGCGTCCAGCGCGGCTTCCATGTCACCGCGGTGCTCTTCGACCCCGACCACCGGAGCACGCAGGCGCGGAACGTCACCCTGCAGGTCAGCTGCGGCCCGAGGCTTGGACACGTCACCCCGCCGCACAAGACCAAGTACGTGAAGCCCGGCCAGACCAAGAAGGTCGTCGCGACCTGCCCCGGTCGCCGTCACCTGTTCTCGGGCGGGTTCCAGCGCACCGACTTCATTTCGCAGGGCGGCAACTACGTGATCGAGTCACGGGCGATCTCCGACAAGTCCTGGCGGGTTGTGGGCCACGCCTTTGGCGGCTTCGGCGGCGAGCTCACCGCGATCGCCTACTGCACGAGGAGCAAGAAGCCCCTGATCACCGAGGTCTCGAATTCGACCTCGCTCGCCCCGGGCTACGGGAGCGTGACGACGCCCAGCTGCCCGCCCGGAACGAGGATGACCACCGGCGGCTTCTCGAGCAACGGGTCGACCAGCACCTTCCTGACCAACGGCATGATCAATCAGGACGGCAGCTGGTCCGCCTCGGGCTACAACTTCGGCTCGGGCGCCACCCTCACGGCCCTCGGCTACTGCCTCCGCGCCTAGGCGCCCTCACCGGCATACACCGCTAGATTCGCTCCGATGATGGAGCGGACGGTCGTCGGTGGGCAAGGGCCCCCCGCGGAAGGCAGGCGTGCTGCGCCGAGCGAGGCCGCACGGGCGCTCGAGCCCGCGATCGAGCTGATCGGGCTGCGGCGTGAGTTCGGTGATCGCACGGCGCTCGATGGGATCGACCTCCGGGTCGATCCGGGAGCGAGCCTGGCCGTGCTGGGGCCGAATGGATCCGGCAAGTCCACCCTGCTCCGCATCCTCGCCGGGCTGCTGCGGCCGAGCGGAGGCGAGGTCTCGGTGCTGGGCTGCAACCTGCCCAAGGAGACCCACCGCCTGCGCGGGCGAGTCGGCTATCTCGGCCACGAGCCGCTCCTCTACCGCGACCTGAGCCCGCGCGAGAACCTCGAGCTGGCCGCGGCGCTGCACGGACTCCAGCCCGAGAGGGCTGAACCGCGGATCGAAGCCCTGCTCGACGCCGTGGGAATGCGGAACAGGGCGGACGACCGGGTGGCTGAGCTTTCCGCGGGGATGAAGCAGCGGATCGACATCTGCCGGGCCGCGCTGCACGAGCCGGAGCTGTTCCTCCTCGACGAGCCCGACGCCCATCTCGACGCGGAGGCGCGGCGCCGGATCGCTCCCCTGGTGGCGGCCGGGAACGGCACGACGCGAGTCGTGGTCAGTCACGAACGAGGGGCCGCCACCGAGGCGGCCGACTTCGTGTTGGAGCTCGGATGACGGCGTTCGCCGCCCTCCTCGGCAAGGACCTGCGGGTCGAGCTGCGGACGCTCCGCTCCCTGCCGGCGATGGCGCTCTTCGCCGTTACCGCCTTCGTCATCTTCCGCTTCGGGCTCGACCGGACCAGCCTCGACGGGGAGCTCGCCGCCGGGGTCCTGGTTCCGACGCTGCTCTTCGCGGCGCTGCTCGCGATCAATCGCCTCTTCGTCGCCGAGCGCGAGGAGGGCGGCTTCGACCTGGTCCGGCTGGCCCCGGTTGACCGCACGGTGCTCTTCGCGGCCAAGGCGAGTGCGCTCGTGATCTACCTCGTGGTCCTCGAGCTGATCGCCGTGCCGATCTTCGCGCTCTTCTTCCTGGACTCGGCCTCTGGGCTCCTCCCCTTCGCCCTCATCCTGCTGCTGGCCGACATCGGGTTGGCCGCCACCGGGACGCTGATCTCGACCATCGCGACGATGTCGAGCGCGCGCGACCTGCTCGCGCCGCTCATCCTGCTGCCGCTGCTGGTGCCATTGGTGATCGCCGCGGCCGGGGCGGGCGAGCACCTGCTGGCCGCGGGCGGACCCGACTACGGGCGCTTCGGTACATGGCTTGGATTGCTCGGCCTCTACGATTTGATCTTCCTCCTGGTCGGCTACGCGACCTTCGACTTCCTGCTGGACGACTAACGACGAACCTCGGATGGCTGACGCCCTCAAATCGATAACGCTGCGCCGCCTGGCGATCGCGACCGTCTTGATCATGGGCGCGGGCTACGCGCTGGCCTTCTTCGCCGCCCCCGAGGACGCCGATCAGGGCTTCATCCAGAAGATCTTCTACCTGCACGTGCCGCTCGCGACGGTGGCGCTGTGCGGCTGGATCGTGGCGGCGATCCACGCGATCCGCCACCTGCGCACCGGCGACCCGAAGCACGACGCACGCTCCTACGTCTCGATCCACATCTCGGTGATCTTCGGCCTCGGCGTCCTGCTCACCGGGGCGATCTGGGCGAAGGGCTCGTGGGGCGTCTGGTGGGAGTGGAAGGAGCCGACCCTGGTCAGCTTCCTGATCGTCTTCCTCCTCTACGCGACCTACTACCCCCTGCGCTACGCGATCGAGGATCGCGACCGTCAGGCGCGCTACGCCTCCGTCTTCGCGATCACGGCCGGCGCCTTCGTGCCGCTCAACTTCCTCGCGGTCCGGCTCGCGGAGCCTCTGATCCATCCGCGCACCTTCTCGTCCACCGGCGGCCTGCCGGATTCGATGCTCTGGCCGTTCCTGGTCTGTCTGGTCGGCATGGCGTGCCTCTGGGCGACCCTGGTCTGGTTCGAGCTCGACTCGAAGACCGCGTCGGCCAACCTCAAGCGCATCCGCCGGGCGCTGGAGGCGACAGCGTGATCCCCGTGCTCGCGCTCGAGAGCGCCGACCGCTACGTGGCTGGCGCCTACCTCGTCTTCCTGCTGCTTTTGCTGATCTACGTCGCGATCATGGCCGCCAAGCTGAGCCGGATCCAGCGCGAGCTCGGCTCGCTCGCCGACCTCGCCGATCGTGGCCCGGCTCCGGGCTCCAGCCACGACGTCGGGGAGATCCACGAGCGCGAGCACGAGATCGAGACCGTTCGCCAGGGGGAGCGATGAACGGGCTGCTGGCGATCGGCGTCTCGCACCGCACCGCGCCGCTGGCGCTGCGCGAGCAGCTTGCTCTCACCGAGGGGCGCGCCGCAGGCGTCCTCAACGCCCTGGTCTCCGAGGAGCCGATCAGCGAGGCCGCCGCCCTCTCCACCTGCAACCGCACCGAGCTCTACCTGGTCGCCACCGATTCGGTCGAGGCGGAGACCGCGGGATTGGGCGTGCTGGCCCGGGAGGCGGGGATCCCTCCCACCGAGCTGCTCGGCCCGCTCTACTCGCTCCGGGACGCCGAGGCCGCCCGCCACCTCTACCGGGTGACGGCGGGCCTCGAGTCGATGATCGTCGGCGAGGCCGAGATCCAGGGTCAGGTGAAGAGGGCCTACGAGCTGGCCCTCGTCGAGGGCGCCACCGGGCCGATCCTCAACCGGATGTTCCGCGGCGCCCTCGCGGCGGGCAAGCGCGCGCGAACCGAGACCGCGGTCGGCGAGAAGGGCGTCTCGATCCCCTCCGTCGCCGTCGAGTTGGCCCAGCGGAACCTCGGCGACCTCTCCGCACGCCGCGTCCTGCTGATCGGCGCCGGCGAGACCTCAGAGCTCACCGCCCGCGCCCTCGCCGCGCGCGGCTCGGACGCCGTCTTCATCGCGAACCGGGGATACAACCGCGCGATCTCGCTGGCCGAGCGCTTCGGCGGGAACGCGGTTCGGATTGACGAGCTCCCGGTGCAGCTGGCCAGCGCGGACATCGTTGTCTCCACCACCAACTCGCCCCACCACCTGATCGAGCGCTCGGAGCTCGAGCTGATCATGGCCCAGCGCAATGGCTCGCCCCTGCTCGTCATCGACCTCGCGGTTCCCCGTGACGTCGACCCGGAGTGCCGCGAGATCGAGGGGGTCAGCCTCTTCGACGTGGACGAGGTCCAGGCGATCGTCGAGCGCAACGCCTCCGGACGCGAAGCGGAGGCGCGCCGTGCCGGCGGGATCCTCGATTCCGAGCTCTCGCGCTTCGAGCGCTGGCTGGGGTCCCAAGAGGTGATGCCCACCGTGACGGCCCTGCGTGAGCGCGCCGACGCCATCGTCTCCCAGGTGATCGCCGAGAACGCGACCCGCTGGGAGAGTCTCTCCGCGACCGACCGGGAGCGCGTCGAGATGCTCGCCAGGGCGATCGCCAACCGACTCCTGCACGAGCCCACGGTGCGCCTGAAGGGAGCGGCCGACCGCGATGACGCCTACCTGCAGGTGAGCGCGCTCCGCGAGCTCTTCGGCCTCGACTCCTCTACGGAGCCCGACGCCGAGCCCGGCGAGGGCGCGGATGTCGCCTCGCTCGACGAGAGGCGCCGTCGTAGCGAAAGTGGCTGAGCGGCCGCTGCGACTCGGGACGCGCGGCAGCGCCCTCGCCCTCGCCCAGGCGAACGCGGTCGCCAAGGCCCTGGGCGGCGCGGAGGTGGTGCCGATCAAGACCTCGGACAGCTCCCCCCAGTCGGGCGGGGACAAGGCCCGGTTCGTCCGCGAGATCGAGCGGGCGCTGCTCGACGGGGAGGTCGACCTCGGGGTGCACTCCGCCAAGGACCTGCCTACGGATCTGCCCGACGGTCTCGAGATCGCCGGCGTGCCCGACCGGGAGGACCCGCGTGACGCCTACGTCGGCCGGGTGAGCTCCCTGGGGGAGGTCCCGGAGGGATCCCGCATCGGCACCTCTAGCCTGCGCCGCCGCGCCCAGATCCTGGCAAGGAGGCCCGACCTGGAGGTGGTCGAGCTACGGGGCAACGTCGACACCCGCCTGGGCCGCTACGAGGCCGGCGACTTCGACGGGCTGGTTCTGGCGGCCGCCGGGCTGCGCCGCCTCGGTCGAGCCGAGGAGATCGCCTTCGCGATCGAGCCCGACGAGTGCGTCTCGGCCCCGGGGCAGGGCGCGATCGCCATCGAGTCGCGTCACTCAGACGACCGCGCCACCACGGCCGCCGAGTCGATCACCGATAGGGGCGCGCTCGGCCTGCTGAGCGCGGAGCGCTCCCTGGTCGCCGCCCTCGACGCGAGCTGCAACACGCCGCTGGGAGCGAATGCGGTGCTCGAGCCGGGCGGTCGCATGCGGTTGCGTGCCTTCTGCGGGCTGCCGGATGGGAGCGAGTGGCTGCGCGACGAGCTGGATGAGGACGCCTCGGACCCGGAGGGCCTCGGCGTGGCGCTGGCCGAGCGAATGAAGGCGGCGGGCGCGGCCGACATCCTCGCCAGGGCCGAATCGATGGCGGTCGGAACGTGAACGAGAGCGTCGGCATCGTCTACCTGGTCGGTGCCGGGCCCGGGGACCCCGGCCTGATGACGATCCGCTCCCTTGACCTGATCGTCGCCGCCGACGTGATCGTCCACGACCGGCTGATTCCCCGAGACGCGCTTGTCGCCGCGCGGCCCGATGCGGAGATCCTCTACGTCGGCAAGGAGCCGGGCGATGCGAGCGTCCCGCAGGAGGGCATCGAGGAGCTGCTGATCGATCGGGCGCGCCAGGGGAAGATCGTCGTTCGCCTGAAGGGAGGCGATCCCTTCGTCTTCGGCCGCGGTGGCGAGGAGGCCGAGGCGCTCGCCGGCGCGGGCATCCCCTTCGAGGTTGTCCCGGGCATCACCGCCGGGATCGCGGCGCCCGCCTACGCCGGCATCCCGGTGACCCATCGCGACGACGCCTCCGCCGTCGCCTTCGTCACCGGCCACGAGGACGCCGATAAGGACGACTCCGCGCTCGACTACGAGGCGCTCGGCCGCTTCCCGGGAACGCTCGTCTTCTACATGGGGGTCAAGGCGCTGCCTCGGATCTCCGACGCCCTGATCGAAGCCGGCCGGGACCGCTCCGAGCCCGCCGCGGTCGTGGAGCGGGGCACGTTGCCCGGTCAGCGCACCGTGAGCTCGACCCTCGAAGGCATCGCGGCGGCGGCCGAGGAGGCCGGCATCACACCGCCGTCGGTAACGGTCGTTGGCCCCGTCGCGGCCCGACGGGAGCGGATCGCCTGGCTCGAGGGACGGCCGCTGCACGGCAAGCGGATCGTCGTGACCCGCGCCCGGGCGCAGGCGAGCGAGCTCGCCCGCCGCCTCGACGCCCTCGGGGGCGAGCCGATCGAGTTGCCCGCGATCCGGATCGAGCCCCGCCTCGACTCCGACGAGGTCCGCCGGGCGGTCGAGAGCCTGCACGCCTACGCACTCGTCTGCCTGACCAGCCCGAATGGGGTCAACCTCCTCTTCGAGGCGATGGCGGCGCAGGGCCGCGATGCCCGCGCGCTCGCCAACGCCAGCGTCGCGGCGATCGGCTCCGGCACCGAAGCCGCACTCGCCTCGTATGGCGTGCTCGCCGACATCGTCCCCGACCGCTTCGTCGCGGAGGAGCTCGTCGACGCACTGGACAAGCTCGAGCTCCAGGGCAAGCCGGTGCTGATCGCCCGCGCCGCCGAGGCCCGGGAGGTGCTGCCGGATGCTCTGCGCAAGAAGGGCGCCGAGGTGGACGTGGTCACGCTCTACGAGACCGTCGCCGAGGAGCCCGACCCGGAGGCCCTCGAGCGCGCCCGGGAGGCCGACTTCATCACCTTCACCTCCTCCTCGACGGTCCGCAACTTCGTCCAGGCGACCGGCGGCAACGGCATCCCGGAGGGCGCCCGGATTGTCTCGATTGGCCCGGTGACGAGCGAGGCGATACGAGAGGCCGGGCTCTCCGTGGATTTCGAGGCCGAACGCCACGACATCGACGGGCTGGTCGAGGCGCTGCTCACCGCGGCCGGCTGAGGCGACCGAACTAGGATCCGGCCGTGGCCACGCCGCGACCGATCACCTTCCTCTCCGACTACGGCTACGACGACGAGTTCGCCGGCGTCTGTCGGGCGGTGATCGCGCAGATCGCGCCCGGCGCGCCGCTGATCGACTTGAGCCACGGGATCGCGCGCCAGGACGTTCGCCAGGGGGCGATCGTGCTCGCCAACGCGCTTCCCTCCTGCCCGCCCGGCGTGCATCTGGCGGTGGTCGACCCGGGCGTCGGGTCGGCGCGGCGCGCGGTGGCGGTTGCGACCTCGGAGGGCCGCTTGCTGGTGGGCCCGGACAACGGCCTGCTCTCGCGCGCGCTCGACCGGCTTGGCGGGGCGCTCGAGGCGGTCGAGCTCTCGCGCTCCCCGTTCCGCCTCGAGCCGGTGTCGGCGACCTTCCACGGCCGTGACCTGTTCGCCCCGGTGGCCGCGCACCTGTCACTGGGCGCGCGGATCGACGAGGCGGGTCAGTCGATCGATCCCGCATCGCTGGTGAGCCTCGACCTCCCCACCCCGCGGGTCGGCTCCGACGAGGTCACGGCCCACGCGATCCACGTGGACGGCTACGGCAACGTGACCCTCAATCTCGACTCCTCGCTGCTCGCCGAGGGACCGCTGCGCCCGGGTGACGCCATCGAGGTTCGCGCTCCGGATGGCCGCTTCGAGGGGGTCTGGGCCACCACCTTCGCCGACGTCGATTCCGGGGACATGCTGCTCTTCGAGGACTCCTCCGGCGCGCTCGCCCTGGCGGTGAGCGGGGGGAGCGCCGCGGGGCTGTTGGACCTCCAGCCCGGCCACGAGGTCACGCTCCGGCCGCTCAAGTGAGCGCCGAACCCGCAATCGGTGAAGCCGCGGTGGGCTTCGGCAGGCCGCACCGCCACTTCCGCCGCACCGACTCGACCAACGAGCGCGCCAAGGACCTGGCGATGGCCGACGCGCCCGGCGGGCTGGTGGTCACCGCCGACGAGCAGACCGCCGGGCGGGGCCGCCGCGGGAACGAGTGGTTCGCGCCGCCCGGCTCCTGCCTGCTCTATTCGGCGCTGCTGCGCCCGTTCTCAGGCGAGGGGGCCACGCTGCTGCCGCTGGCGATCCCGGTCGCCGTTTGCGAGGCGGCGGAGTCCGTCGCCCCGGTGCGCTGCCAGGTGAAGTGGCCGAACGACGTCTGGATCGATGAGCGCAAGGTCGCCGGCGTCCTGGTCGAGGCGCGGCCGGACGAGGGCTGGGCCGTGATCGGCGTGGGCATCAACGTGGCGATCCCGCAGGACGACTTCCCGCCCGACCTGCGCGAGAGGGCGGTCTCCCTGCTTCCGACCGAGGCGGAGGGCGGAGTCCCCGCCGGCGGCGCTCCCGGCGTCCGGCGCACGCTCGCGGCGCTCAACCAGTCACTCGGGCGTTGGGTCGCCGCGAGCGACGACGAGGTGCTGGCCGCGTTCCGCGCTCGTGACGTGCTCTGCGGCCGGCGGATCTCGTGGCAGGAGGGCGAGGGTGTGGCCGAGGAGATCGACGAGCGTGGTCACCTCGTCGTCGGGAAGCCCGATGGCGAGCGAGTCACGCTCGGCGCCGGCGAGGTCCACCTCGCGCTGGAGCGCTAGCTCAACCCGACCTGCGGATCGCGGCCGTGGCGGTCGCGGTGGCGACGACCTCTCCCTCGCCGTCGCGAAGCTCGCCCGCCATGAAGGCGACGTCCCGCCCGCGCCGGACGATCCGGCCGTGGCCGCGCAACTCGCCGGGGGCAACGGGCCGCAGGAACTGGACGTGCAGGTCGGTGGTCGGCGCCCATTCGCCGTCGCCAAGCGTGGCGACCAGCGCCGGTCCGAGCGTGTCGTCGAGCATCGCCGCCAGGAAGCCACCCTGGACCGTTCCGGCGGGGTTGAGGAACTGCTCCGTGGCCGTGAACGCGACCTCGATCGTCCCCGCGTCGGGGTCGATCTCGACCAGCTTGAAGCCGAGCAGCTCCGCGGCTGGGGGCGGGTCGACGCGGCCCTCCATCACGTCCCAGAACGGACCCTGCCGCGCCACCTAGTAGGACTCGTCGGCGGCCTCGGCTGCCTCGAGCTCGTCGGCGTCCGGCGTGGCGCCGTTCTCGCTGGCGGCCTCGAGCTCCTCGCCCTGCTCGCCGTTTCGCTCGGCGGTCGTGCCGTTCTTCTCCGGGGCGCCGCCGTCCTTGGAGCCACCCTTGCGCTTGCGGCGCCGACGCCGGCCACCCGACTTGGGGAAGTTGCGAAGCAGCTCGCGTGCGACCGCGGAGGGCTTGCGGGCTGCGCGCATCCGCGCCCCGCGCAGCACCTCCTCGCCCTCGGGCGTGTGCGCGATGCCGGCGGCGAGCAATGCCGCGGCCAGACGGCGGTCCTGATTGCGGGCCGCGTGGACGAGGCGGCGGGCGTTGCGGCCGTGCGCGCGACCGGATGAGTTGACCAGCAGGCCAAGGAGGCGCTTGGTCTCCGGCCAGCGCTGGACGGCGTACTCCTCGTGCAGGTCGCGGGTGTAATCGGCGAGGCGCCAGACCCAGGCCTGGGCCTGGTCGCGGCGGCCGATCCGCCGCTCGGCCAGCGCCTCCAGCATCACCTTCGTGCCGGCGCGTCGGTCATCGCGGGACCAGGTGCCGATCGTGTCGATCGCGTCGTCGAGGGCATCCGGGTCCCGCAGCGTCGCGATCTCGGAGAGCGCCTTGATGCGCAGCTGCTGGTTGCGGTTGCGCTGCACGCAGGTGAGCAGAAAGCGGCGGCGCAGCTCCCTGCTCTGGTCGTGCTGGAGCATCGCCTTGGCGCGCCGCCAGCCGGAGGGGTTGACCCGCGCCCCGGCGAGCGCCGCCCAGACGTGCTGCTCGGAGTGGTTGAGGTTCTCGACCGCGATCCGCCAGAGCTCGCGCTCGAGGACGCGAAGCCGGCGGTTGGAGTCATCCGAGACGGGCACCACGCGCTTCTCGACCCGTACGCGGCGTCCCCGGCCTCGCCTGACCGGGCCGACCACGATCGCGCCGCCCCGGTAGACGTCTCGGTCGAGCAGGCTGTGCAGGGTGACGATCGTCTCGTCGTGAGTGGTGGCCGGGTGGACGAAGTCGATCACCAGGCCGGCCTCCTTGCCCGGGTTACGGCGGGTCACGCGGCCGACCCGCTGCTGGTAGACGCGCCGCGAGGCGGTCGGGGCAAGGTGCATGCAGATTGTCGCGCGGGGCGAGTTCCAGCCCTCGGCGAGCAGCATCGCGTTGCAGAGCACGTCGACTTCGCCTCGCTCGAAGCCGGCCAGGATCTCGGCCAGCTCGCGCTTCGGCGTCTCGCCGGAGACGGCGCGGGCGTTGATCCCTGCCTCCTGGAAGGCCTTGGCGACGTTGTTCGCGTGCTTGACGCCGGCCGTGTAGACGACGCCGGGCACGCGGCGGAACCGCGAGCGGTAGAGATCCGCGATCGCCACGTTGAACGGCGTCTGGTCGAGCAGCTTCGCCAGCTCCTCCTGGTCGAAGTCCTGGTCCACCTCGCCCTTGCGAAGTGGCACCTTGGCGATCGTGCGCACGCCGGGCCCGGGCGGGATGCGCACGCAGCGAAGCGGCGCGATCACGCCGCGGCGGGCGGCCTGGGCGAGATCGAAGCGTGAGGTCTGAGTGGGGAAGAGATCGGTGACGTGGCGGGCGATCAGCGCGCCGGTGGCGGTCATGCCGATGAAGACGGGCCCCGGCCAGGCGCGGATGCAGGCGCTGGTCTTCTCGCCGAGCGCGGTGTGGGCCTCGTCGCAGATCACGATCGAGTACGCGTCCGAGATCCGGCCCGCGTTGCGGACGAACCACTGGTAGGTCTCGACCGTGACCGGCCCGTACGGGTGGTCCGCGCCGTCGAGCAGGGCCGGCGAGAGGCGCTCGGCGTAGCCGCGATCCGAGATCTCCCCGATGAACTGGTCGACCAGGTTGCGGCGGTGGGTGAGGATCAGGATGCCGCCGGTCCGCGATGCCTCGATGAAGCCGACGGCGGCGACGGTCTTGCCGGAACCGGTGGCGTGCTCGAACCAGAAGCGGCGGTCGGCGCCCGGGTCGTCGGCGGCGGCCTCGTCGATGTCCTCGTCGACCTCCTGGTCCTCGCTCCAGTCCTCGGCCTCCTCGGCCTCTGTGGCCTCCTCCTCTTCCTCTTCCTCCTCGAGGGCCTCCTCAGCGCTGTCAGCGGCGCCGTTCCCAGAAGGTGCCTCGTCCTTGGCGGCGGCGGGGGCGGTGCCGTTTCCGTTGCCCGTCCAGGCGTGACCGTTGATCCGCTCCTGGACGTCGGCGATCAGTGCCGCGAGGGTGCCCGACAGAGCGTCGACCTGATGGGCGGAGAGCTCGGCGCCGTCGGCGAGATGGGGCTCCTCCTCGGAGAGCAGGCGCTCCAGGCCGAGCATGAGCGAGAAGTCGCGCCGCCACTCGATCGAGGGGGCCTCGCGGCCCTCGTCGATCTCGGCGAGGGCGGCATCGAGCGCTCGCCGCCTGGGCGTCCCCGGCGCGAGATCCTTGGGCGTCTCTCCTTCGAGCAGGAAGGGCTCGCGCGCGAACTCGCGAGCACGTTCGATGTCGGCGCTCGTAGGCGCCTTCGCCGCTCTAGCGGCTGCCTTGGTGTCTTCAGCCATCTGAGGCTCTCTGATCTGCCGCTCCTCGCCAGACGCAAAGATGGCGAGGCGCAATTGGCCTGATCACGAGGGAAACCCGAGATACGGCCTGTCCGCTCCGGGCTCTCCCTGGGTCCAGGAACTTGATGGACCGATAGGAATTAAAGCACTCTTGATCCCCGACTCGTATTCCCTGAATGTGAATTCGGCCAGACCCACGCGGCGGATCCTCGTGGCGGTGCTGCTCGTCGCCCTCGCGATCGCCGGTTGCGGAGGCTCGAACAACGGCAATCCCGACTCCCGCCTGACCCCCGAGCAGGCGAAGGAGCCGATCCCGGGCGCGCCACCGCAGCTGGCGGCGATCCGCTCCCAGGCCAACCAGCTGCTCGACGGCGGCAAGGACGCCTTTGACGCCCGACTCGAGCAGCTCCGCGGCACCCCGGTGGTGGTCAACAAGTGGGCCTCCTGGTGCGGACCCTGCCGCTTCGAGTTCCCGACGTTCCAGTCGCTGGCCGAGAAGCGGGGCGGCCAGATCGCCTTCCTGGGCGTCAACTCGAACGACTCGGACGGCTCCGCCGAGACCTTCCTCTCCGAGCTGCCCCTGCCCTATCCCTCCTACACGGACCCCAACCTGGACATCGCCCAGGACCTGGGCGGGCCGCCGCAGGCCTTCCCGACTACCAGCTTCTACGACCGCTCGGGCAAGCTCGTCTACACGCACGCCGGTCCCTACCAGGACGAGGGGGATCTGGTCGCGGACGTGAACCGATTCGAGGGTGCGCGATAACGCAACCCGTTTGATGAAGCGCGGATAATGGAGTCATGGAAGGCCTAGCGATCGCGCTGCTGGCGGTGGCGCTGGTCCTCTTCATCGCCGAGGCCCACGCGCCGACCACCGTGCTCGGCCTGCTCGGCGTCGCGGCGCTCGTCGGCGCCGGCTTTGCCTGGCGGGACGCCGATCACGACCTGCCGGTGGCAGCGATCATCGTCGCCGGAGTGATCCTGGCCGGCTTCGTCGTATTCGCCTCGCGCAAGGCGCTGGCGGCCCATCGCGACGAGCCGGTCCGCACCGGGTCGGAGGAGCTGGTCGGGTCGGTCGGCGAGGTTCGGATGCCTCTCGATCCGGAGGGCCAGATCTTCATCCAGGGGGCGCTCTGGAGGGCCCGGGCCGGGGGCGGGGCCGAGATCGGATTCGGAACGAGGGTCCGTGTGACGGCGGTGGACGGCCTCACCCTCGAGGTCGAGCCGGTGAACGTCGGCGATCCGGCTTGATGTGGCACCCGCCGGGATCCTCAGCCTCACCGCGATCGTCCTCTTAGCGCTGGCGGCCACGTCAGTGCGACGGGTTCGGCGCCAGGTCGGGTTCCGCATCTGCGATCCGACGGCAGCCGTGATCGGCGCCGCCCAGCTCATGCCGGGCACCTGGGAAGCGCTCAGGTCGGCGTTGGCCGCCGAGCTCCCCGGGGTCTCCCCCGTGGGCGCTGAGGAGTTCGAGCGCAGGCTCGACGTCGCCAGGGCGAGCGCGGACCGGCGAACGCAGGGCTGGGGCATGGAGGTGTTTTCGCTCGAGGTCGGCGAGCCAATAGAGTCCGAGTCAACCGCTGGCCCACAGATCCCGCCCGCGACCAACTTCGAGTAGGAGGCAAGAGATGGCGGTAGCGATCGGCGTAGTCGTTGTCATCGCGTTCTTCCTGCTGATCTTCCTGGGCTCCGCGATCCGGATCCTCCGGGAGTACGAGCGCGGCGTGATCTTCCGGCTCGGCCGTCTGATCGCGCAGAAGGGCCCGGGACTGATCCTCCTCATCCCCGTGATCGACCGGATGGTTCGCGTCGACCTGCGGACGGTGACGCTCAACATCCCGCCTCAAGAGGTGATCACACGCGACAACGTGCCGGCGCGCGTCAACGCGGTCGCGTACTTCCGGGTGATCGACCCCAACAACGCGATCGTCGAGGTCGAGAACTTCCTACTCGCCACCTCACAGATCGCCCAGACGACCCTGCGGTCAGTGCTCGGCAAGGCGGACCTCGACCAGCTGCTCGCCGAGCGGGAGCGCCTCAACGAGGACCTGCAGAAGATCATCGACGAGCAGACCGAGCCCTGGGGCGTCAAGGTCAGCACGGTCGAGATCAAGGACGTCGAGATCCCCGAGCAGATGCAGCGGGCGATGGCGCGCCAGGCGGAGGCTGAGAGGGAGCGGCGGGCCAAGATCATCAACGCGGAGGGTGAGTTCCAGGCCGCCGAGAAGCTCGCCGACGCCGCGGACATCATCTCCAAGAACCCGGCCACCCTCCAGCTGCGGTACCTGCAGACGCTGCTCGAGATGGGCGTGAACCAGAACACCACGATCGTCTTCCCGCTGCCGATCGAGTTCATCGACGCCTTCCAGCAGCTCACCAAGCGGTCGGCGACCTGAGCCCCGACTGCCGCCTCACCGTCACGGTTCGTCCAGCCCGTGATGCCAAGGAGATCCAGGCCGCGATGGATCTTCGAATCAAGGTCTTCATCGGCGAGCAGGGGGTCGACGCCGCGGAGGAGAGGGACGACTTCGATGAGGTCTCCCTCCAGATCGTCGGGCTGGACGACACCGGCGTGATCGCCACCTGCCGCCTGCGGGACCTGGGCCGCGGCGAGTGGAAGCTGGAGCGGATGGCGGTCGAGCGGCGGCTGCGCGGCAACGGCGTCGGCAGGCAGCTGCTGGCGGGAGCCGAGAGCGAGGCACGTGAGCGCGGCGCACGCGCGATCGTCCTGCACGCCCAGCGGCGGGCCGAGAGCTTCTACGCCGCCAAGGGCTACGTCGCCAAGGGGGAGGTCTTCCTCGAAGCGGAGATCGAGCACGTCCGGATGCGGAAGGCCCTCGATGGCTGACGAGAAGCCGAAGCCGGAGGTCCGGCTCGACCAGCTCACCGGCCTGCGGACGATCCTCTCCCCCGCGCGCGCCGACCGGCCGTTCGACTTCGGGGGCGTTCCCGATGAGTCGGATCGCAGCGCGGCCGAGAACTGCCCGTTCTGCGAAGGGCGCGAGGACCGCACCCCGCCCGAGACCTGGGCGGATCGACCGGGGGGCGGCGATCCGGACACGCCCGGCTGGCGGGTGCGGGCAGTGCCGAACCTCTACCCGGCGCTGGCGCAGACCTGGGAGGACGACTCGCCGACCGCGACGGAGGGCGGCAGCGAGCCCGGCGAGGGGCTCTCGGCGGTCGGTGACCCCCTGCGCGCCACCTCGCGGGGCCGCGAGCCGGATCTCTTCCGCGCCTCTGTCGCGACCGGCTTCCACGAGGTGGTCATAAACACGCCGAGGCACCGCACCTCGCTCGGCCAGCTCGATGACGCGGAGCTCGCCGCGGCGGTGGCGGGCTGGCGCGAGCGGATGAGGGCGCACGGCGACAGGGCGGCCTACGTCCAGCTGATCGTCAACGAGGGCCGCGAGGCCGGCGCCTCACTCGAGCACAGCCACGCCCAGCTCTACGCGCTCGGCTTCGTCCCGGCGGCCGTCGCCCGAGAGCGAGAGCGCTTCGCGTCCTACAACCAGCACACGATGGGCGGCGACCTACTCGCGGAGATCGCCTCGGAGGAGGTCCGGCGCAAGGAGCGCCTGGTGGCGATCGACGACGACGCGCTGCTGATCTGCCCCTGGGCCTCTCGCTCACCGTTCGAGCTGCGCATCATCCCCCGCATGCCCGCCCCGAGCTTCGAGCGCGACGGCGAAGTCGGCTTGGGGATGCTGCGCACCGCGCTGCGCGCCCTGGAGGGTCGCTTCGACGCCGTCCCCCAGTTCAACGCCTGGACGCTGACCGCGCCGCGGGCCGCGGAGAGCTTCACCTGGCACCTGGACATCGCGCCGCGGATCGGGATCCGCGCGGGGTTCGAGATGTCGACCGGCGTCGAGCTCAACGTCTTCCCCCCGGAGCGCGCCGCGGCGGAGCTGCGCGAGGCCCTCGGCTAGGGTCCTACGCCCGTGCCGCCGGTTCGCCGCCCGATACCGCGCTTCATCGCCGACGCCAGCGTCGAGGGACTGCCCTACGGCCGCTGGGCACAGCGCCTGCGGGACGAGTTCGCCAAGGCCTGCGAGCCCCTCGTCGCGGAGGCCGGCGGGCCTCCCGGGGAAGTGACCTGGTTCCCGGAGCGCGGCTGGGGCGGGCGCGTCTACGTGCCGGCGGTGGCGCCAGTGGAGGGAGCGGCGGAGCCGAGCGAGTACTTCGGCTTCGTCTCCTTCGTCCGCCCCGCCGAGGGCGAATCCGGGGAGGCGGGCGAGTTCGATGCGAGCGCTGACTTCACCGATGTCACGGCGGACCAGAACCCCGGCTGGATGATCGACCTGAACGAGGAGGTGATCGGCGATTGGCGCGGCGAGTCCGATCGCCGCGGCGACGTCACCCTGGTCTGGGGCACGCCGCTGATCCCGGGTGCCAAGGCCGCGACGGCCGAGCTCGAAGCCGAGGTCGTCGACCAGACGCCGGTCATGGACGAGCGCTTCACGCTGATCGCCCTCGACGCGGTCAAGGGATTCCCGGACGAGCTCTATCTCGACGTCAAGATCTGGAGCGCCCAGGCGCAGCAGCTCGCCGCCGAGAGCCTCTACGAGGAGCCGGAGTAGGCGCGCTGCGCGGTGACCAGGTGCGCCCGGAGCGTGCGGCCTTGGGGCGTGTCGAGCATCGCGCGAATCGACCCGGGCGAGGCCCAGTAGAGGACCCCGGCGCCGCCCGCCTTGAGGATCTCGTCGGTGCAGGCAGCGGCTCGGTCGGGGCCGATCCGCTCGACCGGCTCAGAGGCCTTCGGGTTGGGGTTCTCGTCGAAGGCGACCTCGAAGCCCACGTGCTGGAGCAGGTCCCGGTCCATGTCCGGCGGCTCGTCCTTGGGGGCCCCGACACGCAGCGGGAGCCCGAAGACCCCGCGGTACTGCCTGATCAGCTGCTCGGTGATAGGCCCGATCAGCGGGCCCGCGGCGGACGCCGTGCCGCAGTTCGGCTGGGTTTGGATGATTTGAATTCCGCGGTGAATCGGATCGAGGAAGTAGTTCGCCTCCGCCACCACCCGCGCGGTGCGCCCGTAATCCCAGCGGGGAACGTAGTCCGGCACCAACCCCATGACGGTCTTCGTGCTCTTCAGCCGGGCGGTGAGCTCCCGGAGCTGCTCGGCTATCCGCGCGAGGTTCCGGTCGAGCGCGGAGGTCCAGGCGCCTCGACCCGTGTCGGCCCATGAATCGGGCTCCCAGTCGACGAGCACGGCATCGAGTTCCGGGTGCCCCACCAGGGCGTACTCGTAGGACGGCCTGTCCGGGTGGCGGCCCAATCCGGTGAGCGTCACGACCCGGTTGCACGGGAACTTCTCGGTCAGCCGAGTGAGGGCGTTCTCCCAGTCATCGGGCTTGGAGCCGGGGTACTCGGCGTTGATCACGAAGATGTCCTGCTGCGTGATCCGATCCCCGAGGAGCCGACCGAGCTCGTCGACCTCGGAGTCCTTGTTGACGCGGATCCCCATCGTGTACCCCGCCGGGCCGGTGCCCGGGGTGAGGTGCGGGTAGAGCGTCGGCTGGCAGCTCACCTGCTGCGAGGACCCGCCCCCGCACGCAGCGAGCACGGCGGCGAGGGTCGCCAGAATCCCCGCCATCCCGGCCGCGCGCACGAGCGTCCTGCTCATGCAGTTCACATCGGCCGATTTCGCGGAATCTGAAGGCCGGCGGGGGCGCTAGTGGCCCGCGACGAACCGCCGGATCCAGCGGACCGCTGGCGAACAGCGCCTGGAATCGCAGCCGAGGCACGGGCGGAGCCTAGAGCTACATCGCCATCAAGGCATCGGAGTCCTCGGTCTCCCGTGGCGATCCCCTGCCGTCGCCGCTCTTCAGCAACCCGAGTCCGATGGCGGGGAAAAGGAGAACGGAGAGAAGGCCGGCCCCGATCAGGGCCGCCCCCTCGGCGGCGCTGACCAGGTCGAGGTCCTCGCCGATCGCCACCGCCGCGACGATGAACGGCAGCGAGGTCGCCTGCATCAAGCCCGCGATCGCCGTGTGGCGGGCATCCAGCATTCGCCGGTAGAGGAGGGCGGGAAGGCCGCGGGCCGCCACCAGTGCGGCGAGGAAGATCGGGACCATGATCACGTTGGACGCACTGGCGAGCAGGGCGTCGAGGTCATAGTTCACCCCGCTGGTGACGAAGAAGACCGGGATGAACACTCCGAAGCCGACCGCCTCGAGCTTGCGCCGGAACTCGGGATGCGTCATCTCCTCGTCCTTGTCGAGCAGGGAGAGGATCGCGCCGGCGATGAAGGCGCCGAGAATCGACTCAAGCCCGAGCGAATCCGCGATCGCCGCGAATCCGACCAGCAGCACGACCGCCCCCCGGACCCGGATTTGGGCGGTGGTGTCCTGCAGACGGATCAGGTCTCGACTGAGGAGGCTCGAGCGCTCAGCCGTCTTCACGGCGATGAACACCACGACCGCGAGCAGGACGAGGCTGCCGATCAGGAGCAGCGTCGAGCCCACTCCCCCCTCGCCGGAGAAGAAGATCGAGAGCAGGATCACCGCGCCGAAATCCGCGATCGTGCCGGCGGCCACGATCAGCTGCCCGAAGGTCGAGGAGATCTCGCCGGCGTCCTTGAGCACCGGGATGAGGACACCGAGCGAGGTCGCGCAGAGGATGATCGCGATCAGCAGGGGCGTCTCGATCAACCCGGTGGCCTTGAGCAGCAGGGCGACGACGATCGCGATCGAGAAGGAGATCACGAACGCCATCATCGTCACGCGAAGTACCGGGCCACGTAGCCGGTCGAACTCGATCTCGAGGCCGGCGAGGAAGAGCAGGAAGGCGAGCCCGATCACCGAGATCACGGAGACCGAGTCATCGACCTCGACGATGCCGAGCACCGACGGCCCGATCACGATCCCGGCGAGGATCTCGAGGACGACCGAGGGCAGCTTCACGCCGGGGAAGAACCCGAGCACCAGCGGCGCCGCGAAGGCGACCGCGACGACGATCAGCAGGTTGTCGAACGCGGGCATCGCGAGAGCGACCGAGTCGAGGTCATTGCAGGCAGTCCGTCCTGGACGAGACGCGTTACGGAGACACTAACCTCAGGCGCGGCCCCGATAGCTCAGCTGGATAGAGCGACTCCCTCCTAAGGAGTAGGCCCCAGGTTCGAATCCTGGTCGGGGCGCTCGTCATTTGCAGGCGGTTCCCGATTCGTCGCGGGAAAGGCCGTGCAGCGAGGCGAATTCCTGGACGCGTTCGAGACCAACGCGATCGGGTAGAACGCGCATTGCCTCCTCAGCCAACTCTAGGAAGCCCAGGTGGCGCAACGTGTCTACCACCCACGCGGGACCGCACATGCCGTCGGGCTGCCGCGGTGGACGCCACGGGGACGCCCCTCATCGGATCCTTCCGGTTCGGTACCGGCGGCTATTCGCCAGGGCTCACTGCGCGCGCCCGCTCACGGCTGCGAGCGCGACAGCGCTTGTCGCCAGGGAGGCGCGGGCCGGCATCGTCAGTGTACTGGCGGTGGGAAGTGAGTCAGTTCCGGCACATCGCCGTCGGAACCGAGCGCTCGGTGATGCCCTGCCCCGCGATTGACCTGGCCGCGGAGATCGCGAATCAGAATGGCGCTGAGCTGTACATCATCCGGGTCTTGCTGCCGGGTCGCCCGTCGGGGACCGAGGACGGGCAGGCGGAGGCAACGCGGGCCAGCCAGGCGACTGAGGAACTGAGGCATGTGGCGGCTGAGCTGGTAGGCCCTCGGGGACACGCACAGGTGATCGTGGACACCGATCCGGCCATGGCCATCGTCCGCGCCGCAGAGAATGCTGGCGCCGATCTGCTCGTGGTGGGGAACATGGGAATGTCTGGCCGCCGCGAGTTCCTCCTGGACAACGTCCCCAACCGCGTCTCGCACAACGCGCGGTGCTCAGTGCTGATCGTGAACACGACCGACGCCGCCCGCGCCCCGCCGCCGCGCGGCTTTGACCTCCGTACCGGCTCGGTCATGGGAGGAGACGGGGAGGAGCCCACCGACGCCGGGCTCATGGGCCGCGCCACGCGGATCGGCGCGGTCCTAGCCAAGCACAGCGTGAGGTACTTGTTCTCGCGCGACGAGGAGGGCGAGGACAACATCCGTGCCCATGCCCGCAATCTTCGAGAGGCCTTGGAAGAGCTCGGTCCCACGTTCGCGAAGCTCGGCCAGGTGCTCTCAACCCGTCCCGACCTGCTGCCGCCCGAGTTCATCGAGGAGCTGTCCAAACTCCAGGACCACGTCCCTCCGCTGACCGAGCAGGAGGTGGTCCAGGTGATGGAGCAAGAGCTCGGAGTGCCCTGGGAAGACGTCTTCGAGCGCATCGAACCGGAGCCGATGGCTGCCGGGACGATCGGCCAGGTTCACAAGGCGGCGCTCGCCGATGGCTCCCGCGCGGTCGTGAAGGTGCAGCGCCCGAGCGCCGAGAGCGAAATCTTGCGAGACCTTTCGCTGTTCCAGCTTTTCGCTGAGAAGACCGCGGATCGCCCGGTGTTCCGCCAGATCATCGACATGCCCGCGATCGTGGAGCACCTGTCGGAGTCGTTGAAGCGCGAGCTGGACTTCACCAGCGAGCTGGAGAACACCGAGCGGATGCGCGGGGTGCTCGCGCCGTACTCCCGGCTGGACGTGCCGAGCGTGTACAAGGAGTACTCGACGCCCCGTCTGTTTGTCATGCAGGAGATCGAAGGCGTTCCGATCCGGGACTCGACCGCATCGCCTGAGCGGACCGAAGCGGCAGGGCAGCTCCTCGAGTCCTACTACAGCCAGATCCTCACCGCGGGGTTCTTCCACGCCGACCCGCATCCCGGGAACCTGATGTGGTGGCAGGACGAGATCTACTTCATCGACTTCGGCATGGTGGGCGAGTTGGGCCCGGAGCTGCGCGAGCTGCTGACCTTGATGCTGATGGCGTTCTGGCAGGAGGACGTGGTGTTCCTGTCAGATGTGGTGTTGATGATCGCCGGCGCGGATCGTCGGCCCGATATAGACATCGAGGCGTTCCAGGCGGAACTCGGAATCCTGCTCGCCCGGTACCGCCATCTGTCGCTGAAGGAGATGCAGCTCGGACCGATCCTCCAGGAGATCACCGAGATTTCGATCCGCCATGACGTCCCGCTTCCCGCTTCGCTCACTCTCACCGGGAAGGCGCTCGCCCAGGTGCAGCTCGTCACTGCGGATCTCGATCCGGCGCTCGACCCGTTCGCTGTGGCCGGGCAGTTCCTCGTGCGGAAGTTCCGCGACGAGGTGAAGGGCCAGTTGAACCCGCAGAAGCTCTATTACGAGAGCCAGAAGCTCAGGACGCGCGCAGTCCGGTTCGTGGAGTCGCTGGAACGGCTCACCGGTGCGCGGCCCGGGTCGGGGCTTCAGGTGGACGTCCGGGGATCTGGGCAGCTCGAAGCGAGTATCCGCCGCGCTGGGCGGAGGCTGGCGCTCGCGCTCGTGGCGGGCGGGGTGTGGATCGGTACCGCGACCGCGGCGGCATCGGCGCACGTCGCCGGGTGGGTCGCGCCTTCACTTGCCGGCCTGGGCGCCGTCCTCACGCTCGGACTTGGGATCGAACTGATCCGCCGACGGGACTAGCTTCCCGCCCGGCGCGGACCCGCTCTTCCCAGCAGGCTGCAGCGGGTCCCGCGGGGTGCCGCGGATGGCTTTGACTACGCGCCGCTCGATGATGAGCGCGAGCATGCTCATCACCGTGGCGAGGATGGCCCGTTCGAAGCGTCTCGCCACACGACGGCGCAGAGTCAGGACGTGATCCTCCCCGTTCAGCGGGACCTGCCGTCTCTCGGGTCGAGGTCGATCCGCACCGTCAGCGGGCTCGTGCCCATCGAGGTGGATGTCTTCAGACAGAGCCGGCGCCAGCGGTTGCCGCGATTGAGGATCCGCACGCGCTCGGCAGGGTCGTCGTCGTCAAGGATGTGCGCCGTTCCGACGCGCCAGCCGGTGCGCGACAGGCTGCCCTTGACGCGGACGCGCGGATCGGCCTCGATGTTGCGCACGTAGTCAGATCTGTGTCCACGCTGAGCGACGATCCAGAAGGTGTCGCCTTCGAGGCAGTCGCAGACAGGCGTGACGCGCGGGCGTCCGGTGCGTCGCCCGGTCGTCTCGAGCAGGGCGTCGCCGGGAGGAGGGATGCCCAGCGCGAACGCGGCCTTATCGAGCGGGTTGATTACCGTCTTCTGAAATCGAGCGATGGTGGTGGCGAGTCCCATGTCGGGTCCCTTCGATGCTCGTCCGGTTCGCAGATCTTCCCACCTAGCTGCTGTTGGTAGCGTCGATTCGTGTCCGGGCAATTTGCCGACCCTCAGCTCGCCGAGTACATTGCGCATTCTCCAGCGGCATCGTCGGAGCTGGACGTGGCGAAGATGCGTGAGGCGAGTGCGGAGCGTGCGCGGGCACGCTCGCCGGGGCCCCGTATGCATGAGGTCCGGGATCTGCGGATCAGCGACCTGGGGGCCCGGCTGTACCGGCCAACCGCGGTGGCCGCGTCACTGGTCGCCTACCTCCACGGCGGCGGATGGACGGTCGGCAGCCTCGAATCGCACGATCGCGTGTGCCGACGGTTGGCGGACGGCTCCGGGGCGGCTGTCCTCGCGGTGGATTATCGCCTGGCGCCCGAACACCCGTGGCCCGCATCGGTGGATGACACCGTCGCCGTCCTGCGCTGGGTTGAGCCGGCTCCCACGCAGCTCGGAGCAGCGCCAGACGCCGTGGCTGTCGCGGGAGACAGCGCCGGCGGAACGCTTGCGACCCTGGCGTGCCTGCGCCTTCGTGGCGAGCGCCCGGAGGCACTGCCGGATCTCCAGGTGCTGCTGTATCCGAATACCGACCTCACCGGGGATCACCCCTCGATGCGCCAGAAAGCGGTCGGCTGGCCTCTGGACGCGGACGCGGTCCGGTTCTTCGCCTCGCAATGGGTCCCGGACGAGAAACCGTGGTCAGACCCGGGAGTGAGTCCGTTGTGTGCACCTGACCTCGCTGCGCTGCCGCCTGCACTGATCGTCACCGCCGAGCACGATGTGGTGCGCGATGAAGGTGAGGCGTACGCCGGCCGGCTGCGCGATGCCGGCGTCCCGGTTGAGCTGCGACGCGAGCCCGGCCTGGTGCACAACTTCATGCTGCTCGACGAGATCTCCCCCGCGTGCGCTGCGGCCGCCGATCGCGTCGCCGCAGACCTACGCGCGCGCCTCCGAGGTCCTTGAACATCCCGTGGGACAATCCGGCATCGATGAGGATCGCTGTCGCCGGAGGCACGGGCCAGATTGGTCGCCCCCTGGTCGCAGCGCTGAAGGCGGCCGGGCACGAGCCAATCGTGCTGGCGCCGTCTGAGGGAATCGACCTGGTCACGGGCGAGGGGCTGGAGGGGGCCCTCTCGGGGGTTGAGTCGGTGATCGACGTGACCAATGCCCCGGCCTCGAAGCGTGAGGAGGCGGTCGAGTTCTTCGAGAGCGTCACGAAGAACCTGCTCAGCGCCGCGCGGGACGCCGGCGCCCGCCACCATGTCGTGCTCTCGATCGTCGGCATCGATCGAGTCGAGGGCAACCCGCACTACGCCGGCAAGCGCCGTCAGG
>JBKPND010000013.1:0-22731 GCA_046732465.1 Actinomycetota bacterium
CTGCTCTGCGAGCTGATCCGCGAGGTGCACGAGGAGAACGGCGGCTGCTACCTGGTGATCAGCCACGATCTCGGGACCGCGCGCCGGATCGCCGACTTCCTCGCGGTGCTCTGGAAGGGCCGGATCGTCGAGTCGGGCCCCTCGGATGAGCTCTTCGCCTCGCGCAACGAGTTCGTCAGCCAGTTCCTGAACGCGGACGTCAAGGGCCCCCTGGCGATGGACTAGCGCCGCCTCGGGCGGCGCTACGGTGGGCGGTGATGGCGCTGAAGCGCATCACCGACGAAAACGTGCTCGAGGCGATCGTCGAGCGAGGGGGCGACGGCTACTGCCTCGCTTCAGACGTGCTCCCTTCGTTGCCGAAGTTGAGTCACGCCGACCGGCGACGCGCACTTCATCGCTGTGTCAGCCGCGGCCTGGTGATCAAGCGCCGTGGACCGGACGGCCGGGAGCACGTGGCCATCGCAAGCGAAGGCTGGCGCCAGCTGCGGGCGCGAGCCGCCTAGGGCTGCTCAGCCTGGCTCTCGGGGCCCGCCGCGCCCGCCGCGGGCGCATAGATGCTCTCGTGCCCGTCGTCCCACTGGACGCGATAGCGCGGGGTGGGCTTGTCGCCCACGACCTCCTTGACGACACCCGTCCGATGTGGGCGCTCCGTGGACTCCGCCTCGACCTTGATCCGGGTTCCGACCTCGAGCTTCATCTCTCACCTCCACTCCACGAGTTCTCTTCCGTGATACCACCGAATGCGCCGCCTGGAAAGTGGCGCGATCTTCACATTGCCTCCCTAACCTCAGCCTCGTGAACGAGGGGAGCTTCTTCGAGCGGGTGGCGGGCGTCTGCGTGCGCTGGCCCTGGCTCGTGATCGTGCCGATTGTGCTCCTCACGGGCGCCGGGATCTTCGCCGCGACCCGGCTCGACACCGGTGCCGGGACGGACACCCTGGTCAGCAAGGGCTCCTCCGAGTACAAGGCGACGCAGGACTTCCACGAGAAGTTCGGCGACGAGCCGGTGATCGTCCTCGTCAAGGAGGATTTGCGCAAGCTCGTGCTCACCCAGGACCTCGAGCCGCTCTTCGAGCTCGAGGAGTGCTTCGCGGGCGGCACCCAGCTGGCGGAGGCGCTTCCCCACAGGCAGAAGCAGCCGCTGCCCGCCGTCTGCGACCAGATCGCCAAGCTGCGCCCAAGCCGCTCGGTCTTCGGGCCGGCGACCTTCCTCTATCTGAGCGTCGCCGGGATCCAGCAGGCGCTTCAGGGGCAGATCGGCGGCGCCCAGGCACAGGCCCAGGCAGCCGCCGAACAGGCTCGCAAGGCAGCGGCGAAGCGGGGCGCCTCCACTTCCGAGCAGCAGGCGGCGGCCAATGCCGCGGGCCAGCAGGTGCTCGGCCAGTTCCAGCAGAGCCTCATCCAGGTGGCGCTCCAGTACGGAATCACCTCGATCCCGCGCCTCGACGATCCCGACTTCGTCAGCAAGGTCGTCTTCGACCAGTCGAAGCCCGCCGGGACCCCCAAAGAGCGCTTCGGCTACCTCTTCCCCAACAAGGACGCAGCGCAGATCATCGTCCGCCTGCGCCCCGACATGACCGACGCCGAGCGGCATGAGGCGATCGGCCTCTTCAAGCAGGCTGTCGACGACCCCCGCTTCAAGCTCAGTGACGGCAGCTATGTCGTCACCGGTGCGCCGGTCGTGGTCGATGCCGGCGCGCGGGAGCTCCGCAACCAGACCCTGCTGCTGCTCGGCGTCGCGGGCCTGGTCATGGCCTTGACGCTGCTACTCATCCTTCCCAGGCCGCTGCGACTGCTGCCGCTCGGCGTGGCGGTTGCGGCGGGGGCGCTCACCCTCGGCCTCGTGGCCCTCTTCGGGGGTTCGCTCACCGTCGGGGCCATCGCGATGCTGCCCGTGCTCGTCGGCCTGGCCGTCGACTACGCGATTCAGTTCCAGGCCCGCTTCAACGAGGCCAGGGCGGAGGGGGCTCCGCCCGGCCGCGCGGAAGCGGTTGCGGCAGCCGGCGGCGGCCCCGTGATCGGCGCGGCATGCCTGGCGACGATCGCCGGGTTCGCCGTCTTCGCCCTCGCGCCCAGCCCCCTGGTGCGCTCCTTCGGGCTGCTGCTCGTGATGGGCATCGCCCTGGCGTTCGCGGTCGCCCTTACCGGGGGGTTGGCGGCGCTCGGGCTCTCGGCGTGGCGTGGCCCCGCCCCCGTGGGGACGGGTGCACCGGAGGCCCGGCGCATGGCCGGAGCCACCGCCCGCCTGCAGAAGATCGGCGTCGCCGCGATCGCGATGGCGCTCGCCAGTCCTCGTCGCGTTCTTGCCGCGGGGCTGCTCCTGGCCGTCTGTGGCTGGGTGGCGAGCGCGGGAACCAAAGTCGAGACCGACATACGCGATCTGGCGCCGTCGAACCTGAAGGCCCTCGATGACCTCAACGAGCTCGAGCAGGAGACCGGGATCTCCGGTGACGTGAACGTCACGATCAACGCGAAGGACCCCACCGATCCGGCCGTGATCTCGTGGGCCGAGGGCTTCCAGCAGCGGGTGCTGGCGCGCCACGGCTTCTCCGGCTCCAACCCGAGCTGCGCCGACGCCCAGATCTGTCCCGCCCTCTCGCTGACCGACTTCTTCGGAGGAGCCTCGTCCTCGACGGCGAGCTCGGCATCGAGCCAGAGCATCGGGGACGTCCATGCGCTCGTTCAGGCCCTGCCCTGCTTCATCTCGCAGATCGTGATCAGCCATCAGGGCGAGTGCCGATCAACCGGCGAGACGCCGATCGGCGACACCGCGGACGTCGCCTTCGGCATCCGCGCACAACCGCTGTCGGATCAACAGGATCTGATCGACGACATTCGCGCCCAGATCGATCCCCCGGGCGCACCGTCGCCACCCGAGGGCACGACGGTCGAGCTGGCCGGACTGCCCGTGCTCGCCGCCGAGGCGAACACGGACCTCTCGCACAGCCGCTGGTGGCTCCCGCTGGCGGGCTTGGTCGCTGTCGGCATCGTCCTGGCCGCGATCTACCGCTCGGTGAGACGGGCGCTGGTCCCGCTGATCCCGGTCCTGATGGCCACGGGCTGGTCCGGCCTGGTGGTCGCCGCGCTCGGCATCGCCCTCAACCCGATGTCCGCGACACTCGGCGCACTGGTGATCGCGATCGCCACCGAGTTCAGCGTGATCCTCTCGGCCCGCTACGCCGGCGAACGGCGCGGCGGCCTCTCCGTCGGCGAGGCGCTCCGGCGCACCTACCTGCGCACCGGCGCGGCCGTGCTGGCCTCGGGCGTCACCGCGATCGCCGGCTTCGCCGTCCTCGCGATCGCCGGCCTGCCGCTGCTCGATGACATCGGGTTGATCTCCGTGGCGCCGGTTCTCCGAGACTTCGGGCTGGTCACCGTCGCCGACCTGCTGGTCGCCCTGGCGGGCGTGATGCTCGTGCTGCCCGCCGCCGTGGTCTGGTCAGAGGAGGGCTTCCGGCTTCCCTGGCGGGCGCGTCAGGCGCCGCTGGCGGCCGGCGAATCCGCTCCGTGAACCGGCCGCGCATCTATTCGCTGATCGTGGGGATGGTGTTCATCGCCCTGATCGCGGTGGCTGGCGTCAACCTGATCTCGACGAAGAACAAGGGGGTCCTGGGCGCGCACAACGAGGGCGACCTGCCGCTCGCCCAGTTCGCCGTGCCGGACGCGCGCTCGGAAGCGGGCGGCGACGCCAACATCGCCCAGGACGACTGCGACGCGGCCCGGATCCCATGCCCGTCGGGCGACACGCGGACCCCGGCCTGCCGGGTGGACGTTCCGGGCGCGATCCGGGTGTGTGACCTCTTCGACAGGCCCCTCGTCCTCTCGTTCTGGTTCACGCGCGGCGGTGACTGCGAGGACCAGGAGGACGTCTTCGAGCAGGCGTACCGCCGCTACTCACCGAGAGTGAACTTCCTGGCCGTCGACGTGCGCGACTCCGACTCGGAGGTCCGCAAGCTGATCGCGGATCGCCACTGGACCCATCCGATCGGGCTCGACCGCGACGGGGCGCTGTCCAACCTCTACCGCGTCGGCGGCTGCCCGACCTTCGTCTACGCCTATCCCGGCGGAGTCCTTCAGCACACCTCGATCGGCCAGCTGGACCAGAGGCGGTTCTTCCAGAACGTCGACGCTCTGATCGCGGCGACCAAGCGGAGGGACGCAACCCTGCGCTGATGCCCGAGCTGCCGGACCAATGGGAGGTCGCCCCCGAGCCGGGCTGGATCGAGCCCGGGCTGGCGGAGGAGTTCCCGGGGCTGTCCATCGTCTCCACGGCGCTCGAGAGCGCCGGCGGCCGCAGCCCCGAGGCGCTCCGCGAGCGGCTTCGAACCCTCAGCGACCGGATCGGGGGGCCGCAGGCGATTCAGCTTCGCCAGCAGCCGATTCCCTGGGCCTACCGGGTCTTCTTCCGCCACATCGGCCTCGACCCGGACACGACCCGCACGCCGATCGAGCAGTTGATCTTCGAGCGCATTCACGACGGCAGCTTCAAGAGCCGAAACCGCGTCGAGGACGCGCTGACGATCGCGATGGTGGAGGTGGGCGTCGCGCTGCGCGCATTCGATGCGGATCGGGTGGAGGGCCGCGTCGGCCTGCGCCTCTCGGCCGAGGGGGAGGCGTTCGAGGGCCGTGTCTCTCCGTTGCCGGACGGGACGCTCGTCGTCGCCGACGAGCGGCGCCCGCTCGGGATCCTCTTCGATCGCACCGCGGAGGGCTACGGCGTCAGCCGGGGCACCGAGCGGGTGCTGCTGATCGCCATCGGCGTGCGCGGCGTGCCCGATATCGCCCTCGAGGAGGCCCTATGGGTGGCGGGAAGCGCTTTGCGGGCATAAGATTCAGTTAATACGAGGGCGCGCGTAAGCGCGACCCGTGAGTCCAAGTGGAGGCTCAGATTCATGCCAGAGCAGCTGCTCGAGCACCCCGGTCTCGATGAGGTGCAGATCGCACCGCAGGAGGATCTGCTGCCGCCGGCCCCACCTGAGGGGCTCGACACCGTCCTCCACGAGTACGACGAGCGCGCCGCCCGCGCCGACCTGCGCCGTCAGATCGCAGCGATGGAGCTTGCGCTCGCGCGGCTCTTCGGTTCCGCCTTCCCGCGCAAGGGAATCGACTTCGCGGTTCCGGGGGTCGGCGGTCCGCGCCTGCTCTCCGTCGACGAGCTCGAGGGGATCCGGGACGGCCTCGCGGCCCGCATCCAGGAGGTGAAGGCGGACCTGCATGGCTACGCGGTCGTCGAAGAGTCAAACCGCGAGCTGATCGAGCGGATGACCGTCGATCCGGCCTCATACAAGTGGGTGCGCGTCTACAACGAGGACATCGGCGAGCCCGGCTGCAAGAACTGGCACGTCAAGCCCAGGTGGGGCCCTCTGGGCATGGTGATGGGCTGGTGGCGCGTCAAGATCTCCTCCGGTTGTCCGTTAGCCGAGGGGCAGCTGCCCCCTAATCACTGATGGCGACGAAGCGACAGCGCCGCAAGCGGCGGCGGCGACAGAGCGATCCACGGCCGGCGCAGGGCCAGCCCGCCTCCGTCGCGGTCGACGACGCTCAACGCGCCAAGGCAGCCCGCCGCAGGTCCGTGCACGAGGACCGGCCACCGGCCCCCTGGGGCAGCTTCCCGCTGTCAGAGCTCGTGGTCTTCATCGGACTCGTCCTGCTGATCGCGGGTTTCTTCGTCACCCCTCCGCAGGGCTTCGTGATGATCGCCGTAGGGCTAGCGCTGGGCTCCCTCGCCGGGCTCGAGCTCTCTATCCGCGAGCACTTCGCCGGTTACCGATCGCACACGCTCGTGCTCGCCGCCGCGGTCGGGGTTCCGGTGTTCGGCGCGCTCTTCGTCGCCACCATGGTCCCCGTGCCGGTCTGCATCGCGGCGGGTCTGATGGCGTTCGGGGGCTCCGCCTGGCTCTTCACCAACGCCTTCCGCCGGCGCTCCGGCGGAGCCCTCTTCCGCCTGCGCGGCTAGGCCAGCCGACTTGCGAGCTTCGCCTCGAGGGCGGCGACGAGGATCCGCCGCTGCCGCTCGGTCAGCGTGCCCACCTGCTTGCCCTCGCTGAGGGCGGTCGAGGAGAGCAGCTTCCGGGAACGCGCCCGGCCCCAGCGGCGCTGCGCGCAGAGGAGCTCGCCGAGGCTCATGCTGTCGACCTCCCAGGGCGAGTCCGTGATCACCTCAGTGATGCTGCGGCGGCCGGCGGAGATGTCGCGCTTCAGGGCGGCGCGGGCGAGACGGACCTTGTTGGCACGGGCGAGGGCCTCCATGCACTGAGCGGTCCCGCTCTTCTTCGTCTTCGGCTCGGATCGTTCTGAGCCGTTCTGCTGTTCGACGATCCTCGGCTCGATGCGCCGACGGGGCACGGACAGTGGGCGGGCAGGGGCAATCGTCGAAGCAGCGGACATAAGTTCTCCCTCCTGCTAGGTCAGGAATTGTGTTGGCGGGTTGGTTGCGGCGCGGCCCCCAGTCGCTCTGACGAGCCGGGGGAAGTGGACGGTCCTCTCCTTGAATCTGACCCCGTCCGCTCCCTGCCCCGGAAGCGCGCGGCGAGGCGAAACTTATACGCCTCTCGCGCCGAGGGTCAACACCCAAAAAATCATCCCGTTCGCTAAGAGCAGATCTTTTGTCGGAGGGTGGATCGCCTGTCCATCCAGACCGTCCAACTCAAGCCCAACTCCAGCGGTCCCCATCCGGGATCGAGCCGGGCGAACCTCTCCGCTTACCCGGTCGGCAGGTCCGGGAAACGCTTGATCACCTCGGCGAAGGTCGAGAGCGCCCGATCGAGCTGCTCCCGCTCGTGGTTCGCCATCAGGCTCGTCCGGAGAAGAGCGCCGCCGGGCGGCACCGCCGGGTGAAGCGCGACGTTGGTGTAGACGCCGGCCTCGAAGAGTGCCTTCCAGAGCAGAACGGCCTGCCAGTCCTCGCCGACGATCACCGGCACGACCGGAGTGTTTGCCTCGGTGCCGTCCGGCAGGGTCCCCGGCTCCACCACCTTCAGTCCCAGATCGCGGAAGCCCTGGCGCAGGTAGGCGGCGTTGTCGAGCAGACGGGACATCAGCTCCGGGCCCTCCGAGCGGATGATCCGCAGCGCGCCGAGGGCGGCGCCCACGGCCGCGGGAACGGCGGAGGCGCTGAAGATGAACGAGCGCGACGCGATCCGCAGGTACTCGATCACCTCCTCCGAGCCGGCGATGAACCCGCCGCAGGAGGCGAGGCTCTTCGAGAAGGTCCCCATCCGCAGGTCGACCTCGTCCTCGAGGCCGAACAGCTCGCTCGCGCCGGCCCCTCGCTTCCCGAGAACGCCGACCCCATGCGCCTCGTCGACCATCAGCCGGGCTCCGAAGCGCTTGCAGAGCTCGACGATGGGGGGCAGGTCGCAGACGTCACCCTCCATGGAGAAGACGCCATCAACCACCACCAGCGCGCCGCTCTGGTCCGCCACGGCCCGCTCGAGCATCGTCTCCAGCTTGTCCATCCGGTTGTGGCGGAAGGGGCGCAGCCGAGCCCCGGAGAGCTTGCAGCCGTCGAGGATCGAGGCGTGGTCGCCGGAGTCGCAGATCACCGTGTCGCCGGGCTCGAGGATCGCGGAGATCGCCCCGAGGTTCGACTGGTATCCGGTCGTGAAGACGATCACATCCTCGGTCCCCATCCACTCGGCCAGCGCCCGCTCGAGCTCGACGTGCATCGGCGTGGTGCCATTCAGGAGGCGTGAGCCGGTGACGCCCGTGCCGTACTGCTCGAGGGCGTCGCGGGCGGCCTGCTTGACCCGCTCGTCGGTGGTCAGCCCCAGGTAGTTGTTGGAGCCGAGCATGATCGTCTCGCGTCCCTCCATCTCCACCACCGGGCCCGCCTGGGACTCGAGGATTCGGAAATAGGGAAGGAGATCCCCCTGCTTGGCCGCCTCGAGCTGCTCCGCTCGGTCATGCGTGCGGGCCTTCTCGAAGACGTCCACCGGAGATTCGAGGGTGCGCGACAGCGCAACCCGATTATCGCCGGAGTCGGACATGCCCGGAAATACTCGCACCTTGTACGGTCCGCAGCCGTGCCAGGCGACCTACAGGTACGGCCCGTGCAGGGTCGCCGCGAGCTCACCAGGTTCATCAAGCTGCCCTTCCGCCTGCACGAGGGCACCCCCTGGGTGCCGCCCCTGATCTACGAGCGCCGCCACTTCCTCAACAAGGAGAAGAATCCCTACTTCGACCACGCCCAGGCCGAGTACTTCCTCGCGTGGCGGGATGGCGAGCCGGTCGGGCGCATCACCGCGCAGATCGATCAGCGCTGGGACGAGTTCCAGGGCGGCCGCGACGGGCAATTCGGCTTCATCGAGGCGGAGGACGATCCGGCGATCTTCGAGGCACTCCTCGGGACCGCGGAGGACTGGGTCCGGGAGCGTGGACGGCAGCGGATGATCGGGCCGATGGACTTCACCACCAACGATGAGTGCGGCCTCCTGATCGAGGGCTACGACCGCGACCCGATGATTCTCGAGCCCTGGCACCCGCCCTATTACCGGGAGCGCCTGGAGGCGCTCGGCTATGGCAAGACGATGGACCTGCTGATGTGGTGGCTCGAGCTGGGCGGCCTGAAGCAGGGCGACCGCTTCCACGACGCGATCCACGCCGTCGCCGAGAAGGTCGAATCCGAGCACGGGATCACCGTCCGCAACATGAACCGCAAGGACCTCGAGGCCGAGATCGGCCGCTTCATGGAGGTCTACAACTCGGCCTGGGAGAAGAACTGGGGGTTCGTCCCCGTCACCGAGGAGGAGGTCCGCTTTCAGGCCTCCAACCTGAAGCAGATCCTCGACGAGCGCTGGACCTTCATCGCCGAGCGCGACGGGGAGACGCTCGGCGCGGCGCTGACGCTCCCCGACATCAACCAGGTGACGAAGAAGATGAACGGCCACCTACTGCCGCTGGGCTGGCTGCGCTTCCTGCTCGGCAAGGGAAAGGTCGACAAGGTGCGGGTCTTCGCCCTCGGCGTGAAGCCCGAGTACCAGCACACCGGCATCGCGGCGAAGTTCTACGTCGAGCACGTCGAGACCGCGAAGGTGCGGCCGCAGAAGGCCGGCGACCAGGGCTGGATCCTGGAGACGAACGAGCCGATGAACCGCGCCATGGAGGGGATGGGCGGCGAGATCGTCAAGAAGTACCGGCTGTACGAGAAGGACCTGAATCAGGTCGCGTCCACAAGCGGCCGCCCCAGATAACCGCTCCGCTCATGGTGGAGCGGCCTGGTGGCCGCTAGGTTCGCTCGTAGGTGCCGAGCAGCTCGGCGCCGCCGAGCACGTGTCCCTCGATCGCGTCCTCGAGCTGCTCCCGGCTCGCGCCCTCCTGGAGGTCGACCTCGGTGTCGAGCGCGAAGAGCTCGTGCTGGTAGCGGTGCGCCCCGTGTCCCGGCGGCGGGCATGGACCCCCGTAGCCGTTCTCGCCGAAGCCGTTGGCGCCCTCGCCGGGAGCGTGGGCCCCTTCCTCGAGCCCGCCGGCAGCCGGATCGATGCTCCAGGCGACCCAGTGGGTGAAGTCCCCCGATGGGGCGTCGGGGTCGTGGAGGATCAGCGCCAGCGACCGGGTCCCCTCGGGCGGTGAGCTCCAGCTGAGGGGCGGTGAGACGTTCTCCCCGTCACACGAGTACTTCTCGGGGATCGGCTGCCCCTCGCTGAAGGCGGAGCTGGTCAGCTCGAATTCGGCCACGGACGTCCCAGATCTTCCCGCACCGAGCAGGGTGGAAACGGAAAGGGTCTTGACGGGGTCTTAGGATGCGAGCGATGGCCGATCCGAAGCGGACAGAGGAGCAGGAGGTGATCGAGGCGGAGCCGGTGCGCCCGCTACCCGTCCGCGCCGAGGGCCGCACGATCGCGCTCTGGGGACATGACGTCCCACTCGCCGTGGCCGCTGCCGGTGGCGCCGCGGCAGGCGTCGCGGTGGTCGCGATCGCACGCGCCGCATCCCGCCCGTCCAGAAGGCCTCCCCGGCGCGGACTCTTCCGGCGGCGCGAGAAGGTCGTCGCCAGCCGCAGCTTCCTGGTCGACGTTCACGTCCTCGGGCGCTAGGTCCTCGGCGTTGCCGGCCGTCGTCGAGGAGCGGGTGATGCCTCGCTGGCCCTACCGGCTGCCGCGGAGCAGCGGCGGGGACGGGGTGGTGCGCTCGCGCGACCGTGTCGTCGAGCGCCTGATCCACGTCGGCCACTCCCCTGTCCGGGCGAGAGCCTGGCGCACGCGGGAGGGATACGTGCACATTCGCGCCGAGCCGATCGACCCCGCCTCGGTCCAGCACCCGATCGTTCCCGAGGGAACACCGGCCCCCGAGGAGATTGCGCCGGCTGGCGACGCCGAGCTCGGAATCGCGATCGAGCGCGTCCGCTTCTCGCTCGCCGTCGAGGACGACATGGGGGAGTTCTTCCATACCTTCAAGCGGGACCCGCTCCTCGGCCCCGCGATCCACCACAAGCCGTGGGTTCGGCCGAGGCGCCGTCCGTGGCCGTGGGAGGCCCTCTGCTGGGCGATCACCTCACAGCTGATCCAGGCCTCCCGTGCAGCCGAGATCCAGCGCCGCATCGTGAGACGCTGGGCGCCGAGCTACCTCCCGAATCAGCCCGCGCCGCGGCGACGACGCGAGCGTTCCTGGCCGCTCCGGGACGTGCCCTCCGCCGCGGTGATCGCCGGGAGGGCGCCCGCCGAGCTCGCCTCCATGGACCTGGGCGCCGGTCGCTCCGTCGCCATGGTCCGTTGCGCCCGTGAGGTCGCGCAGGGCCGGGCGAGGCTCGAGGACCCGCGATCCGACAGGCGGCTCCTTCAGATCAGCGAGATCGGTCCCTGGACGCTCCAGTGCCTCGGCCTGCACGGGCGCGGCGATCCGGACTCGCTGCCGGCGGGCGACCTCGCCTACGTGAAGCTGGTCGGCCATCTCGCCGGCCTCGGCCGCCGCGCGACCGTCGAGGAGGTGGAGGCCTACTTCGCCCCCTACGCGCCCTTCCGCGGGCTTGCCGGCGCGTTCGCGCTCGCCGGCTGGCACAAGGCGATGGGATCGGGGCCTCCCGCCCGCCTGGCCGCATAGGTCAGTTCTCGGGTCAACACCCGCGCGCCGCCGTGCCGCTGCTACCGCTCAGCTCCGGTTGTGGTTGACGACCTCGACGTTGTGCCCGTCCGGGTCGAGCACGAACGCACCGTAGTAGCCCTGGTGGTAGACCGCGCGCTCGCCCGGCGCGCCGTGGTCCTCGTAGCCCGCCGCGAGCGCGGCGGCGTGGAACGCGCGCACCGTGGTGTCCTCGCGCGCGGGGAACGCGAGGTGGACGTGCTCCGTGAGCGGCCGCTCGTCCCGGACGAGCGAGAAGCTGTAGTCCGGGCCGGAGAGCTGCACGCGGGCCGGCTCGTCGTGTTCCAGGCGGAGCCCGGCGTGCGGGGCGATCGTCGTGTAGAAGCGCTGGGAGGCCTGCAGGTCGCGGACGCGGATCCACAGGTGGTCGACGCGGCCATCGGGCACGGCGTCCTCGCGGTCGCTGTGGACCGCCTCGACGCTGTTGCCGTCGGGGTCGAGCAGGAACCCGCCGTAGTACGTCGGGCCGTACTGCGTACGCGGCCCAGGCACGCCGTCGTCCCGGTACCCCGCGTCGACGCCTGCCTGCCAGAACGCGTCGACCTGCGCGCGGTCGCGGGCGCGGAAGCCCACGTGGAGCCCCCGGGTAACAGGGTGGTCGCGGTCCGTCGGCCCGATATCCCAGTCGTCCCATTCGACCAGCTCGGCGTCCGCATGGCTGGGCTCGATCCCCAGGACGCTCAGGACGGTGCGGTAGAAGCGCTCGGAGGCCGCGAGGTCCGAGACGGCGATGCCGACGTGGTCGAACACCCGGCCGAGGCTAGCGTTGCGGGCATGCTCGATATGCGGAAGGCCGAGATCCGCGGCAGCCTGCTCGGCCCTGGCTAGGCGGATAATCAGGTCAGTGTCTGCTCCGCTGATCGAGTTCCCGGCCGATGACGCCGAGCGCGCCTGCCGTTTCTGGAGCGGTGTGCTCGGTGTCGAGCTTGCCCCCAGATCCAACGATGCTGGGGAGGGGTGGGAAGCCGGCGTCGGTGATCTGCGCCTCGGCGTTCACGAGCGGGGGCCGGGTCCGGGCGACACCAGCTCACTGCCGTACTTCACCGTGGACGATCTTCCCACCGCTCTCGACCGGGTCCGGGAGTTGGGAGGTTCGGTGGTCCACCCAGGCGATCGTTGGGCCGTGTGCCGTGACTCAGAGGGCAGCCCATTCGCGCTGGACGCGGGCGCCGCGGACGTCTAGCCCCATCCGGAGCGGTGTTATCCGCACCCACCCCGCGGGTAGCCACAGACCATGCGGTACTGGCTGGGTTTGGCACACGAGCAGTTTCCGCCCGAGGACCTGCTGCTGCAGGCCATCGAGGGCGAGCGGGCCGGCTTCGACGGCATCGCCTGCTCGGACCATCTCCAGCCCTGGTGGGAGCCCGGCGAGTCGGGCCACGCCTGGATCTTGCTCGGAGCGGCCGGGCAGGCGACCGAGAAGCTCGCTCTCGGCACGGCGGTCACGCCGCCCGGTCCCCGCCATCACCCCGTACTGATCGCGCAAGCTTGGGCGACCCTGGAGCGTCTGTTCCCCGGTCGCCCGTTTCTCGGCGTCGGTTCGGGCGAGTCACTGAACGAGTCACCGCTCGCCGCGATCTGGCCACCGGTGTCAGAGCAGGTCGAGCGCATGGAGGAGGGGCTGGAGATCATCAACCGCCTCTTCGACGGGGAGCGCCTGACATACGACGGGCGCCACTTCGAGACCGACGAAGCGATTCTTCACACCCGCCCGAACCGCCGGCCGCCGATCTACGTCTCCGCCTTCGGGCCGAAGGCCGCGGGGGTGGCGGCGCGCTGGGCGGACGGGCTCTGGACCCTGGCCGATCCGGAATCGGCCCCGGAGGTGATCGACGCCTACCGCGGCGCCTGCGACGACGCGGGCAAGGAGCCGGGCGCGATCGTCCTGCAGGCGCAGTTCTCCTGGGCCGAGGACGACGATGCGGCTCTCGAGGGCGCGCGGGTCTGGAAGGGTGCGCAGCCGCAGGAGTTCTACACGGACGACTGGCACCAGCCGCGCAAGATGTACGAGGAGGGTGAGAGGCAGATCTCCGACGAGGATCTGAAGGAGGCGCTGATCATCTCCTCGGATCCGGAGGTCCACGTCGACCGCATCAGGGAGGCGGAACAGCTTGGCGCGACGACCATGGCCCTGATGAACGTCTCCGGGGCCGACCCCCTGAGGGCGGTCGAGGTCTACGGCGGCCGGGTTCTTCCGGCGCTCGCGAAGACGCCCGCGCGCTAGCCGATCGGGCTACGGAAGCAGCTCGTCGGTGAGCACGTCGCTCGGGCTGGGCGCGCTCGAGATCAGGTCGTGCTGCGCCATCCACTGGGCATACGCAGCCCACGCGTTCGGGTCCAGGTAGCCATACGGCTTTCCTTGGGGCGGCGCGAGGAGCGGCAGCGTCGTGGCGACCTCGGCCCTGGTCTGCATCGGATTTAGACCCTTGCCGGCGGAGATCACGGCGCTGGCCGCCCCCTGAGGATGGCCCCGCGCGTAGTCGGTCCCGCGCGCCAGCGCCTCGATGAAGGCGCGAATCGCGTCGGGATGCTCCTCCACGGTCGACTTCCGGGCGACGAGGACGAGCTCGTCGTAGGTCGGGACGCCCAGCTGATCCACCGGCACCACCCGCGGGTCGAGTCCTCGCAGCTGAAGGTCGACGCCCTCGATGTTGCGGAAGCCGCCCAGGATCGCGTCGACCCGGCCGCCGATCAGCGCGGGCAGCAGATTGAGCCCGGCGTTCACCTCCTGAGCCGACGAGGGTGGGAGGCCGGCGGTCTGCAGAATCGTGTCCAGGTAGTCGCTCTGGTACGGGATCCCCGCCGTCCCGACGGTCTTGCCGTTGAGGTCGGCGGCGCTCGAGATCCCCGCCTCCGGCAGCGAGATCAGCGAGGTGAGGGGCGAATTGACGACTGCCGCCACCGCCTCCACGTCGAGGCCCTTGTCCGCGGCGAGCAGGACCTCGGGCTCGTAGGAGACCGCCAGGTCGACCCGCCCGGCGGCGACCTCCTTGATCGGCGCGGCGGGGTCCGAGGGCACCTGCGGCTTGACGTCGAGGCCCGCCTGCCGGAAGAACCCGCGCTCGATGGCCGTGTAGATCCCCGCGTGGTCGGGATTGACGTACCAGTCGAGATCGAGAGTGAACGGCTGCGGGTTCGAGGGCGTCCCGGTCGTCGCGTCCTCACCACCGCCACAGGCGGCCAGGCCAAGCGCCAGCGCCGCGGTCGCGGCGAGTCCGGCCACGAGGCGCGCGAAACGCGATCCGTGCCTCACGTCCGGGTGACCCCTCGGCTGTCCCAGGTGACCACCCTGCGCTCGATCAGCGCGACCAGGGCGAAGAGCACAATGGCCATCACCGAGAGCAGCGTGATGGCGGCGAACATCCGCGCGGTCAGCAGCTGGCTCGAGGCGATCTGGATCTGATGGCCGAGCCCTGACCCGGCGCCAGCCCACTCCGCGAAGACCGCTCCGATCACCGCGATCGCGATCGCGATCTTCGTGCCGCTGAAGAAGAAGGGCAGCGCGGAGGGCAGCTCGACCCGGCCGAGGATCTGCAGCCGCCCGGCCCCCAGTGTGCGCATCATCGTGATCAGCTGCGGATCGACCGAGCGCAGCCCGTCGAGGGTGTTCACGGTGACCGGGAAGAAGCAGACGAGCGCGATCAGCAGGACCTTCGGCCCCAATCCGAACCCGAACCAGACGACCAGGATCGGTGCGATCGCGACCGGCGGGATCGTCTGGGAGGCGACCAGCAGCGGATAGAAGGCACGGCGCAGCGTGTCGGAGAGGTGCAGGACAACGGCGAAGGCGAGTCCCGCGACCAACGCGCAGAGGAAACCGAGCAGCACCTCGCGGAGCGTTACCCAGGTGTCATCGGCGAGCAGAGAGCGGTCCCGCCAGAGCGAGGTCGCGATGTCGCTCGGCGCCGGGACGAGAAAGTCCTGGATGTTGAGCGCGTTCGCGATCCAATCCCACTGGGCCGCGACCTCCCAGAGCCCGAGCAGGAGGAGGATCACCGCGACCGGCGCGAGGTACCTGCCCGCCGCCTTCATCGCGCCCCCTCCGCCAGGCTGCGGAGCGCCCGCTGCCGGAGCTCGGTGAATCGGGCCGACGTCACCGCAGCGGCGCGGTCGGCCGCACGTGGGCTCGAGACCTCGATCCGGTCGGCGACCCTCGCCGGCCGCGAGCTCAGCACCAGGACGCGATCGGAGAGATAGAGGGCCTCCTCCACGTCGTGGGTCACCAGCAGAACGGTGTGCCGGTCCTGGTCGAGGATGCCCGCGAGCCAGGACTGCATCTCGGCGCGGGTGATCGCGTCCAGGGAGGCGAAGGGCTCATCCAGCAGGAGGACCGGCCGGCCGGCCATCAGCGTCCGCAGGAAGGCCACGCGTTGGCGCATGCCGCCCGAGAGCTCGCCGGGCCTGGCACGCTCGAAGCCGGCCAGGCCGAGCCGGTCGAAGTGCTCCCCGGCACGCTCTCGCGCCGGCTGGCGCGCCATGCCGGCGACCCGGAGGGCCAGGGCGGCGTTGTCGATCGCTGACAGCCAGGGCAGGAGCAGATCGCGCTGTGGCATGTACGCGCAGCGCTCCAGCCGTTCGCCCGCCTCGGTTCGCCCGCCGACCGAGATCGTGCCGGCCTCAGCGGGCCTCAGGCCCGCGACGACCTCCAGCAGGGTCGTCTTGCCGGAGCCGGACGGGCCGACGATCCCGACGACGTCGCCGGGACCGGCCTCGAGATCGATCCGCTCGATCGCCCGCAGCTCGCCGAACGAGTGGCCGAGCTCATCGATCTGGAGCGGCGCGCCGGTCGCGTCCGCGGTCGGGGCGTCACGGCCGCCTTCGCGGGCCGCGTCCGGAGTGCCTTCGCGAAGTCTCGTCAGCATGCTCCCTCCGCGCGCATTACCGCACAGGTTCAAAGGGTCAGCGGAAGGTGGGGGTAGTCCGCTATCTCAGCCCGCTTGCCCGCGAGCCCCCCTGTCGGGTCCCATCTGAGTCTACGGTGTCGGGATGGAGGTCGAGCGCAAGTTCCTGGTGCCCGAGTCGCCCGAGCTGGGGGGCACCGAGTCGAATGAGATCGAGCAGGGCTACCTCGCGGTGGGGCACGAGGGCGAGGTCCGGCTCCGCCGCAAGGGCGAGAAGCTCGTGCTCACGGCGAAGCGGGGGTCGGGGCTCTCACGCGAGGAGGGCGAGATCGAGCTCGACCGCGACTCCTTCGAGGGGCTCTGGCCGCTCACCGAGGGCCGCCGGCTGCACAAGCGCCGGCACCTGATCCCGAGCGGCGACCTCACCATCGAGCTCGACGTCTACGAGGGCGACCTGGCGGGGCTGCTAGTTGCCGAGATCGAGTTCGCCTCGGAGGATCAGGCGCGGCAGTTCGAGCCGCCCGAGTGGATCGGCGAGGAGGTCACGGGCGACGAGCGCTACCTGAACGAGACGCTCGCCACGCAGGGTCGACCGTCGTAACGGCGTTTTTACATCCCGTGCCGTTAGTTACGCACGGATATGTGGCAGGAATCAACTGATGACCCCGTCACGCGAGCAGATCGAGAGGACCGCCCGAAGGGCGCTCTCCGAGGTGAAGGATCCGCGCAAGGCGGCGGGTCTGCTGGCGGCCGGGACCGCGGCTGCCGCGGGGTACGGCATCCGGCGGTTTCGTAGCAACGACGGAGCCAGCGCCGACTTCGACTCCGACGCCTACCGCCTGCTCGCGCGCGAGCCCGTCGGAGCGGGGATGAAGCGGGTCCTCACCGCGCAGGTCGATGACGGCATTTCCCAACTGAGGGGCGAGGCGGGCACCGAGCCGGCGGAGGCAGTGCACGAGACGCGCAAGGACGTCAAGAAGATCCGCTCGGGGCTGCGCCTGGTGCGCGACGAGATCGGCGATGAGACCTGGCGACGCGAGAACGACCACTACCGGGAGGTGGCGAGGACGCTGAGCAGCTTCCGAGATGCGGAGATCCTCGTCGAGGCGCTCGACGGGCTGGCCGAGCGCTTCGGACCGGAGGCGGAGGGCCGCTTCGATTCACTGCGCGAGCAGCTCGAGAGCGAGAACCGCGTGGCCCACGACGATGGCTCGCTCGAGCGGGCGATGGCCGAGGCGGCCGCCGGGTTGGCGGCCGGCCGGGGCCGGATCGCGCAGATGCCGCTGGAGGGCGACGGCTGGGAGCTGATCGGACCCGGCCTGCATCGGACCTACCGGCGCGGGCGCAAGCGGCTGCGGGCCGTCGAGGAGGAGGCAAGCGTCACCAACCTGCACGAGCTCCGCAAGCGGGTGAAGGATCTCTGGTACCAGCTGCGATTGATCCGGGACGCCGACAAGCACATGCTCGGAGATCTGGCCGATCACGCCCACGATCTCTCCGATCACCTCGGCGACGACCACGATCTCGCCCTGTTGCGTGAGACCGTGCAGCGCCGCCGCGCCGCCTTCGCCGACCCGAGCGACAAGCGCCACCTCATCGAGGAGATCGATCAGCGCCGCGGAGAGCTGCAGTTCGCCGCGATCTCGCTCGGCGAGCGCATCTACGCCGATAAGCCCAAGCGGTTCAGCAAGCGCCTCGAGAAGCGCTGGGAGGCCTGGCGGGAGCGGAAGCCGGCCACCGCGTAGCCTGTGTCACAGGGCGTCGGGGTGCCTCGTCTCTTGTTCCGATAGCGGAAAGGAGACAACCATGAAGGTCTTCGTAGCGGGCGCGACGGGCGCCCTGGGCAAGCAACTGGTCCCGATGCTGGTCGACCGGGGGCACGAGGTCACCGGCATGACCCGTTCGCCAGCGAAGAAGGAGTTGATCCGGTCGATGGGTGCACGCCCCGCGGTGGCGGACGCACTCGACCCCGAGGCGGTCGCGCAGGCCGTCGCACAGGCGGAGCCGGAGGCGCTGGTCCATGAGCTCACCGATCTCACCGGCACGTTCGCGCGCAACATCGACAAGTCGTTCGCGACGACCAACCGGCTGCGGACCGAAGGGACCGATCACCTCCTCGCGGCGGCAAAGGCGGCCGGCGCCCGGCGCTTCGTCGCGCAGAGCTTCGCCGGCTGGCCCTCCGAGCCCACCGGCGGACCGGTGAAGACCGAGGAGGACCCCCTCCAGCAGCATCCACCGAAGGCGGTGACGCAATCGCTCGCCGCGATCCGCCACGTCGAGGACATCACGCGCGACAACGGGATCGAGGCGCTGGCGCTCCGGTACGGGGGCTTCTATGGACCCGGAACGTCGATCGCGCTCGACCCGCCGGGCGAGGTGCTCGAGATGGTCCGCAAGCGCCGTCTCCCGGTGGTCGGGGATGGAGGCGGAATCTGGTCGATGGTCCACATCCACGACGCCGCCGCCGCGACCGCAGCGGCACTGGAGCGTGGCGCGCCCGGCGTGTACAACGTGGCCGACGATGAGCCCACGCCGGTCGGAACGTTCCTGGACGAGCTGGCCAAGGAGATCGGAGCAAAGCCGCCTCGTCACCTCCCACGCTGGGTGGGGCGGCTGGCCGCCGGTGAGGTCGGGGTGATGATGATGACCGAGATTCGGGGCGCCTCCAACGCCAAAGCGAAGCGCGAGCTCGGCTGGGAGCTGCGCTACCCCAGCTGGCGGCAGGGCATTCGGGAGGGACTGCGGTGAACGAGACCGAGCTCCTCGACGAGCTGCGACCTCGCGCGTTCGCGATCGCGTACCGGATGCTCGGCTCCGTCAGCGAGGCCGAGGACGTCGTCCAGGAGGCGCTGCTGCGCGTGCACGCAGCGCTCGAGTCGGACGAGGAGATCTCCTCGCCTCGTGCCTATGTGGCGACGATCACCACGCGTCTGGCGATCGACGAGCTGCGCTCCGCGCGGTCACGTCGTGAGACCTATGTGGGCGAGTGGCTCCCCGAACCCATCACGGAGCGACCCGAGGACGACCCGGCCCGGCAGGCGGAGGTCGCGGACTCGCTCTCGCTCGCGTTTCTCGTCCTGCTGGAGTCGCTGAGCCCGGAACAGCGGGCCGCGTTCCTGCTCCACGACGTCTTCGATTACGACTACGGAAAGGTCGCGGAGATCGTCGGGACCAGCGAGGAGAACGCCAGGCAGCTCGCCTCACGGGCTCGACGACATGTCCAGGATGGCCGCGCGCGATTTGACGCCTCCGAGGAGCAGCGGGAGAAGCTCGCTGAGAGCTTCTTCGCGGCCGTCGAGAACGGCGACTTCGACGACCTCGAGGCCATGCTCGCCGAGGACGTCGAGCTGCACGGCGACGGCGGCGGAATCGCCCCCGCGATCAGGCATCCGATCTACGGCAAGGCGAAGGCGGGCCAGATGATGCGCAACTGGGGTCGCCTCGCCGAGCGCATCGGCGGTCTTCAGATTCGCCGCGTCGTGGTGAACGGCCAGCCCGGCGCCGAGTTCCTGGATACCGACGGGAAGCTCATCAATGTCATGGCACTCGACGTCGCCGACGGCCAGATCCAGACGATCCGCTCGATCGTCAATCCGGAGAAGCTCGGACACCTCGGCCCGCTGGCGGACGTGAACGAGCTGTTCGCGCGGATCCGGGGGTCGAGCTAGGCGGTCGTTTGCCGAGTTGGTTCCGGACGTTCGGAACTAAAGCCACAAATGGTCGCTTTCCATCCTCCAAAGCAGCTGCTCCGAGCTCGCTACGCGCTTTCGGCAGCGAGCCCTTGCTCGCGCCTCAACGCCCGCCAAACCATCGAGAAGAGAAGCGGTGACACGATGATCGTCAGACCGACCACATAATCGCTGTTGCTGGGGACCTTCTTCTCGGAGATCACGGCATCGCGTGCGGAGCCGTTGGTAATCGTGACCTGAGCGTATTCGCGGCAAACCCGGCCCGGAGGGAACCCGCCAACGCTTCCTTGGTCGGCGGCTACGCGGATCCCGCTAGCCAGCACTCTGGTGCTAGAACAAGTGAGGGGATCTCTCGCCTGGTGGGAGAAGCCGACCAGGGCGATGAAGGCGAAGACACCGGTCAAAGGTGATCGAGACCCAACCGGGTCGGTGAAAGCGAGCGAACGGTCGTCTAGGGGAGAGATTTGAGCGGTCGCCCAGCAGGGCAGCAGCCACACCCACGAGCAAGGCCAGCATGAACAACACCCAGCCCGCGATGTCCCACGCGGAGCTTCCTTCGTCGTAAAAGTCGCCCTCCGCAAGACCTAGCCCGACGACGGCCACGAAGGCGCATACGACAATCGTGACTTTGCCTCGATCCGTCATGTGCTGAACGAATAGACGACGGTCAATTGGAAGGCAACCATCGATAAGTCCACCGAGCACACTTCCTTTCACGCGGATGGAGCAACGCACGGCGATAGCGCCACCCGCGACCTCCCTGACCAGCAGCGATTAGTTTGCGCGGCGGCCGAGTCTCAATGCCAAACGAGGGAGGGAAGAGGAGCCATGAGAAAAGTCATTTCACACACGATTCTCACGTTGGATGGCGTCGCCGTCTTCGACGCGGTCTCCGACACGATCGTCGAGCTGCGAGACACGGAAGAAGTGCTGGGTGATTTCTACGGCAAGCTGCCTGCCGAGGACGCGATGCTCCTCGGGCGTGTTACTTACCAGGAGTGGGCCGAATATTGGCCGACGTCCACCACCGAGCCGTTCGTCAGCCACATCAACACGGTGCCCAAGTACGTGATCTCGGGATCGCTCGAGGCTACGCCCTGGGGAACCTCCAACAGCGCAAGCCTCATCAGCGGCGACTTTGCCGAGGCGGTCACCGCGTTGAAGCAGCAGCCTGGTAAGAACATCGGCGTGCACGGGAGTCCCACGCTCGTCGAAGGGCTTCTGCACGCGGACCTGCTCGACGAGATGCGCCTGGAGATCTACCCGGTCGTGGCGGGCACGGGTGCGCGTCTATTCAAGGACGGAAATGAGCCAAAGCGGCTTGAGCTCGCCGACTCGAAGACAACCGCCAACGGCGTCGCGATCCTGACCTACCAGCGCGTTCAGTAGCCGGCCGCGCGGCTGACGGACGTCCGAGCGGCAAAACACTGACCGCGGGTCCGGGCATGAATGCGCTACGCGGAGTGGGGCGCCTCAGACTCTTGACGCGCCAACGCCTCCCTTGCGCGAAAACCGGCAACGGCCGGGCTGCCGCCAAGACCCGCTGGTCGTCTCGATGAAGAAGCGCCGGCTACAACCTACCGAGAGCTACGCCGGCGGTCTGCCAGCTTCCCACCGATGAGCGACTCGCCTAGCTCTCCGACAGGACTTTGAGCAGGTCGCCAACCTCCCGCTCCTGGAAGAGGGGATGACGCAGGGGAAGCTCAGGCTTGACCTGGTAGCGGTTCCGCCGGCCCTGCCGCTCGCGCGCCACGTAGCCCTCGTCGACTAGCTCGGACAGGATCCGGTGGGCAGCACGCTCAGTGATGCCTACCGCAGCGGCGATCTCGCGCACGCGGATGCCCGAGTCATGAGCCACGCATACGAGGACGTGGGCGTGGTTTGTCAGAAAGTCCCAGCCGCTGGCCGATGTTTGAGGACGATCCTGCTTCAGATTTCCAGAAAATGTTTTCATGAATATATGTTACATTGTAGGTGCGAACCACTGGCTTTGGAGCACCCGGCCGTCCCGCCTAGCCCCGCAGCTACAAAGGCCAGGAGCGAAGAGGGTCCTTCGGTAAAGGCCGGAGGGCCCAAGGAGGTCAGCCATGCCCGGAACCGCCACCCCAACCCCAACCGAGCGCTCCCAGGCTCGGCTTCAGCGGTCAGACCAGGCAGAGGAATGGCTCGCCGGCTCGGATCTCCAGCCCATCCCCGCAGAATCACCGATTCCGCCACACGACGACGCGGTGAGGCGGTTGGAGGGGGCGCTTGCGGAACAGGGTCGCCGCCGCCGCCAGTACGAGGCGGCATTTGAAACATCGCTGGAGCCGAACGCCTACGTCCGGCTGTGCGAGGCAAACGAGCGGGTTGCGACGCGTGCGAGGTGGCTTCAGTGGGTCGACCAGCACTGGGACCGAGGGAGATCGAGCGCGCCAGCGAGGAGGACGAGATGAGCACAAGCAAGCAATCCCAACCGGCAGCACGACGGCGCGGCGAGCTTCATCGCGCCGATGGCAATCGCCAGGTTGGCCACGCTATCGGAGCCCCGGGCCGCATCGCCCTAGGGACGCGAGCGGGCGATCGCCGCTTCCAAGGGGAGCAGTCGGGGCGATGACCTCTCTGCGCCGCCTAGACGAACTGAGAGTCGATGCCCGCTACCACCGCGAGCGCCGGGACCTCTATCGGGCCAAGATGCACGGCCCCCGGCCGACGAGTCCCGTCCAACTGAGGGAGCTGGAGCGGGCTTGCGTCTTGTCCGAATCGCGCCTCCGAAGGGCCGAGCAGGAACACGAAACGGAGACCGTGCGGGGCCCCGGTTCCCGATAGTTACTTGAGCTCGCGGGGCAAAGACCAGCCGGCAGGCATATGACGGTACCGCCATGGCCGACAGCGAAAAGAGCGCAGTGATCATCCTCGACAGCGGCAAGCACTTCAACGTGCAGAGCACCGTCGTGGAGATCGAAAGCCAGATCACGGCTGAGAAGGAGAAGGGCGCGTCTCTTCCGACGATCAAGGTCGTCGATGAAAGTGGACGAGAGATCTGGGTCAACGCCAACCACATCGCCGTGTTCCACGAGTACGTGTCAGGCCGACCACTGGTCGCCTTCGCCTGATCACAGGCTGAAGATCGAACCCCCTTCACCC
>JBKPND010000014.1:0-17697 GCA_046732465.1 Actinomycetota bacterium
AAGGAGTTCAGCGACTGGACCAGCGTCCCGATGCAGACGCTCGACAGCTACGTCGCCGAGCACGAGATCGATCCGGCGAGAATCAGCGTGATCAAAGTCGATGCCGAGGGCGGCGAGCTCGAGGTGCTGGAGGGCGCACACGATACGCTCGCCGCCGGCGCGCCGCAGGTCGTGGTCGAGGTGATCCCGCATCGCCCGGGTGAGCGGGCGAACGAGATCCTCAACTACATGGAGCGACTGGGCTACGAGGCGGATGTCTCTGCTGGCGATCTGGCCGGTGAGGTGGTCTTCACCCGGGTGAGGGAGGTCACGCAGGAGGCGCGCCAGGCAGGTGCCGCAGCCGCTTCCCGGTGAGCTCCCGAAGGCGCCCCATCTCCGGAAGGAGCAACTCGTTGAGGGCCGCAAGCCGCACTGGGTCCAGCTCCGGCCGCGGGACACCGCCGGCGCGGCGCCTCAGCGCCCGCGTCAGCCGCAGCCGCGGGCCCAGCGGCAGCCGCCGGTAGGCGGCGCCCAACCGGGAGGAGCGAAGCTTCCAGAGCAGGCCGGCGTGACGGACGTGGTCCTCTCGGGTCGCCATCTCCGCACCGAACCTGGGGGACCGGAAACTCGAATCGACGCCGAGAAAGGAGAACACCTCCCTGAGCACGGCGTGGCGCTCGTGCCGAAGTCGCCACTGCTCCAGCACGAGGAGCTGGGAGAGCTTGAAGTACCTCAGGTAGTTCTCAACCTGCATCGCGTAGCGACTGGCGCAGACGTAGAAGTTGCCGTGATCGTCGAAGTCAATGAGGGCCTCGTCGAGCGAGAGCGGCTCCACGCCGACCGACACCTGCTGCGCGTAGTCAGAGACGATCCGCTCCACCGGGTCGCCGACGAGGTAGATCAGCTTGGCCTCGGGGATCGCGGCGCCGATCGCTGCCGCCGCGTCCCCCTCCGCCGGATAGCGGCTGTAGCCGGTGGAAGACTCGCCCCGGACCGACGGTCCAGGCTTGAACAGGCCCCGGTAATCGGGGCTTTCGTCGAGCGAGCGAGAGTCGGCGAAGACGTGTGGCTCCTTCGGGTCCGACATCGAGACCTCGGGATGCTGGTCGAGATAGAAGTGCAGGCTCGTGGTGCCGCACTTGGCGGCCCCGATCACGAAGAAGGTGGGAAGCAGTTCGTCGGGCACGAGCGCGGCGGATGGCAATGCTAGCTTGGCGCCGATGGCCGAGCCTCCAGCGCTGCGAATCCTGGGCTTGGTCGAGGGGGACCCCGACACGGCCCTCTCCGGGGTCGCCCGCCACCTGCTAGGGGCCCTCGACCGTCGCTTCGACGTCGTCGATCGCGTCGACTACGGCATGCATGGCGCCCAGCGTGCTGCGGTCGCCGCCGCCACCTTTCGTCCCTCGCGACCGACCTGGACAGCGAGGTTTCACACCAGTCGACTCTCCCATCGCGTGCTCTCGAGGAATCTGCGCAGAAGAGCCGCCCGGGTGTTCGCAGAGTTCGATCTCGCGCTTCAGGTGCACGGCTGGGTCTCCGGACAGCCACGCCCGTACGCAATCTACGTAGACCAGACGCGCCTGATGGCGGAGACGGGCTGGCCGGCATGGATGCCGTTTTCGGTCGGCGAGCGGGACACGTTGCTGTCCGTGGAGCGCTCGATGTACGCGAAGGCGGCCCACCTGCTCGTGATGGGCACGCCGGCTCGCGATTCCCTCGGCTCCGACTATGGCGTGGAGGGATCGCGGATCAGCGTGGTCGGAGGCGGGCTGCCCTACGACAACCCGCCGACGCCGGAGCAGCTCACGGACGAACCCTCGATCCTGTTCATCGGGCGGGACTTCGAACGCAAGGGGGGCCGGGTCCTGCTCGAGGCCTTCGACCTGGTGCGAAAGCGGGTGGCCGGTGCAACTTTGAGCATCGTCGGGCCGGCCCGGGATTTCACGGCCCCGGGGGTGACCGGCTATGGCAAGATCCGAGACCGCCGGGAGCTCGCCAACCTCTACCGGCGGGCCAGGGCGTTCTGCCTGCCGTCGCTCTACGAGCCCTATGGGCTCGTTCTGATCGAGGCAATGGCCCACGGGATCCCCTGCATCGGGTCCGCGGTGCAGTCGATACCGGAGATCCTGGACGAAGGCCGAGCCGGCCTACTGGTGCCGCCGGGCGACGCCGGCGAGCTGGCCGAGGCGCTGATCAGGCTGCTGACCGACGATGAGCTCGCCGACTCGCTCGCCGCGCGCGGTCCCCGCCGGGTTGCCGAGAGCCTCACCTGGGACCACGTTGCGGCCCGCATCGCAGCGGCATTGGCGAGTCGGACCGGGGCTCCGCAGCGGAAGAGGCCATAACCTTCAGACCGTGCACAGGGCGATCAGCAGCAGCGGCCTGGCGGCCCTCGCCCTGACCATCGGATCGGCTGCTGTCGTAGTGCTGCTTGGTCTGGCGGCCGGGGCGCTCCCGCTCGCGGGTACGGTGGCGCTCGGAGTACTGGGGCTCGGTCTATTGACCGCGCTGCTCTTTCGCAGTTCGCTTCGCTCGCCTCCCTCTTCGACCTGGCCGCCGCTGAGGACCGGGAAGGTCGAAGGCGGGGAGATCGGCCGATTCACTGACGCGGCCGATACACCGGCATCCGACCGAATCCTCAGGATCCCTCGGTTCCTCTTCTATCTCGGCTCGCTCACGCTCACCGAGGCGTCTTGGCGGCCGGCCGCCGGGCTGACAGTGAGCGAGATCTTCTTCCTCCTCGCCCTCGGGACGGCAGGCATCGCGTTCCTGGCCGGAAGACCGGGCGCGCGGGTCCCGCAGGGTCTGATCATCGGGGTGGCGATCTTCGCGCTTGGAGGGGCCATCAGCTCCATCGGGTCCGACGCTACAACGGGCTCAGTCAGCCAAACGCTGCAGGCGATCTATGTGATGCTGCTCTGGGCCTGGACGGGAGCCACGGTGCTCCGGACGCGCCAGCAGGTCGTCGTCGCGCTCGGCTGCTGGACGTTCTCGTCCGCCCTGAATGGACTTGCCGCGCTGTTCCAGGTGATGGACGTCTCATTGCTCGGAGGGGCGCTCGAGGGCAGCCGGGCAACCGGCCTCACGGATCATCCCAACGACCTCGGTGCCGCCTGCGCGATCGCCCTGATTCCCGCCCTGATGCTGGCGACCACCCGCCTTCCGGGCCAAGGCTGGCGCGGGGGCAGGCGAATGAGACCAGTCAGGTGGTGCCTGCTGGGTCTCACCGCGATCGGCGTGATCCTCTCGGCGTCGGTCGGCGCGATGTTCGCCGGACTGATTGCGATCCTGGTCTGGCTTCTTGCCCCCGCCGTGCGAGCGCCCGGGCGGTTGGCCGTGGTCGCCGCCCTCGCGGTCTCGATCGCAGGCCTCACGCTCGCCGGTGGGGCGGTGACATCACCCGTCAAGCGGTTCGAGGACGTGACCAGGAACGGCGTGTCGCCGGACTCGGGCAGCGGCACGATCCGCCTCAAGATCGTGCGTCGGGCATGGCCAAGGATCGAGTCCAACCCGATAGTCGGGAAGGGTCTCGATTCCGGTGGATCGTCGGTCAACGTGATCAGCCACGGCGCCATCGTCTCGTACCAGGTTCATGGCGGACCGATATCGGTCTGGTACCAGGCAGGAATCTTCGGCCTGGTGGGGGTCCTGATCGTTGTCTGGACGCTCCTCCAGGGAGCCTGGCGGACCCTGGGTGCCGGGGATCAGACCGATATGTTGATCGGCCTGTCGATCATTGCGGCGTTCATCGCGTTCCTCGTCAACTCGATGACCACCCCGTTCGTCCTGCAGCAGTACGGCTGGTTCACAGCGGTGATGCTGCTCGCGTGGCGCCTGCGACGCGAAGGCCTGCCCGAGACCGCCCGGAGCCGAGCCGGCCGGCGTGGCCCGCCACCGCTGAGAGTCACGGCTCCTCCCACGCTCGCCCCAGGGTGATCGGGCCCACCCGTGAGAATTCTCAACGTTGTTGTCGGGGCCTCCGTGCGAACCGGCGGTGCGACTGCCTTCGCCGCCGATGCAGCCGTGGCCACCTCGCGTGCCGGAGGTGAGGCCCGTGTATTCGCGACGGACCTCGCCCTCGCTCCGTGGGGCTGGATGCAGAGGCAGCGACCCATTCGCCCGGACGAGCTGCATCCGTCGCTGGCGTTCACGGATTTCGAGCTCTTCCCGACCCGCTTCCCGCGACGCCTCGCGCGTTCACCGGCGATGGTCCGGGCCCTCCGTACCGAAGTGCCGAACTGCGACGTGGTGCACATCCACAACCTCTGGCAGTACCCCCAGTACGCAGCATCCTGCGCTGCCCGCGAGGCCCAGGTGCCTTACATCGTCTCGCCGCACGGCAGCCTCGATCCGTATCTACGGCGCCGCGGACGGTTCCGCAAGGCGGTCGCGAGTGCCCTCTGGCACCAAGCGATGCTCGAAGGCGCCGCCTTGATCCACGTCACGACCAGCTCCGAGATGAGGCTGATCTCGGACATCGCTCCAGATGTTCCACGGGTGATCGTGCCCTGCGCCGTCGACACGCGCGGGTTCGGCGCCCTCCCCCCTCCGCACGAGTTTCGCGAGCGGTACCTGGCTGGCTACTCCGGGCCACTTGTCGTCTTCCTCGGGCGGGTCACCGAGAAGAAGGGCGTTGACGTGCTGATCAAGTCATTCGCACACGTGCTCGAGCACCAGCCGGCGCGACTTGCGGTTGTCGGTCCCGACGACGGCGCGCAGCGGCCCAGGCTGGAGCGGCTCGCCGAGAACTTCGGAATCGGAGCGCAGGTTGCTTTCGTCGGCGGGCTCTACGGTCGGGATCGGCTCGCGGCACTGTCGGCTGCGGATGTCTGGGCCCTCTCATCGCATACGGAGAACTTCGGGATCGCTGTCATGGAGGCCATGGCCGCGGGCTGTCCGGTGGCGATCTCCCGGGAGGTCAATCTTGCGGAGGAGGTGGCCGACGCGAACGCGGGGTTGGTCCTCGACGCCGAGCCTCGCGCCTTCGCGGCGGGGCTGCTGAAGCTCCTCGGCGACCCCGAGCGGCGCCGGAGCCTGAGCCGGGCCGGCCGGGAGTTCGCCGCACGCTACGACTGGAGCGAGGTGACGCCGCGCCTATTGGACATGTACCGCGTCGCGATGGGGCGAAAGGGTTCAGCGTCGCCGACCGTTCGAGTCGGCTAGGCGCCTGCGCCTGGGCAGGAGCGTGCCTGGTCGCGCGGGTGCGAGGGCTCGCTCGGCTCGCGGGCCGGTAGTCATGAACCTAACCGAAACTCCTGCCGGACGACGATCAGCAGCATTCCGGCTGCCAGAACCGAGATCGCAGCGCGGGCCCCTATCGCCCAGGCTGCGCCCGGAAGCAGCAAGGCGATTGCAACCAGCGCGGCCGCAATCCCGTAGGAAACAGCGTCGCGTACCCAGTGCCACGAGACGCGGGCCATCCTTGCGGCGACCCGGCTCGTCATGGCTGCCTGGGCAAGCACCGCCAGCACCGTCGCGGCTGCCGTGCCGATGAGCCCGAATGGCGGCAGCAGGACGGCCACGAGAATCAGGTTCAGGGCAGCGGCAGCCGGCGAGATCAAGATCAGTGGCTTGGTGTGCTTCGTCCAGAGCAGAACCTGTCCGCGAGCGATGAAGGCCACGGTCGGCAGGCTGGCCAGCACCGCGACCGATGCAACGTCCGCGAGGTGCTCGGGGTCGTAGTCCCCTGGAACAACGAGCTTGAGGACGGGCAGTGCGAGCAGTGCCAGCACACCGGCGCCCAGCGCGGCCAGCCGAGTCACCAGCGTGGCTATCTCGGCAAGTGTGGCCCAGCGCTGCTCCTCGGAGGCACCGAATGTGATCGGTATCCAGGCATTCTGGAGGGCGACTATGAAGCCGATGACCAGCGTCCCGAACGCGTTCGCGATCTGGTACTTGCCGACTGCGCTGGATCCGGAGATGGCCTGAATCAGGATTCGATCGCCGACCGCCAGCACGGACACTGAGATCGTGTTGGGGATCGTGGGAATGCTGTACCGCAGCGCAGACCCGAGCAGGCTTCGGTTCGCGGGCGGACTCCCCAACGTCCCGGTAAGGCGGAGCGCCGCGATCGCGGCAATCACGAAGGCGATCGCGACGCCGGTCACGTAAGCGAACGCGTGACGATCGATCAGCAGGGCGGCGATCCCGAGCAGCTGAGCTCCAGCGCTGGCGAGCAGCGTGATGACGATGAAGGGACGCGGCCGCTCCTGCGCACGGAGCAGGGCCAGGCTGGCGCCGATGACCCCCGCGGGCAGGGCCAGGAGGCTGCCCAGCAGCACTGGCCCCGGATCTTCGGGGGAAAGCGCCGGCGCCCAGATCACCCCGGCCAGGAGGACCGGAAACACGACTCCGCCGGCGATCATGGCCGCGCTGACGATCAGCGAGCGCGCAGTCGCGGCACCGTCCACCGTGTCTTGATGATCGAAAAAGAAGCGCATAACCGCGGCGGGCAGCCCGAGCGTCGCCAGGCCGGTGAGCATCAGCTGGATCGCCATCGCGAGCGCCACCGCACCGAATTCGGCTGATCCCAGCAGGCGTGTGATGACTGGGATGGCGAGAGCGGCAGCGGAGAGCTGAAGCGCGGTGCCGAGCGTGTAAATCGATCCCTTCCCGAGCAACCTGCGCCCGGGTCGGTCATCCGACTCCCCGGCCCGGCCCGCCACGGCCGCTATCGGGTCTGGGGTCTCAAGCTCGCCCAGCGCGGGGCGAGGGTCCTGTCCGTCTCTCATGTGCCCGCCCTCCTCCAACCTTACCCTCGTCCCTTCAGGCAAGGCCTGGTCGTGACGACGTTTAGCTTGAAGCGGGCGGCTGGACGAACATAGCCGGGCGGCTCACCGTCGACGAGTAGTACCCGTAGTAGTAGCCCTCCCGGCCCGACCTGACTCCGGTGACCACGAGCCCGATGGGGCGCGCGGGCATCTGTCCAATCGCCGCTTTCGCGGCAAGCGCCTGGTCCCGTGTCGTCCGGTCGAGACGAATGCAGAGCAGCGCGGCGTCCACCAAAGGAAGCACCTCGAGCGCATCGCCCACCGAAAGCAGCGGGGCGCAGTCGAGGACGATGAGGTCGTACGCCTCACGGACCTCCCCCAGGAACTTGCGAAACCGCGAAGACGCCAACAGCTCGGCCGGCTCGGGCGTGAAGCTCCCGGCCGAGATCACGGTGAGGGAATGCTCACGAGCAGTCTCCTCTTCGCCGTCGGATCCCAAGCTGTTCCCCGTCGCGATCGGCACCGACCTGATCACGTCGGCCGGCTGCGCCTTGCCGGTCGCCCAGTCGGTCATTCCGGGGCTCGAGGGGACGTCGAGGCGATCAGCGAAAACCGGGCGTCGCAGATCGCACTCCGCGAGCAGAACACGCTTGCCCCTCAACGCTGTGGCCGTCGCTAGCCCGGCCGCTACCGTTGACTTGCCCTCTTCCGCGAGCGGGCTCGTCACCGCAATAGTCCGTAGCGGCTGGTCACCGGCGAGGAACTCGACATTCGCACGCAGGATCCTGAATGGCTCCAGATTGCGATCAGGACTCCCGCCATTGCCGGTGAGACCTGCGCCGCCGAGAGACTCGGCGTCCACATACCCCAGCATGGGCATCTGGAGCGCATGCTGGACGTCGTGTGGATCCGTCAATCGCCGGTCGAGAGAGTCGCGCAGGAAGGCGAGGACAATCCCAAAGATCAAGCCAAGAGCGAGTGCCAAGGCTCCGTCCCTCACGGGCCGGGGAGAGCTCGGGCTTCCCGGCTCAGTGGCCCGGCTGGCGACCTCGACGGGTGTTGCAACCTCTGCGACCGACCGAAGCTGTGCGGCGTTCTGCAGAGCGATCTGCTTCTCGATTGATGTGTCGTCGAGCCCCTTCACGCTCTGAGTCAGGCTCCTCGCCTGGCTCAGTAATTGCGCTCGCTGGCGCTCGGTAAGAACTCTCTTCGTCGCGTCCGCGTAGGCATTGGCAAGGTCGGCGGCGAACTCGGCCGAGTTGGCAGTCGCGGTCAAGCTGACCAGGCTGCTATCGGGATTGACCGCGGTCTCGATCTTCGTGCCTGAGAGATCTGAATTCACATCCCTTGCGACGGCAGAGACGACCTCTCCCGAGGTCACCCGCTCGGCGCCTTGGGCCGCGGTCTGGGCCGGGGTTTGTCCGGAGAAGGGAACCGCGGCTCCGATCGTGGACAGGTACTGGCTCTGATCAACGAACTGGATCTGCGCCGTTGCTTCGTATTCCTTCGTCTTCAGCAGTGAGTACGCAACCGCCGCCGCCAGGGCCAGCAGCATCGTGCCGATGATCACCCACTTCTGACGACGAAGCAGTCTGAGCCCATCCCTGAGGATTTGATCCTGAGCAACTTCTCTGTTCATCCGCGCTCTAAGCCCCTGCCGCAGTCCTGTCAGGCCTCGATCTCGTGGCCTACGGTACCAATGTCCATTGGAGCAGCGCGCGAGTCACCCTTGACCTGGGAGGGCGCCTTAGATCGGCGAGCGCGGACGACTCGCCCTGCCCGACGGTCGCTAGCCAGGGCGGCCAGCAACGACGCTCCGAGGATGATCGGCTTGGTCGGCTCCGCGGCCGCGCCGCAGCCCTAGCCGGAGGCTCCCAACGTGTAGCGCCACGTAACGGGATTGGCGAGCGTTTTGCCCTCCAGGTCCTTTGCGGCTCCCGAAACAGCCGCCGTGTATTGCGTTCCTGCCGCTAGGTCGGCGTCGGGCTTGAAGATGAGCGCGTTTCCGTACCAGCCGAAGGTGCCGCTCACCGGGGCCCCGTCGCTCGTTCTCTTGAGCGAAAAGGCGGCCTCGGTGGAGGGCTTGTCCATGGCCTTGTTGAAGATGGCGTAGGTCACCGAGCTGGGAGAAACGCCGGTCGCACCGTCGGCCGGATAGACGCTGGAGATGATCGGGCGGCTGGTCGTCGTAAACCGCCACGTCTTCGCGGCCGGCAGCGGGAACCCCCCGAGATCCCTGGCGTCGGTTGAAACGCTCGCCGTGTATTGCGTCCCACCTGCCAGGTTGGCGCCGGGCTTGAAAATCAGCACGCCGGGGCCGTACCAGCCGAAGCTTCCGCCCACCGCGGCACCGTCGCTGGTTCGCTTCAGCGAGAAGGCGCCCTCGGCGGAGGGCTTGTCCATCGACGTGTTAAAGGCGACGACGATCGGATCGTTTGGCAGCACCTCGGTGGCGTCCTCCGTCGGGCGGACGAAGCTGACTGTGGGCGACGTGCCCACCCGCACCATCCTCGCCACCGAGGGCACGCCGTTCGCGTCGATCACGAAGAGCATGTAGACGCCCCGCGGCGCGACGTTTGGGTTGGCCGGGGCGGTGGCGTTGAGTGTTCCGGTGCCGGCGGTGAACGAAAGCGGTACGTAGCGCTGGTCCATGTTCACCGAGTGTGTGACAGCACCTAGGCGAACGAGCGCCACCTTTCTAATCGAGGATGCGTTCGGCGTTGAGATCGCAAACGGCGCGCCATAGGTCACCCGGTCGGGGGCGGAGCTGATCTGGGGGCGCGGAGCGAGGCCGCCGTTCTTCTTGAACAGGTAGGGCGGCGAGAACACTTCGGCGTTCTTCGCGAGATAGCCCACCGCGTCGCAGGTGCCGCAGATACCGCCGCCCGCGGAGAGCACGCGCCCATCCGGCAGGAGGAGCGCGGTCGAGTGGTACTGGCGCGTCACTCGCATGGCTGCGAGCGTCCGCCAGGTTCCGGTGGCCGGGTTCCACAGCTCGGCCGGGTAGACGCCGTTGTTCAGATCCACGAGCGCGGCCCCGGACGAGTTGCCCCCGGTGGCGAGCACAGTGCCGTCCGCCAGCACGGTGAGGTTGTGTTGGCGGCGGCCGTACGCCATCGGCGCCGTCGCAGACACCTGCGGCGTTCCCCCGTTCACGTTGATGACACTGGCATTCGTGCTCGACGGCCCGCCGCCCGCGACCAGGATCTTGCCGACGTCATAGAGGGTGTGGCCGCCGTAGGTGCGGTACAGCGAGTCGCGCTGGCCGTAGCTCTGCCACGAGCCTCCTCCGGCTGTGTTGAGGCTCCGCATCGTCTGGTCGGGACCGGAGTAGAAGGCACGGCCATCGGGCGCTACGTCCAGCCACGGATATAGCGGCAGGTTGAGCGAGGCCGTGTCGAGCGCGCGCAGGCCACCCTCGATCTTGCGCACCTCCGGCATGTCCGGCCCGCCCTCGGTGATCAGCATCTCCCCGTTCGCCAGGGGGGTGACGGTGGGATACCAGCGTCCAGCCGCCATGTTCGGCCCAAGGCTCCACGTATTGGTGTTCGAATTGAAGATGTGCGTCTGGACGATGCCGTTGAGCTGGGTGTCCTTGTTCCCACCGGCGACGAACAGGGTTCCATCCATGAGGTGGGCCAGGCCGCTGCAAAAGATGTTGTAGCCCGTGGTCACGTCCGCGGGGGTCTGGGCGCCGGTGGCGGGGTCCCACACGGTCGCGCGGGTGTGGTCCTGGATCTCGTAGGTCTCGGTCGCGCGGTCTCCAATCGAGTCATATGCGAGGACCTTTCCGTTCCCGAGCAGCGCAACGTGCACGCCCACCACCGGCCAGTCGACGACAGGGCCCCACTGTCCCACTTGGCTGACGCTGCCGGTGATCGCCGCTGCTGCCACCGCCGCGTCCGTTGCGGTGACCGCCATGGTGTGCTGCTGGAGCCGCCGTTCCGTGGCCCGGTCGTGCGGGGGAACGAGGTCCTCCTCGAGGTGGCCTTGAGGGGTGCTCGGGTCCGGGTCGTGAGCAAACGCTGCTGTCGGGGCTCCAGCGCCGAAGACTGAGGCCGCGAGGGCGGCAGAGAGGACGAATGTGGCGCCGCGTTGGGGCATTTTTCAGGGAGCCAAAGGGCGATCTGCCCGGCCCTATAGGAGTTCGAGCGCAAAGTACGCCCCGCCCAATGCCGCCGTCAATCCGTGAAAACCCCCATACCCCAGGGCGAGATGTGCGCGCCCGAGCCGAATCGACGCGGGGGGCGCTGCCGCCGGCGCGCGTCCGGCCGGTTTGTGCCAATAGCGCGGGCGGCACCGCCACTTGGGCCGACCGAGATTCTTTCCTCGCGCTCGACCTCGTCAGGCGAGCCGAAGCCAAGCACACTCCCCGTCTCCCGCGCTAAGTTTTCCGCGACGAGGTGTTGGTGCCCGCCGCAGTGGGAAGCCGTCTTCGCACCCGGTCCCAGGGGGAATCGTGTGACGCGAGAGGAGGAGCCCAATCGAACGAGAGCTGCGGCCAGCGGTGACGATCATCATCCCGACGAGGAATCGCCGCAGGTTCTTGGAACAGTCGGTCAGGGACGCGCTGCGCCAGGTCGATGTCGACTTCGAAGTGCTGATCGTCGACGATGGCTCGCGCGAGGCGGATGCCGTTCATGGCATCGAGATTCTCGACTCGCGGATCAGGGTGATTCGACACGACCGGCCGGGCGGCGTCGCTCGCGCTCGCAACACTGGGGTCGCAAATGCCTACGGGACATGGTCGGCCTTCCTCGACGACGACGATCGATGGGCGCCGACGAAGCTGCGAACCCAGCTCGCCGCGGCTCGCGCAGCGCAAGCGTCGTGGGTCTACTGCGCCGCCGTCACGATCGACCAGGAGGATCGCCCGCTGTTCGTGAACAGGGCCGGCAGGGCGTCCACCGGAGATTGGCTCGGCATCGTCAATCCCGTTCCGGGTGGTTGCTCGAACGTCATGGCCCGCACCGAACTGCTACTCGCCGTCGGCGGATTCGACGAGCGACTCGCGTTGCTGGCTGACTGGGACCTGTGGATTCGGCTCGCGCCGAAGGCAGCTCCCGCCGTCTCCGACGAGGTGCTCGTCGCCTACCGCCTTCATCCCGGCAACATGCATGTCCGCAAGGTCGAAGAGGTTGACGTCGAGCTCGACTACCTGGGACGGAAGCACCTGCCGGCTCGAGACCGCTCGCGGCGGGATCTCCTCGGCTCGTCCGCGCTGGCGTGGCGGGCAAAGGCTTACCGCCGGGCCGGTCGCCGGCGCCAGGCGGCCCGTTTGTTCGTGCGGCGCTGGCGGCTCACGCATGAAGCCCGCGACTTGGCGCAAGCGCTGCTGTCGCTCTTCGGTGACCCAAGCGTCTGGGCCGTCAGGCGGCGTTGGGTGCAGCGGAAGATGTCGCATCCGGAATGGCTCGATACGGGCGCTGTTTCCTCGCCGGCGCCCCCTATCGGTGAGCGGCCGGATACTGCTGCCGATCGCGACGAGCCGCACGCCGAGGGCGTGTCGTGAGTCGCGGCGAGATCGAGGTGAGCGTGGTGCTACCCACGCGAGATCGCTGGAGATTGGCCGAGGATGCGCTTCACAGCGCGCTCGGCCAACAGGGGGTTTCACTCGAGGTGTGCGTCGTCGACGACGGATCGCTGACGCCGGCGCCTCCCGGGTTTGGCGACGACCCACGCGTCCGGCTGTTCCGACACGACCGCTCGCAGGGCGTCGCCTCGAGCCGGAACCGCGCCATCCACGCGGCACGTGGGAAATGGGTCGCGTTCCTCGATGACGACGATGTATGGGCGCCATGGCATCTCCAACGCCTGCTCCCCCTCCTTGAGGAAGGCGGGGCTCGGTGGGGCTTCAGCCGATACGTGATGACGACGCTGCAGCGGAAGCCAATCGGTAACGGCCCGATCCCGGCCGTCGAGTCCAACCTCGTGCGTCAATTCCTGCGCACGAATCCGGTCGGAACGCCGTCCTGCGCCGTGGCGGGCACCGAGACGGTGCGCAGCATCGGTGGCTTTGATGAGCGAATGTCGGTAATGGCCGACTGGGACCTCTGGATACGGCTCGCGATGGAGGGGCGGCCGGCCACCTCAGCGGCGTTCACGGTCGGCTATGCACAGCACAGCGGCGGCATGAGCCTCGACGCGGACCTGGTGCAGGCTGAGTGGGCCTATATGGCGGCGCACTACAAGCCCGAACTGGACCGCCTTGATCTCACGTTCGCCGATAACGAATACTTCTGGCGCTGGTCGGCGCAAGGCTACGCACTACGGCGGAGGCGCCGCCCGGCAGCCCGCCTCTTCCTCAGGGCCGCTGTGCGCGGGGGTGGGTTCCGCGACATCGTCCGCGCGATCGCGGTCGTCCCTGTCGTCGGCTGGCCGATCCGGCTCAGGCGCTGGATCAGGACCTTGTTGCGCCGACGCCGGGCACCGGCCAGCGTTCACGCCTGGCTTCAGCCGTTCTCGGAGCGAGCCTCCTCGGCAGGCTCCGGCTCGCCTCCCTCGATGGACGGGATTTCCCAGCGGTGCCGGGTGCGCACGAGACCCTCGCCCTGACGCCCGCCGGTGATTCGCAACGGGTATGCGCGCTGGTGCAGGTCATAGGCAAACCGCCAGCCCGACGCCCACAAACCGACCTCAATCGCGTATTCGCCGGGTTCCAGGTCCAGCCGCTCGTAGTGCAGTCGGAGCTTTGCCGAGTTCCTGAGTCCATCGAGGCTCAACCCGGCGGTGGCGGTGGTCGCGTCGCAGCACTTGACGCCGTCGCGAACTCGGTGCACGGAGACGGCGGCCACCAGGCCTGGAACTCCGGCGGCCGGTGCCGAAATCGAAAGTCGGACGGTGAGCGGCGCGCCAGCCTCGAGCTCGTGGAGCGGACGGCCGTGACGATCGAGAAGCGCGACGCGCTCGATCCGCACTTCCTGACTGCCGAAGCGGTTGTATCCGAGCTCGAGCGGGCCGGCTTCGGCCGTCTCGGGTAGAGGCGTCAGCTCGACGGTTCTCGCCATCATTTGTCCCCGGTAATCCCCGACCACCAACTCGGCCTCGCCGAGCGCACGAACGGTGCCTTCCTCGATCCATAACGCCCGGTCGCAGAGGTCGGTCACCTGGTCGAGATCGTGCGATGCGAGGAGGAGCGTCGTACCCCGCTTGCGCAGTCCGGCAACGTGGTCAATGCATTTGCGCTGGAACCCCAGGTCCCCCACGGCAAGCACCTCGTCGATGAGCAGGACCTCGGGCTCGAGCTGCGCCACCACGCCAAACGCCAGTCGCAGCTTCATGCCCTCGCTGTAAACGCGCATCGGTGCGTCACCCCAGTCCTCGAGCTCGGCGAACTCCAGCACGTCCGACGTCCTCGCTCGGGCTGCGGCACGTGACATACCGGCGATGATCGCGGCCGTCAGGGCGTTCTCCCGCCCGGTGAGAGAAAGATCGAACGTGTCGCCAAGACTGAGGATCGAGGCCGCGTTCGCGGGTATCTCGATCCTTCCACGGGTCGGGGTTCCCAGCCCGGAAGCCAGTCGAAGAAGCGTCGACTTGCCCGCACCGTTCGGCCCGATCACGGCCAGGCTCTCCCCGCGCTCTACGGCGAGGGAGATGTCGCGCAGCGCCCACCGCTGCGGGCCGAAGCGCATCAGGGCAGGCACGCGACGGCTGACGACGTCCCGCACGGTGCGTGTACCCGGCGACCAGCGCGGATACGACTTCCAGACTCGATCGAAGCTGACGGGGACGTTCACAGCTCGTCGACGAAGCCTCCCTCGAGCGCGCGAAAGATCCATAGCCCCGCCGCCGCCAAGACCCCGCTTCCGACAGCCACGGCGATAAATGCCCCCGCGGGGGGAAACGGATCCCCGAGGGTCACAGCACGGTAGCTCTCGATCAGTGTCCCCAGCGGATTCGCCAGGAGCACGGATTGGAACTTTTCCGGTACGCGCGCGATCGCGTAGAACACAGGCGTGAGATAGAAGAGGACCATCATCGCCAGAGCGACGAGTCTCGGAACGTCGCGTAGGTAAACGCTGAGCGCCGCCACGATCCAGGCGATCCCAAGCATGAGCAGGAGTTGCACGGCGAACAGTGGGACCAGGAGCACGACGGTCCATTCGAACGTGCCGCTCGCGAGCGTCAACGCAACCAGCACCGGTAGCGCCACCGCAACGTCGAAGATCGGCACCGCGACCGTCACAACCGGGAGGACGACCGGCGGGCAATTCGGCTGGAGCACCAGATCCCGGTGGGAGATGAGGCTCCAGCTCGCGTTTTGCACCCCGGTCAAGAACCAGGTCCACGCGATAAGACCGATGAAGAGGAATACCGGGTAATTAGGGATGCTCAGGTCGACGACGTGCCCGAAGATGAAGGCGAGCGCTGCGAGCTGAACGAGCAGCAGCACGACAGGCCAGGCCCAGCCCAGGATCGTTTCCCGGTTCGCGCGCGAGAGCTCGCGCACAACGAGGTGGGCGACGAGCTCCCTGATCTGACCGAGGTTTGTTCCCCGCCGAACGACGACCGGAGCTGGCGCCTGTGCAAGCCCGGCAGCTTCAACCTCCGAGGTGCTGGATTTGAGCTCTGTCAACACCGGTCGGGCGGGGGATCCGTTGACCTGACCGCGCGAACTCTACCCGGGCCCTGGGCGGCTAGGAGCTGTCCCACTGAACGTGCGACGGATCCTGATCGTCGCCTCTTACTTCCCACCCATCGGTGGGAGCCGCGCCAGAACGCCATCCACGCGTCCTTCTGCTCATCCAATGACGAAGCCCCTGAGATCGACCGTCGTCGCCCTCCGGACTCGAGGGCGTGCCGCCTGGGCGCGGAGCTCCTTTGCTCTTCTCCAGCAGGACGGGAATCACTTGAACCGGCAGCTCCCAGAGCGGATGATGGCCGCGCGGCGGCCACCGGACGCAGAAATGAGCTCGCCGGCGCAGTGGAGGTGACCAGCCTGTTCGTTCCGATCACAACGTGCCGAGTCGAATTGCCATCCGGCGACTCACAAGGGGTTAGGATTGCGCCAGTGCTTCACGATCGTTCGGCGACCGGCGGAGCCAGACGCTTCGCCGCCCATATGAGTGTGAGCTTCTCCGGGCGTTTCGGACCGCTTGAGCGCAGGTAAGGACTGACATGGACCCCACACGGGATCTCGACATCGAGATAGAGGACCGTCGGCGCACCGGCACGGGGTATCCGATCGGCCAAAACCAGGATGGTGTGGCGTTGCCGAGGCCAGTAGGGGAGGTGGCCCCCTCCCGCCCGGCCTCGGTCGGCAAGGTCCATAAAGAGCTGGAACGACTCGGACAACCCCGCAGCCGGACCGAGCGGGCTCTCAAGCGCAGCTTCGACCTGGTCGGGGCGACGCTGCTGCTCATCGTCCTCGCCCCGGTTTGGCTGACCATCGCCGTGCTGATCAAGGCGGATACCGCCGGCCCGATCCTCTTCCGTCAGCGGCGGATCGGCCAGTACGGAGTGCCGTTCCGAATGTTCAAGTTCCGCACGATGGTGGATGGCGCCGACACTCGCAAGCCCGCCCTGCTGGACATGAACGAGGCAGCGGCGGGACTGTTCAAGATCAGCAGTGATCCGCGCCTCACGCGTACCGGGCGGTGGCTGCGGCGAACGTCCTTAGATGAGCTGCCCCAGCTTCTCGATGTGATCTCGGGCCGGATGAGTCTCGTCGGCCCACGACCCCTCATCCCTCAGGAGGACTCTCAGATCACGGGCGCGCACCGAGGCCGCCTCTCGATGCGACCCGGGATGACAGGCGTTTGGCAGGTGAACGGCGCATCGGCGATCCCGATTTCGGAGATGGTGAAGCTCGACAGGGACTACATCGAGCAGTGGTCTCTTTGGCTCGACGTAAAGCTTCTGCTGCTGACCGCCTCCCACGTTGTACACCGCCGCGGTTGGTAGTCCGGCCAGCTGGTTGTGACTCTTACTCGGTGCCCTCCAATGCAGCCCCAGCACCCATGACCAGTTCGTCTCTCACGTCAGATCGCCGATTGCCGCGCTAGGCGAACCCGGCGCACTGTAAGCGCGGACCGCTGCATTGGCCGGCCCGTTCAGAGGTGGTACGGCTCGCCAGCGAGGATCTTGGTGGCGCGGAAGAGCTGCTCGAGTAGCACGACGCGGGCGAGCTGATGCGCCATGGTCTGGGGGCCGAGGGAGATCCGCTCGTCCGCCAGCGCCAGCGTCCGGGCCGAGAGCCCCTCGGCCCCCCCGATCACGAAGCAGAGGTCCTGGGCGTCAATCCGGCGCTCCGACAGCCAGCTGGCCCACGCCTTGGAGCTCAGGGCCCGCCCGCCGCGGTCGAGCGCGATCGCGTGCGAGCGGGCCGGGATGCGGCCCTCGATGTTGACCTCGTCGCGCACCTCGATCACCTCGACCGGCTGGTGGCGCTGGAGCATCTTTCGATAGTGGGCATCGGCCTCGGCGAAGGGCCCCTTCACCTTGCCGACCACCACGACAGTGACCTTCACGGCCGCTCTCCCTGCTCCCAGGCGAGGGCCGCGCCGATGCGCTCGATCGTCGGCGGGTGGGTGCCGAAGACGAAGGTGAAGGCGTCCGGGGGATCGGGGTCGGCGAGGTTGCGATCGGCGAGCTGCTGCTGCAGCTCGATCATCCCCTTCGGGTCGTCGGTGAGCTGAAGGGCGAAGGTGTCGGCCCGCGCCTCGACGGCGCGGAAGAGCTGGTTGCCTGCGATCCCGATCACGAGCGAGGTGGCGGCGACGGCCAACCCGAAGGCCGGCAGGTAGCCCGGCTGGCCGGGCTCGGCGCCACGCCGCCGCGCAATCGCCTCGGACATCCCGGAGATGAAAATCAGAGAGAGCGGCGTGATCAGAGCGACGAAGATCAGTCCGCGGCGGATGTCCGCGCCGTGGACGTGCCCGAGCTCGTGGGCGACCACCGAGTTGCGCTCGGAGCGGTTCAGGTCCTTGAGCAGGGTGTCGTAGAGGACCACGCGCTTCGAGGAGCCGATCCCGTTGACGTACGCATTGATGGCGGTGGTACGCCG
>JBKPND010000015.1:0-10282 GCA_046732465.1 Actinomycetota bacterium
AGATCGGATCGCCCAGCTGCTGTTGGTCCCACTCGTCCACGCCGCGCCGCTGCAAGCCGACGCGCTGGACGAGTCGACCCGAGGCCCGGGCGGCTTCGGCTCCTCCGGCTTCTAGGAGGCTCAGCCAGGCTTCTGGCTGTATTCGGTGAAGGAGACCTGCGGTGCCTCGCGCTCGCCCGCCTCGGTGATCTCGAAATAGGGCTTGGCGGTGTAGGCCATCTGGTTGGCGACGACCGAGGCCGGGAACTGCTGGATCCGGGTGTTGAACTGCTGCACGTTCGAGTTGTAGATCCGGCGCGACGCCTGGATCTCATCCTCGAGCTCCGAGAGCTGGCGCTGCAGCTGCTGGAAGTTCTCGGTGGCGCGAAGCTGCGGGTACTGCTCGGCGACCACCCGCAGGCCGCCGAGTGCGGCTGTCAGCTGTCCCTCCGCCTGGCCGGCCTGCTCGGGACCGCTCGCCTGCATGGCCGCGGCGCGGGCCTGAGTCACCTTCTCGAAGGTCTCGGACTCGTGCGAGGCGTAGCCCTTGACCGTCTCGACCAGATTCGGCACCAGGTCGTGCCGCCGCTTGAGCTGCACGTCGATGCCGCTCCAGGACTCTTCGACGCGCTGGTTCAGGCTGACCAGGCTGTTGCGAACCAGGACGTAGACGAGCCCGATCAGGAGCAGCAACGCGACGATGATGATCACGATGACCATGGGTTGATCCTATATGCCTGAGTTCACGGGGAACCTAAATCGGCTCAACCCCGCTCCGCCGCCCGCAGGGCGGAGGCGTGGGAGGCGGCTTCGAGCTCGTCGCCGAGCGGCTCGAGGTCGGGCTCGGCTCCGGTCCGGCGGCCGATCGCGAGGGCGATCAGGCGGTCCGCGAGCCAGGCGTTCTTCGGCAGCAGCGGACCGTGGAGATAGGTGCCGATCATGTTGCTGCGCTTGACGCCCTCGTAGCCGTCCCGGCCGTTGTTGCCGTGCCCATGCAGTACCCGGCCGAGCGGCTGGGCGCCGGGTCCGAGGTGGGTTCGCCCGCCATGGTTCTCGAACCCGGCGAGCACCCGGGGGCCCTCACCGAGGTCGACCTCGATCGAGGTATTCCCGATGAGGCGCGGTCCCGGCTCACGAACCGTCTCGAGGTCGGCGATGCCGAGGCCGGTGATCGATCGATCGCCAAGTTGGTAGCGGTGACCGAGCAGCTGGTAGCCGCCGCAGACCGCGAGCAGCGCCGTGCCGCCCTCGACTGCCGAGGCGATGGCGTCGCGCTTGGTCCGCAGCATGTCCTCGGCCACCAGGACCTGGTCGCGGTCCTGGCCACCGCCGATGTAGATCAGGTCGTGCTCGCCAGGGTCGAACCCTTGGCCAGGCCCGGCGGCCGAGTACTCGAAGGGAATCCCGCGCCACTCGCAGCGGCGCTGGAGGAAGAGGAGGTTGCCGCGGTCCGCGTAGATGTTCATCTGCTCGGGGTAGAGGGCGAGCAGGCGGACCCCGGAGCCCCTCACTCGGGGACCTCGAGCAGCACGACCACCGAGTCGGCCTCGTTGGGGCCGGAGCTGATCTGCCGCCTGCCGACGCCGCGCAGGCCAGCCTGCTCGGCCTCGAGCTCGAGCCGGTCCGGGCTCACCCGGTAGAGGAGCTCATCGTGGACGGTGCGCTCCATCGCTCCTTCGGGGGAGACGCGCTCGCGCAGCCGGCGGATCCGCAGGGCCTGATCGCCGACCTGCACCCAGAGCGGCTCGCTCGAATAGACCCAGCCGTCGAGCTCGCGCATGTCGGGCAGGATCTGCGGGGCCGCGGCGCCGGCGCTGAGGAGCGTGGTCTCGTCGACCACCGTCAGGGCGATGCTTCCGCCCGGCGCCACGAGCTCGGCGAGCCGACCGAGCAGGGTGGGCCTGACGGCGGCGTCGAGTTCCTGAATCAGGTGGAGCGGTCCGATCGCGAGAGCCGGCTTCGAAGGCACGCGAAGGTCGGCGGGGGAGGCCAGGTCCGCGCCTACCGTCGACACGGTCAGGCCCCGTTCGGCGGCCGAGCGCTCGAGCTGGGCGGCAAGACCTGGATCGCGCTCCACCGCGATCAGCTCCTCTCCAGCCTCGGCGAGATGGAGAGTCACGCGGCCGGCGCCGGCACCGAGCTCGAGCACGGGGCCGCCCGCAGCCTTCGCCAGTTCTGCCCAGAGGGAGAGATCGGCCGTGTAGGAGCCGAACTCGATCTCCTGCCAGATCGCGGCCTCGTCGCGCGCGCGGGCGCGCACCTCTCGCGGGGAGCTCATTCCCAGTAGTCCCGCGCCAGCCCGCGGTGTGCGAGGAGGGTGCGGAGCTCGAGCAGGGCCGTGTAGGTGGGAAGGGCGAAGAGCCGGTCCGGCGCAACCGAGACGGCGTCGTCGAGGGACGCCTCGATGGGCTCGATCACCTCGATCGAGTCCTCCGGCCAGCCCGCGTACTTGAGGCGGAGTGCCATCTCGGGCGCGCGTGTTCCCGCGCAAACCACTCGCCGGACGGCATCGGAGAGCAGCTCGAAGTCGGCGTCCCAGATCCAGGACACGTCGCGCCCGTCGGCGATCCGGTCGTTGAGCGCAAGCCAGAGGTGGATTCCGCCGTTGGTGGACTCGAGTCGAAGCGTTCGGAGCACCTCATTGGCGCCGGCCGGGTTCTTGATCAGCAGGATGGAGACGGGCCTGTCTGCCACCTCGATCGTCTCGACGCGTCCGAAGACGGCACGCGTCGACTCGACACCCTGGCCGATCCCCTCGAGTGGCACCCCAGAGCGAAGACCCGCCGTGATGGCCGCGAGCGCGTTGTAGACGTTGTAGAGACCGGGTAGCGGGAGCTCGAGCTCAAGCTCACCGTCCGGCGTCGTGACGTGTACCCGCGAACCCGAGATGCCGCGGAGCTCGATCGCCGTTGCCGCTACGTCGGGCGCCGGCCGGTCGGCGTCGCAGTTGGGGCAGGTGTAGTGCCCGAGGTGGCCGACGAACGCCCTGTCGTAGACGTAGGGGGCGCCGCAGCGGCGGCAGTGCTTGGCGTCATGGGCGTGCTGGAGCTCGGGTAGCGCCTGGCTCGTGTCCTCGATGCCGAAGTAGGTGACCTCCCGGCGGCGATCCAGATCCGCATCGCGGCCAAGGTCCGCGATCAGCGGGTCGTCGGCGTTCAGGGCGAACCCGCAGGAGCCCTCCAGGCGCGTAACAAGCTTCGCCCACTCATCCGCGAGTCGCTCGAGCTCGCCGTAACGGTCGAGCTGGTCCCGGAAGAGGTTGCCGAGTACGAGCAGGCGCGGGCGGAGCTGGGGCGCCACGCGGGGCAGCCACGCCTCGTCGAGCTCGAACAGCCCTTCATCCCCGGATTGCTCGAGCAGGGCCGTGGCAACGCCCCAGTGCATGTTCGAGCCGGCCCGGTTGTGAACCGGAGTGCGACCGTCGGCGCGCAGGATCGCGGCGATCATCCCGGCAGTGGTCGTCTTGCCGTTGGTCGAGCTGACCACGATCGAGCCCCGATCGAGAGGCTTAGCGAGCCGCTCGATCGCATCAGGGGCCATTCGCACGAGGAGTCGACCGGGCAGGGTGGTCCCACCGCCGCGGCCGCTGCGACGGCTCAAGGACCCCACGGCCCGGGCGAGGCCGCGCTTCGCGGTGAACATCGCGCTCATCGCGCCCGCAGGTTAGGGGCCGGGCCCCGGCTCAGCCCGGCGGGCCGACGAAGGGACCGGCGGGGGCGATCACCCTCAGGGCGCCCGGGAGGACTCGCAGGGTCACCGGGAGGTCGCTGAGGTGCTCACCGTCCGCGTAGACGGCGAAGTCGCGGTCGGCCCTCGCCTTGACCTCAGCCGCCCGCATGACCCGCACCTCTTCGTTTTCGAGGTGGGTCCCCTTGAACACCTTGGGGAGGTTGACGAGGAAATGAAGCTTGCTTCGCTCCCCGATCAGGACCACGTCGAACTCTCCGTCGGCGAGGTCGGCGTCGGGTGCGATGAACATTCCGCCGCCATAGGCTTTGCTGTTCGCAACGGCCACGGAATGGCCGAAGTTCTCTACGCGCCTTCCGTCGAGCTCGAGCGTGAACCGGGCGGGTCGCCATGCGATCAACGCTCTGAGCGCCGCATACGCGTAGACGAGGTTCCCCCTGACCAGACGTGCCTCGTTGGCGATCCGGTTCGCGTCGGAGTCGAAGCCGAACGAGGCGACGCCTAGGAAGCGGCGTCCGTTCGCCTCGCCGACGTCGATCCGCCTCTCCTCGCCTGCCGCCAGCACGGCGACCGCTCCGGCGGGATCGGAGGGGATGCCCAGGACGCGGGCGAGGTCGTTTCCGCGGCCGCCGGGAATGATCCCCATCCTGGCGCCTGTCTTCGCGAGGGCGCCACCGACCTGGCCGATCAGCCCATCGCCGCTCACCACCACCGGGACCGCGCCGGACCCTGCCGCTCGACGTGCCTCGCTCACCCCGTGCTCGAGGCTCTCCGTGCGGGCCAAGCGGTAGGGGAGCGAGCGGGCGTCAAGCTCGCTCTGGATCTGCGGCAGGAGCTTCAGCGCTCGCCCGCCGCCCGAGTGCGGGTTGACCAGGAGGAGGTGGGGGCGGTGGGAATCGATCCGGTGAATCTATTTGGGCGGGGCGTCCGGCCGGCGGGCGACGAAGTACGTGCCCTTGCCCGCCTCGCTGCTTTCGCGCCGCTCGATGCCATGCCGATGGAAGCCGCGGCGCAGGACCGGCTCGGGCGTGTAGAAGGGCGTGCTCGGCCCCCAGCTCGCGGCGATCACGACGAATCCACCTGGACGGAGGACGCGCGCGATCTCGGAGAAGAAGGGCGGCATATTGAGCTGGGTGACGAGGTCGAATGAGTCGTCCTCGAACGGCAGGTTCGCGGCGTCGGCGACCTTGAAGGCGACCCGCCCCTCCGGATCGAGGCCGATCCGTGCCTGGGCACGTCGGACCATCTCCTCGGCGAGGTCCACGCCGCGCACTCGCGCGTGCGGGAATTCGCGGGCGACCAGGAGCGCTCCGTCGCCGAGGCCGGTGCCGATGTCCAGGGCCCGCTCGGGCTCGGGCCGGACATGGAGCAGGGCAGCCGCGAGCGGGCTCAGGTAGTCGGCCCCGGAACGGTTGACGCGATCCGCCCAGGTCGGTGCAGCCTCCTGCCAGAAGCGGTGGCTCCAGCCCCGGAGCAGGGGCCAGGTAACCGGCGCCCTCGCGACCAGGGCGCTGATTGCCCTGCCGATCAGCTGGACTCGCTTGGGCGGGGGCGAGGGATCCAAGGAGGGGTCGGCAGATGGCGACATGGGGCGATCATCGCAGGCGCCGGGAGTACCCTTCCGGCGCCTTGATCACGGCACGGACAGCGGTCGCAACCATTCTCGTGCTGCTCCTAGAAGCGGGATGCGGCGGGGGAGGCGGGATGTCCACGGCGTCGGAGCTGCCCCCGGGCTGCGCACAGGTCCGGGAGCCCGCCCCCAGGGATGTTCACCTATCACGGCCGACCGCGACCCTCCACGGCCCGGCGACCGCGACCGTCGAGACGAGCTGCGGCGACTTCACGATCGCGCTCGACACGCGGCGGGCTCCGAGGACGGCCTCCTCGTTCGCCTATCTGGCGCGCCGGGGTGTCTACGACGACACGCGCGTTCATCGGATCGTGCCGGGCTTCGTCGTCCAGGGTGGGGACCCGACGGGAACCGGCGGCGGCGGGCCCGGGTACTTCGTCGACGAGCAACCCCCACGCAACCTCTCCTACACGCAGGGCGTCGTCGCAATGGCCAAGACGGCGGCCGAGCCGCCCGGTCGGTCCGGGAGCCAGTTCTTCGTCGTCACGGTTCCGGATGCAGGGTTGACGCCGGACTACGCGCTGGTAGGGCGGGTGAGCGACGGCTTCGACATCGTGCAGAGGATCGAGCAGCTGGGGACGGCGAGCGGGGTGCCGAAAGCGCCCGTGATGATCCGGCGCGTCACCATCGAGGGCGGCTGATGGCCGCGGAGCGAGCCGGTCAGCTGGAGCCCCGCACCTTTGAAGTCGTATCCGACGGCGTGCGGCTCGCCGGCGAGGAGGTGGGGGAGGGGTCGCCGATCGTCCTCCTGCACGGTCTCACGGCGACCAGGCGCTATGTGCTGCACGGCTCGTTGACCCTTGCGCGCCGCGGCTATCGCCTGGTTTCGTATGACGCGCGAGGACACGGCGAGTCCTCGCCGGCACCGGAGGGGCAGGGCTACGGATACCCGGAGCTGACCCGCGACCTGGCGGCGGTGCTGGCCGATCGGTGTCCGGGCGAGCGCCCGGTTCTCGGCGGTCACTCGATGGGCTGCCATACGGCGGTCGCGTACGCGCTCGACCACGCCGACGCGGTTGCGGCGCTCGTCCTGGAGGGCCCGGTGACGCTCGGGATCCGCGCCACGGAGGAGGTCCTCGCCTCCTGGGACCGGCTCGGCGATGGCCTGAAGCGCGGCGGAGTCGAGGGCTTCATGGAAGCCTACGAGGCGGATCTGCGCGTGGACCCGGCGTGGCGCGAGACCGCCCTGCGAATCACCCGTGAGCGGATGGAGCGGCACCGGCACCCCGAGGCCATCGCCCGGGCCCTGCGCGAGGTCCCGCGATCGCTTCCCTTCGAGGGGCTGGCCGAGCTCGAGACGCTGGACGTGCCCGCCCTGGTCGTGGCGAGCTACGACGAGGCGGACCCAGGCCACCCCTATGCCATGGCCGAGGCGTGGGCCGAACGGCTGCCCGCCGCCCGCCTGGTCAGCGAGGAGCCGGGCAGGTCTCCGCTGGCCTGGCAGGGCGGCCGGCTCTCCCGTGTGATCGCCGACTTCCTGGAAGAGCCGCGCGTGGGGGGACGGCTCAGCTAGGTACGTATATTGCGGGCGTGGGCCAGGACGACGGCTACCCGATTCACTATGCAGCCGTGAAGCGCGGGACGCCCGTGTACGCGTCCGATGGGGAGCAGGTCGGAGTTGTCGACGAGGTGGTCGACAACTTCCAGGAGCACATTCTCGACGGCTTCGTGATCGAGACCGATGTTGGCGAACTCCGTTTCGTGGATGCTCCGGAGGTCTCCCGAACGGCCGAGCGGGCCGTCCGCCTCACGATCGACGCCGCGGCCGCGGCGCAGCTTCCTACGCCGGAGAAGGCCCCTCCGACGTTCAGCCCCAGGCGACCGGGTCGGCTGGGCAAGTTGCTGGGTCGGAACTGGCGCAGGCGCTAAACCCCAAGCTGCTTCTTCAGGAGCTCGGCGTTCCGCAGCGCGTAGCCCTCCCAGTCGTTGTTGAAGTAGGCGTAGACCTCGGTATCGCGTCGCCACTGCGCGATACGGCGGGCCCAGCTCTCGAGCTCGGACGCCGAGTAGTTCCCGTGGCGCCCGCGGCTGCCGTGGTGGAAGCGGATATAGGTCCAGTCCGCGGTACGAACGTGCGGTGTCTTCACCCAGCGTGACGACTCGTCGCCGATCACCAGCGCGACACCGTGCTGCCTCAGCAGTGCATAGATCTCGTCGGTGAACCAGCTCGCGTGTCGGAGCTCGAAGGCGTGGCGGCCGGGAGGCAGCTTCGGCAGGGCGTCGGCCAGGCGGTCCTCATCGCGCTGGAAGTTCGGCGGGAACTGCCAGAGGACGGGACCAAACTTGTCCGTGCCGGGGAGGCCATCGAGGCTCTTGTAGAAGCGCTTGATGCCCTGGTCGAGCATCGTGAGGCGCTTGATGTGGGTGATGTAGCGGCTCATCTTCACCGCGAAGATGAAGCCCTCGGGACTCTGATCGACCCAGTTCTCGACCGCCGCCGGTGAGGCGAGCCGATAGAAGGTGCTGTTGATCTCGACGGTCTCGAAGTGCTCGGCGTAGTAGGCGAGCCAGCGCCGCTGAGGCACTCCCTTGGGGTAGAAGCGGTGCCGCCAGTGTGGGTAGACCCACCCCGAGCAGCCGATGTGGACCGGCCTGCGACCCAAGCTCAGCCGGTGGCGTTGCGATGCAGCACCAGGATGGCGATGTCGTCCCGCAGCTTGCCGCCGTGGCGCTCGATCGCGGCTTCAGCAAGGGCCTCCGCGATCCCGTCCGCGCCCTTGCCCACAAACTCGGCAATCTGCCTGGAGAGCCAATCCGAGTCGCCGCGCTCCCCGCGGTTCTGGACGTCCAGCACGCCGTCCGTGTAGAGGATCAGGGAGTCGCCTGCGTCCAGGGTCGCGTCGGAATCCGCCAGGACGGGGGAGGGGAGGACGCCGAGCAAGGTCCCGGGCCTGCCAATCGGGTCCACGGCCCCATCCCTGCGCAGGATGATCGGCAGCGGGTGGCCGCCGAGCGCGACGGTCAGGTGTGCCTTGCCTTCACCGTTCGATGGCGTCTGGATCCGAGCCAAGGCGGCCGTGCAGAAGCGGAAGTCGGCACGCTCGGAGCTGATCGAGTCGTGCAGGGTTCGCAGCACCTCGCTCGGCGAGCTGTCCGGAGAGGACGCGGTGCGAATCGTGTAGCGGGCCAACGCGGTGAGGGAGGCCGCCTCCGGGCCCTTCCCGCAGACGTCGCCGATCACGGCGGTCCAGCTGCCGGAGCCGCTGCGAAAGACATCGTAGAAATCGCCGCCGACCTCATAGGCCTCGCCGGCCGCCAGAAACCGAGATGAGGCCTCGAATCCCTTGATCTCCGGCAGCGAGCGCGGCAGCAGGCTGTGCTGGAGGACGGAGGCGATATGGCTCTGCTGCTCGTGCAGCCGCGCATTGTCGAGCGCGAGTGCGGCCCGATCGGCCAGGCGCTTCGCCGTCCGCCGCGCGGTCTCGTCGAAGGCCTTGGCCGGGCGCATGATCCAGAGCGTCAGCGCGCCGAGGACCGAGCCCCGGGCGCCCAGCGGCAGCACAACGCAGGACTTGAAGCGGTATCGGCGGAGCATCTCCCGTTCGTTCTCCCTCGTCGTGATGCCCTCGATCGCCTCATCGCTGAGCTCGTCGAGGTACTTCGTCCGCCCTGTGCGGATCACCTCGGCGACGGGATGCGGCCCTTGCGGATCGATCGGCGCGTCCTGGCGGAGCCTGACGAAGACCTCCGCAATGTCGCTGCCCCCGCTCTGTCCCGCCACACGCTCGATCACTCCATCGGGCGTGAGCATGTCCACCATCGCGACGTCGCCGAGCCTGGGCACGGCGAGCCTGGCGAGGTGAGCCGCTCGCTGCTTCTGGTCGAGCGCGTCCTCCATCAGGGCGCCGGCCTCGGCGAGCAGCTCGGAGGCCGCAGTCTCACGGTTCAGGCTGGCCCTCAGGCTCGCGACCCAGAGCCCGCAGATGGCGCCGGCTGCGACGACGGCACTGGAGACCAAGCGCTGATCGTGCATCCCGCTCCAAAGGGGTGACAGGAAGGCGAGAACGACGCAGAAGACGGCGACGACCGCAGTCTCCGGGAGTGATGCGCTCATTGCGGCGATCACCGGAGGGATCGCGAGCAGGCCGATGAACACAAGTGATCCCCCGACCACGGCATCGACTACGGCTATCCCGGCGGCCAGCAGCATGGCTACCAGCGCCGGCCCCGAGATCTCCTGCAGGTTCGTCAGAGTCGGCGTAGGGGTGATCAGCTCCCGGTCCCTGAGCGCCATGGCCTAATCGTAAATCCGCGCCGCGGATAACCGGTAAACAGAGACGGACTGGTCGGGATTACGGCTCCCGACCGGGCCGCATCGCCTTAGAGGCGGCTCTTGAGCAGTTGCTTGCCCTGCTCGGCGCCTTTCTGGCTCTCGTGCTGTGCCTTGCGGAAGAACTCCACGAGCTCGGAGTCGTTCTCGCGCTCGGCGTCCTGGATGTACACCTCGAGCCGCAGAGCGTTGGACAGGCACTGCTCGGTGAACCAGATGATGTTGTAGTCCTTGTCCCTGGTGCCGGTGATGTCGCCGGTCTCGGGGGTGGTCGTTTCCAAGGGTGCCATCGGTGCATCTCCTCCTTGAGGTCGTGTGAGGCGTCGGTAGTGGCGGACTACCCGGCATCCGGGCGAGAAAACCGGCCGGACGCCCTCGGGAGCCTGCCCAGGCGTGCCGTGCGCGAGTTCACATAACGCGCGTTCCCGTGCATTCCATCCGACCCGTGGGTTCCCCGTTTGCGGGCGAGAAACGGAGGTAACCGGGGGTGAAGGCCGAGGCTCCCCACGGCGGGGAAGTTCCCGGCCAAGATCGCGTCACCACCAGGAGGTATGTGCGATGAAGGCCCTGACATTCCATGGACGGCGGGACGTGCGTGTCGACGACGTGCCCGACCCCAAGATCAAAGAGCCGACGGACGCGATCGTGCGGGTGACGTCCACCGCGATCTGCGGCTCGGATCTGCATCTCTACGAGGTCCTGGCGCCGTTCATCAG
>JBKPND010000016.1:0-17095 GCA_046732465.1 Actinomycetota bacterium
GCGCCCAGGCGCCGAAGCGCGTCGCGATCCGCTTCCACCCCACGCGGGTGGCGAGCTGGGACCACAGCAAGCTCGGCGGGACCTACTGATTACTGGGCGGATTCCTGCACCCACCCCAATTTCGAGGAGCTTCTCGCCGGAAAGTGGCAGAATTCTGGCCGCTCTGGAATGGACTCCAACACAGGGGGCTCGATGCGAAGGATCGCGATAGCTCTGACGGTGATGGGAACGATGCTCTTCGGCGCGACCGCTGCGCACGCCGCAACCCTCACCGAAGCGAACGGAATCATCTTCTACGTCGCCGGCCAAGGCGAGAGGAACGACGTCCAGGTCGGCGTCGACGCGATCCTCGGCGGCACGGTTCGCGTCTACAGCTTCAAGGACGCCGATGCGAACCCGATCACCGTCGGGGGCGGTCCGTGCGAGCTGATCAACGGCGTCGGGATGTGCAGGCAGGCGTTCGTGGGGAGCTTCGTAATCGACGCCCGAGATCGTGACGACACGATCACCGTCTCGACGGCCGGAACCGCGTCGGTCCCGCCGCTGACGCGCGGTGCCCTGATGATCGGCGGCCGTGGAGTGGACGTCCTGACGGGTGGTCTTGGCAACGACATCCTGAAGGGGAACGACGGCCGAGACTCGCTGCGCGGGCGTGAGGGCGCCGACGTCTACAAGGCCGGGCGCGGGCGCGACACGCTGCAAACGCTCGACGGCCAGCGCGACGTCTTCATCTCATGCGGCGACGGCGGCGGTGACGTACTGCGCAAGGACAAGATCGATCCTCGCGGCCGTCACTGCGAGCACTCGAACCACAAGAACATCTCCAAGCCTCACTAGCCAGTCCGCCGTATAGGCGAGCCTGACAACTCCCATTCGCGGGGGCGGCGTTAGCCTCCCCCGCGCATGGAAGATTTGAAAGGGCTGATCCTCTCCGGGGGTGCGGGAACCCGCCTGCGGCCGATCACCCACACCTCCGCCAAGCAGCTCGTGCCGGTGGCCAACAAGCCGGTGCTCTTCTACGGCATCGAGGCGCTGGTGGAGGCCGGCATCAAGGAGATCGGCGTGATCATCGCCCCCGAGACGGGCGAGGAGATCAAGCGGGCCGCAGGCGACGGCTCTGATTTCGGCGCGGAGATCACCTATATCGAGCAGGACGCTCCGCTCGGACTGGCCCACGCGCTGCTCACCGCCGAGGGCTACCTCGGACAGAGCCCGTTCGTGATGTACCTCGGCGACAACCTGCTCCGTAACGGCATCACCGATCTCGTCGAGGTCTTCCGCAGCTCCGGGCCCGACGCGCTGATCCTGCTCACCCGCGTGGACGATCCCTCGTCCTACGGCGTGGCTGAGCTGAACGGCGATCGCGTTGTTCGCTTGGTCGAGAAGCCCAAGGACCCGCCGAGCGACCTGGCTCTCGTCGGCGTCTACATGTTCACTCCGGCGATCTTCGAGGCGGCCCACTCAATCGAGCCGTCCGGCCGCGGGGAGCTGGAGATCACCGACGCGATCGACACCCTGATCGAGTCCGATCGCCGCGTCGAGCCGCACGTCGTCAAGGGCTGGTGGAAGGACACCGGGAAACTGGAGGACATGCTGGAGGCGAATCGCCTGGTCCTCGAGGACATCGTGCCGCGGATCGATGGCGAGCTGGACTCAGAGTCCCGCGTCGAGGGCCGCGTGGCGATCGAGAAGGGGGCGAAGCTGGAGCGAACGGTGGTCCGCGGACCGGCGATCATCGGGACCGGTGCCCAGCTCACCGACTCCTACATCGGACCGTACACGGCGATCGATCACGACGTGGTGATCACCGGATCCGAGGTCGAGCACTCGATCGTGCTGGCGGGTTCGAGCATCCGCAACCTGCACGCGCGGATGGAGGCGAGCCTGCTCGGCAAGAACGTCAGCCTCTCCCGAAGCGAGGGCATGCCGAAGACGCTGCGCTTCCTGGTCGGGGACAACGCGGACATCTCGATCCCATGAGGGTCCTGGTCACCGGAGCCAACGGGATGCTGGGCCACGACGTGGTCCGCGTCGCCGGTGACATGCGCCACCAGGTCATCGCGCTGAGCCATGACGATCTCGATGTCACCGACCCGGCGAGGGTCGAGCGCATGATCACCAGCGAGCGGCCCGGCGCGGTGATCAACTGCGCGGCGTGGACCAACGTCGACGGCGCTGAGGAGTCGGAGCACGACGCCTCGCTGGTCAACGGGCAGGGCGCCGGCTTCGTCGCCGACGCCGCCGCCAAGGTCCACGCCAAGGTGATCTACCCCTCCACCGATTACGTCTTCAATGGCGAGGGAGGGCCCTACGGGGAGTCGGATGACCCCGACCCGATCAACGCCTACGGCCGCACCAAGCTCGCGGGAGAGCGGGCCACCGCCCTGGTCAACGGGCAGAGCTTCATCGTCCGGACCTCGTGGCTATTCGGCCCGCGCGGCGGCAACTTCGTGGAGACGATGCTGCGCCTGGGTGAGGGCGGCGGTCCCGTCGTCGTAGTCCACGATCAGGTCGGCTGCCCCACCTACACGGGGCACCTCGCGGTCGGGCTGCTGCGGCTGGTCGACAGCGCCGCCTTCGGGATCCACCACATGGCGGGCGGGGGCAGCTGCTCCTGGTACGAGTTCGCGATGGAGATCTTCCGGCAGTCCGAGGTCGTCACGCGGGTGATGGCGTCGACCACCGACATGATGGAGCGACCCGCGAAGCGACCGGCCAACTCGGTGCTCGTCAGCCGGCGCTCCGCCCCGATCGAGCTGCCGCCCTGGCAGCGCGGCCTCTCCGACTACCTGGCGCGGCGCGATCAGGTGGAGGCGGAGCGCGCACCCGTCAGACAGCGATCGAGCGCCTCCAAGCGCCAGCCGATGCTCGACTGGACCCGCCGGGAGCGCGAGGAGCGTCAGGCGGACGGCGAGGAGATCACGGGTGAGAGCGAGCTTCCCCTCGAGGAAGTGACCTGGGAGGACGGGTCTGAGGAGACGGACAAGGGAGAGGACAAAGGGGCGGACGCCGCATGAGGCTCCTGGTCGCGGGCGGGGCGGGGTTCATCGGCTCGAACTACGTCGGGCACCGCCTGGACGAGCATCCGGATGACTCGGTCCGGGTCCTCGACAAGCTGACCTACGCCGGCCGCCGCGAGAACCTCGACGGGCTGCCTGAGGACCGCTGGGAGCTGGTCGAGGCCGACATCGCGGATCGTGACGCGGTCAGGGGCGCCGTCGAGAACTGCGACGCAGTGGTCAACTTCGCGGCGGAGTCCCACGTGGACCGTTCCATCGAGACGCCCGGCGAGTTCATCACCACCGACGTCTACGGCACCTACGTCCTGCTTGAGGCCGCGCGCGATGCGGGGGTGCGCCACCTGCAGGTGTCAACAGACGAGGTCTACGGGGACTTCGAGCTCGGCACCGCGAGCGAGGAGTCACCGCTCAACCCCTCCTCCCCCTACTCGGCCTCGAAGGCCGGCGGCGATCTGCTGGTCTCGGCCTTCGCCCGGACCTATGACTCCGAGGCGCTGATCATCCGTGCCTCCAACAACTACGGGCCTCGCCAGCATCCCGAGAAGCTGATCCCCCTGTGCATCCTGAACGCGCTCGCCAGCGACGCACTGCCGGTCTACGGCGACGGCATGCAGGTGCGCAACTGGCTCTACGTCGGGGACTGCTGCGCGGCCGTCGATGCGGTCCTCGAGCGGGGCGAGCCGGGGCAGGTCTACAACGTGGGCGGCCCGGACGAGCTGCCCAACCTCGACGTGGTCAGGCGGATCCTGGCCCTGACCGACCGCGACGAGTCATTGATCGAATACGTCAAGGACCGGCCCGGTCACGACCGCCGCTACTCGCTCTCCGCGGCGCGGCTCGAGGCGCTGGGCTGGAAGGCCGCGGTCGGCTTCGACGAGGGCATCGAGCGGACCGTGAGCTGGTACCGCGAGAACCAGTGGTGGTGGGAGCCGATCCGGTCGGGCGACTACCGCGAGTACTACGAGCGCCAGTACGGGAAGGCGCTGAATCAATGAGCTTCCGGCGCCTGCCCACCGAGATCAACGGCGTCTTGCTGATCGAGCCCGACGTCCACGGCGACGAGCGGGGCTTCTTCGTCGAGACCTTCCGCGCCGGCGAGTTCGCCTCGCTCGGCATCGACATCGAGTTCGTGCAGGAGAACCACAGCCGCTCCAGCGAGCGCGTGCTGCGCGGGATCCACATGCAGCGCGGGCAGGTGAAGCTGGTCCGCTGCGCGCGAGGTGCGATCTTCGACGTCGCGGTCGACCTTCGACCGGACTCGCCGACCTACAAGCGCTGGGAGGGCTACGAGCTCGACGACGTCACCCACCGGCAACTCCTCATTCCCGACGGCTTCGGGCACGGCTTCTGCGTGCTCTCCGACTCCGCGGACGTGCTCTATCGGGTCTCGACCTACTACGACCCCGACCTCGAGACGGGCATCGCCTGGGATGACCCGGAGGTCGCGGTCCACTGGCCGGTCTCGGACCCCATCCTGTCCGAGCGCGATCGAGGGGCGCCGCGCCTGGCCGAGGTCGCCTCCTAACCGTGGCGCTGTGGGCAGCCGTGGTGATAGGCACCGCCTATCACCAGCCCCGTAACTCGTATTGGACCGGGGCCGGTCGCGCTGTTTTCCTCCTGGAAGGGTGCCGTACCCCGAAGCGATGAGTTTTTGGGCCGTGTCACGTCTATGAACTGAGCCACGTCTAAGTGACGGAGCTCGCAGACGCGAAACAGCGAATTGAGCATGTTTCGATAACAACGTGACGAATGTGGATTGCTAAAACGCACACTTCGAATCGATCCGAGCTCGGGAGCGAGCTCTAAAGAAGGGGGAACGTCCGGATGACCCGTCGTCTAACTCGTCTCGCTGACATCGCCTATCGCCGCCGCGGCCGAGTCGTGCTGCTCTGGCTCGTAGCCATGGTCGCGATCATCGGAGTCGGCTCCGCGCTCGCGGGCGAGTTCTCGGCCGATTACGACACGCCGGGCTCGGAGTCGAAGGCGGCAAGCGACATCACCGAACAGCGCTTCGCCGGCTACTCGGGCCAGGAGATCTTCGTCGTCTGGAAGGACCCGGCCGGGGCGACAAGCCCGCAGGCCGAGCAGCGGATCAACGCGTTCCTCGCCGAAGCCGAGAAGGTCAACAACATCTCGCCGCACACTCCGATCCGGGTCTCAGACAACGGCGAGATCGCGGCGACCACCCTCCCGATGACGGTTCCGGGATGGGATTTCAAGGACGACGACGCCAGGAAGATCGTGGACGCGGCTGACGCGAATGAGGGTGGCGGTCTACAGATCGAGCTCGGCGGAGATCCCATCTACTCCGTCCAGAGCCAGTCGAGCCCTGAGGGCTTCGGCTTCCTCGGCGCCGCGATCGTCCTGCTGATCGCCTTCGGCTCGGTCGTAGCGGCGGGCCTGCCGCTCGGGATCGCCCTCGTCGGCCTGGGAATCTCCTCAGCCGGACTCATCCCGCTGCTGTCCAACGTGATCGACGTGCCCGACTGGACCACCGCGGTCTCCGGCCTGATCGGAATCGGCGTCGGGATCGACTATGCGCTGCTCGTCCTCACCCGATTCCGCTCGGCCATGCGGGAGGGCAAGGATCGCCACGATGCCGTCGTCGAGGCCGTCACGACCGCGGGCCGCAGCGTGATCATCGCCGGGCTCACGGTGGTGATCGCGGTCCTTGGGCTGATGCTGACTGGGCTGAGCTACATGTACGGCGTCGCGATCGCCACGTCGCTGGCGGTGCTCACCGTGATGTTCGCCTCCATCACGCTCCTGCCCGCCTTCCTCTCGTACCTCGGCCCGAGGGTCGACAAGCTCCGCATCCCGCTACTCGGCCGCTCCCTGAAGAGGGCGGACGAGGCGGAGCGGCAGCGGGAGCGAGGCGGCGAATCCCCAGCGGCGCGGTGGAGCCACATGGTGCAGCGTCGGCCGTGGCCCTTCGCAATCGGGGCGCTGCTTGTCCTGCTGGCGCTGGCGGCGCCGGCCCTGGGGATGCGTCTCGGCTTCCCGGACGCGGGCAACGACCCGCCCGACTCGAGGACGCGTCAGGCCTATGACCTGAACACCGAGGGCTTCGGGCCCGGCACGAATGGCCCGATCCAGATCGCGGCCTCGATGCCATCAACGCCTGAGGCGAAGTCGGAAATCAACGACTTCGCGAACACTCTGCGGAGCACGCCAGACGTGGCGTTCGTCGTGCCGCCCCGGATCAACCAGGCGGGTGACGCTGCCCTGATCACCGTGATCCCGAAGACCTCGCCACAGGACGAGGCCACCGAGGACCTCGTGAAGCACCTGCGCAACGACGTCGTGCCGGGCCAATTCAACGGCACGGGGATAGACGTCCAAATCGGCGGCGTGACTGCGGCGCTCGAGGATCAGAGCACCTACATGACTGGTCGCATGCCGCTGTTCATCGCCGGCGTGCTCGGGCTCTCGTTCCTGCTGTTGCTCGTCGCCTTCCACTCGCCGCTGATCTCACTGAAGGCGGGGATCATGAACCTGCTGTCAGTGAGTGCCGCGTATGGCGTGATGACCCTCGCAGCCAACGGCGGCGGTCTCAGCAACCTGATCGGGATCGACCACGAGGTGCCGATCGCGCCATTCATGCCGGTGATGATGTTCGCGATCCTCTTCGGCCTCTCGATGGACTACGAGGTCTTCCTGATCTCGCGGATTCGCGAGGAGTATCTGAAGGACGGGAATACGAGCCGGGCAGTCGCCGACGGCCTGGCGAAGACGGCCCGCGTGATCACCGCGGCCGCGGCCATCATGGTCGTCGTCTTCCTCTCCTTCGTCACCTCGAACGAGGTGTTCCTGAAGCTGTTCGGGATCGGGCTCGCGGCGGCGGTCTTCCTAGACGCCACGATCGTCCGCATGGTCCTCGTGCCGGCGGTGATGCAGCTGCTCGGCAAGTGGAACTGGTGGATTCCGAACTGGCTCGAGAAGCGACTGCCGCGGCTCGACGTCGAGCGGGTCGCACCCGCCGGCGCGGAGGGCTAGCGCCTAGACCGAAATCGCTTGATTGGCGCGTTTGTCCGGTATATCCGGACAAACGCGCCATCTACAGCTTCGCGAGGAAGTCCAGCTCGCGCTCGAGCATCAGCTTGGCTGACGCCTCGTCGTAGTCCGGCCCTTCCGGATCGGCAAAGAGGTGCCTGTCGCCGGGGTACGTGAACACCTCGAGCGGCGCGCCCACCCCGCGCACCGACTGCTCGAACGCCTCGATGTTGTCGGTATCGAGGTAGGGGTCCCCTTCCGCGTAGTGCAGCTGCGCGGGCGCCCCGCTCGGCCACTCTGCGCCGCCGAGCGTCTGCGGCGGCGCTGTGCCGTGCATGAGCAAGGCTCCGCGCGCTCCCGGGCGGGTGACCGCGAAGTAGTGGGCCGTCGACGCCCCCATCGAGAAGCCCGCGTAGACCAGGTCCTCGGGCAGCCCCTCCAGGAACTCGCCCGCCTTCTGGATCAGCGCCGGGATGCCGAGCTCGTCTCGATGAGCGATTCCGTCGTCGAGCCGCTCGAAGGTGACGCCGTCGTACAGGTCGGGGATCCGGACCTCGTGTCCGGCCTCGCGCAGCGAGTTGGCCCAGGCGACGACGTCGGGGCGTAGTCCCTGCGCGTGATGGAACAGCACGACCTGGGCCACTGACGTCTTCATATCCGATCGGGCCCGGGTGAGCCGATCGGTAAGGTCAGTAGGTTGGCCATGAGTACGTCCGCGACCCAGAAGTCACCCCTGGAGCCCTTCTCCGAGCCGGTCAGGAAGTGGTTTCAGGCGTCATTCGAGGCGCCCACGCCCGCCCAGGCGGCCGGCTGGCCCGCGATCGCCTCGGGGACGCACACCCTGATCTGCGCCCCGACGGGCTCGGGAAAGACGCTGGCGGCCTTCCTCTGGGGCATCGATCGCCTCGCTCGCGAGCCCGAGAGGCTCGGGTCGGGCGTGCGGATCGTCTACGTCTCGCCGCTCAAGGCGCTCTCCTACGACATCGAGCGCAACCTGCGCGCGCCGCTTCAGGGGATCGGCGCTCCCATCTCGGTCGCTCTGCGCACCGGAGACACGCCCCAGTCCGAGCGGCGGGCGATGCGCCGAGAGCCGCCGGACATCCTGATCACCACCCCCGAGTCGCTCTATCTGATGATCAGCTCGCAGGCGCGGGAGATCCTCACCGGCGTCGAGGCGGTGATCGTCGACGAGATCCACGCCGTGGCCCCGTCGAAGAGGGGCTCACACCTCGCCTTGACGCTGGAGCGCCTGGAGCACCTCGCCGGCCAAGCTGCCGACCAGCCCGCATTGACCGACGATCCCGAGACCGCCCGCCGGCCGATCCAGCGAATCGGGCTCTCCGCGACCCAGCGGCCGCTGGAGCGGATCGGTGACTTCCTGGTCGGCAACGGTCGCGAATGCGAGGTCGTCGATGCATCCGAGCCGAAGAAGCTGGACCTGGAGATCGTCGTGCCGGTCGAGGACATGGTCGAGCCGAGCCCGCTCGACAACAAGCGGCGCGACGGCGCCGACACCGGCAAGACACCGCACCAGGAAACATCAAACGGGTCGCGCTCACGCGCGCCCTCGCATTCACCCGAGCGGATCGACCCAGGGCCGATCGAGGCCTCGCTCGATCCCGCCACCAACACCCGCTCGATCTGGCCCGCGATCTACCCCGAGCTGCTCCGCCTGGTGCGCGAGCACAACTCGACCATCGTCTTCGTCAACAACCGCCGAGCTGCGGAGCGGATCGCCAAACGCCTCAACGAGATGCACAACGACGAGCTCGAGGAGGAGCTGCCGGCCACCGAGCACGCCGGCAATGCCAAGAATGGAGACAAGGCACCGCCTGAGATCGCCCGCGCCCACCACGGCTCGCTGAGCCACGAGGAGCGGGCGCTGGTCGAGGAGCTGCTCAAGTCGGGCGAGCTTCCCTGCCTGGTCGCAACCTCCTCGCTGGAGCTCGGCATCGACATGGGCGCGGTCGACCTGGTGATCCAGGTCGAGTCCCCGAAGTCGGTGACGCGCGGCCTGCAGCGGGTCGGCCGCGCCGGCCACACCCTGGGCGAGGTCTCGAGAGGGCGGATCTTCCCGAAGTTCAGGGCCGACCTGCTCGAGTGCGCCGTCGTCGCGCGCCGCATGCGAACCGGGGAGATCGAGGAGACCGTCATCCCCCAGAACCCGCTCGACGTCCTCGCCCAGCACTTGGTCTCGATGGCGGCGCTCGACGAGTGGGAGATCGACGACGTCGAGAAGCTGGTTCGCTCGGCCCAGCCCTTCGCCGAGCTCTCCCGCGAGCAGCTCGAGAACGTGCTCGACATGCTCGATGGCCGCTACCCGTCGGAGCGCTTCGCCGAGTTGCGGCCTCGGATCGTCTGGGACCGCACGAAGGGGAAGATGCGCGGCCGCCCCGGCGCCCGGCAGCTCGCCGTCGCCAACGCCGGGACGATTCCCGACCGCGGCCTCTACGGCGTCCATCTGCCCGACGGCCGCCGCGTCGGCGAGCTCGACGAGGAGATGGTCTACGAGGCGCGGCCCGGCCAGACCTTCCTACTCGGCGCCAGCACGTGGCGGATCGAGGAGATCACCCGCGACCGGGTGATCGTCACCCCGGCCCCGGGTACCCCGGGCGCCGTCCCCTTCTGGCGCGGCGACGGGATCGGCCGCCCGGCTGAGCTCGGCAAGGCGATCGGGGCCTTCTCCCGGGAGGCGGTCAACGCCGACCCGAAGAAGCTCGCGAAGGAGAACGATCTCGACAAGCTGGCTGCCCAGAACCTCGTCAACTACCTGACCGAGCAGCAGGCCGCGACCCGGGTCGTCCCCTCCGACGAGGCGATCGTGGTCGAGCGCTTCAGGGATGAGATCGGCGACTGGCGCCTCTGCGTCCTCTCCCCGTGGGGCGGCCGGGTTCATGCCGCCTGGGGCCTCGCTCTCTCGGCCAAGATCCGCGACGACCAGGACCTGGAGGCGGACGCGATCTGGTCCGACGACGGGATCGTCATCCATCTGCCCGACGCGGACGAGCCGCCGCCCGCGGACCTGGTGATGATCGAGCCCGACGAGATCGAGGATCTGGTGATCCGCGAGCTCTCCGGGTCGGCCCTCTTCGGCGCACGCTTCCGCGAGAACGCCGCCCGGTCCCTGCTCATCCCGCGGGCCTGGCCCGGCAAGCGCACGCCGCTCTGGCAGCAGCGGCTGAAGTCCCAGAGCCTGCTCGAGGTCGCCCGCGACTTCCCCCGCTTCCCGGTGATCCTCGAGACCTACCGCGAGGTGATGCGCGACGTCCTCGACCTGCCCTCCCTGAAGGACCTGCTTCGCGACCTGCACTCGCGCAAGATCACGATGGTCGAGGTCGAGACCCCGACGGCCTCACCATTCGCCTCCTCGCTGCTCTTCGACTACGTCGCCACCTACATGTACGAGGGCGACACTCCGAACGCGGAGCGCCGCGCGGCCGCCCTCGCCCTGGACCGCGACCTGCTCGCGGAGCTGCTCGGCCAGGAGGAGCTGCGGGAGCTGATCGATCCGGAGGCGCTGGAGGAGGTCGCCGAGCAGCTCCAGCATCTGACCGAGGCGGGCAAGGCGAAGGACCGCGACGGCTTCCAGCAGATCCTCCGCCGTCTTGGGGACTTGACCGAGGATGAGTGCCAGCAGCGTGTGGAGGAGGGCTACTCCGCCAAGTCGATGCTCGAGAAGCTGGTCAAGGAGCGCCGCGCCGCGGTCGTGCGCATCGCCGGCGAGGAGCGCTACATCGCCGCCGAGGACGCCGGCCTCTATCGCGACGCGCTCGGCGTGCCGCCCCCGGCCGGCCTGCCGGAAAGCTTCCTGGAGCCCGTCGAGGACGCCCTGGTCTCGGTCGTCAGGCGCTATGCCGCGACCCACGTCCCCTTCCCCACCCGCCAGCTCGCTGAGCGCTACGGCGTCGATCCGAGCTCCGCGCTCAAGGAGCTCGAGCGCTCCGGGGAGGTCGTTCGCGGAGAGCTGCTTCCCGGCGGCACATCGCGCGAGTGGTGCGAGTCGGACGTGCTGCGGCGACTCCGCCGGGCCAGCCTCGCGCGACTGCGCCAGGAGGTCGAGGCGACCGACCAGCGCGAGCTGGCTCGCTTCCTGCCCAGTTGGCAGAACGTCGACGCCCACGGGCGAGCCGGCGCCGGTCCCGACCGCCTCCGGGAGGCGCTGGTACCGCTTCAGGGGGTCGCCCTCACCCCCAAGACCTGGGAGCGCGCCGTGCTTCCTCGGAGGCTCGGCGAGTACAGCCCGACGTGGCTGGATGAGCTCTGCACGAGCGGCGAGCTGGTCTGGGTCGGGGCGGGAGCCCTCGGCCGCAACGACGGCAAGGTCGCCCTCTACTTCCGCGAGGACATCAGGCTCGCCGGGCCACCGCCCGGGAACGCAAAGCTCGATCGACCCGAGGGTGAGATCCACGAGGCGATCCGCGAGCGGCTCACACAGGGCCCGTGCTTCTGGCTCGACCTGCTGGAGCTCGACGGCTCTGCCGAGGAGCTCCACGAGGCGCTGTGGGATCTGGCCTGGTCCGGCGAAGTGACCAATGACGCCTTCGCTCCATTGCGAGCTCCCCGCCTCCGCGCGGCCCAGCGCAGCGAGCGTGGCGGCCGTCGGTTCGCGCGCCGTCGCGCCGCCGCATCGGGGACGGTGCTCGGCCGCTGGTCGCTCACCGCGCCGCTCTTCGCCGATGCTCCCTCCGCCGGGCCACGGATGCGCGCCCTGGCGGAGCTGATGCTCGAGCGCCACGGCATCGTCACCCGCGAGACCGCGATCGCCGAGGGCATCCCCGGCGGCTTCGCCTCGATCTACGGCGAGCTCCAGAACCTGGAGCTGCTGGGGACCGCGCGGCGCGGCTATTTCGTCGAGGGCCTTGGTGGCGCCCAGTTCGCACTGCCGGGCGCCGTCGAGCGGCTGCGCAGCCTGCCGCGGGCCGAGGGCTCGCTGCAGGTCCTCGCGGCGACCGATCCGGCCAATCCGTATGGAGCGACGCTCTCCTGGCCGAAGCTCGAGGGCCAGCGGCGTCCCGCCCGGACGGCCGGCGCCTACGTGCTGCTGCGGGACGGCGAGCCGCTGCTCTACGTCGAGCGCGGCGGCAAGGGAATCCTCCGCCTCGAGAAGCTCGCCGACGGCGAGTTCATCCAGTGCCTCGGGGCGCTCGCGGAGGCAGCGCAAGCCGACCAGATCGAAAAGCTGGCGATCGAGCGGGTCGACGGCGAGCCCGTGATCGGCTCCGGCATGGAGGCTGCGCTGATCGAGGCGGGCTTCCGCCGGCAGCCGCGCCGCCTGGTCGCGTAGATGGCCGAGGGCGACTCGGTCCTGCGGATGGCTCGGAGGATCGACGGCGCCCTCGCCGGCGAACGCATCTCGGTGCGGACGCCGGGACCGCGCCGGCCGGAGGGCCTCGCGCCGTCCTCCATCGACGGCCTGGTGCTTGAACGGGTCGAGAGCCGCGGCAAACACCTGCTGCTGTATTTCGCTGACGACCTTATGCTCCACAGCCACCTCGGCATGCGCGGCGGCTGGCATGTCTACCGGCGAGGAGAGCGCTGGAGCCGCCCCGCCTCGCAGGCGTGGATCGCGCTTGCCTCCGACGACGCCGAGGCCGTCAACTTCGGAGGATCCTTCATGCGGATCGGCAGGCGTGGACGCCTCCTTCGGGAACCGCGCCTCGTGCGCCTCGGCCCCGACATCCTCGCCGAGGACTTCGAGCCAGCGGCCGCGATCGCAAGGATGCGCGGGGCTAATCCGCAAATCGAGCTCGGCGCGGCGCTGCTCGGACAGCGCCTGATCGCGGGCATCGGGAACATCTTCAAGTCGGAGGGCTGCTGGGCTGCGCAGCTTGATCCGCACCGGCGCCTCGAGGAGGTCAGCGACGATCAGCTCGAGGACGTGCTCACGGCGACGCGCGGTCTGATGCTCGAGGCGGTGAAGACCGGACGCCAGCCCAAACAGGTCTACCGGCGGTCGGGACAGCCCTGTCCGCGGTGCGGCACCCGGATCCGCTCGCAGGCCCAGGGGGACGCTGCACGAACGACCTACTGGTGTCCGGGCTGTCAAACGGACTGAACCCGCGATAATCAGGACTGGGTAATGGAGAGCGGAGCGAGAGAGCAGATCGTCGAGCTCCTCGGAAGGGTGCCGTTGTTCTCGGAGCTCTCGCCCGAGGAGCTCGACCGGGTCGCCCAGGTTGCGATCCCGCGCAGCTACCCGCGCGAGACGAGGGTCTTCCACGAGGGCGACCCCGGGGACGCCTGCTACATCGTCAGCCAGGGCAGCTGCCGCGTCACTCGCCAGCATTCCGACGGCCGGGTGATCACGCTGGCGACCCTCGGGCCGGGCGCGATCTTCGGCGAGCTGGCGATGCTCGACGGGGAGCGCCGCTCGGCCAGCGTGGAGGCTGCGGAGAACACCGAGCTCCTGGCCCTGCCCGCGACCGACATGCGCAGCCTGATCCGCTCCCACCCCGAGATGGCGGAGAAGCTCGTCGTGGCCCTCACACGCCGCCTGCGCGAGGCGAATGAGCGGATAGCCCGCCAGTCGTTCCAGACCGTTCCCAGCCGGGTCGCCGGCGTCCTCAACCAGCTGCTCGCCGAGGAGGCGATCACGCCGATCGTCAAGGACGGTGTGACGATCCGGCTGCGCCAGTCGGACCTCGCACAGATGGCGGGGACCTCTCGCGAGAGCGTCAGCCGCTTCCTCGCCACGCTGGAGCGGGCGGGTGTGGTCCAGGTCGGTCGCGGCCGGGTCACCGTGATCGAGCCCGAGCGGCTCGACGCCTACATCTTTTGATCCTTTGAGCCTCCGCGGCGACCCCGAATTCGCCGAGCTGCGGGCATCGATGGTGGAGCGCCAATTGCGCCGGCGCGGTATCTCGGACGAGCGGGTCCTCGCCGCGATGGGCTCGGTGCCTCGCGAGCACTTCGTCCCGGCGGACGTGCGCCGGAGCGCGTACAACGACTCGGCGCTGCCGATCGGCCACGAGCAGACGATCTCCCAGCCGTGGGTGGTCGCGGCGATCTGCCAGGCCCTCGCCTTGAAAGGGGGCGAGAAGGTGCTCGAGATCGGCACCGGGTCGGGCTACTCGGCTGCGGTGCTCTCGCAGCTGGCGGAGCACGTGGTGAGCATCGAACGCGTACCCGAGCTCGGACAGTGGGCCCGCGAGCGGCTCGAGGAGCTCGGCGTCGACAACGTCGAGGTCATCGTCGGTGATGGCAGCCGCGGCCATCCCGAGGGCGCGCCATACGACGCGATCGCCGTCCACGCGGCCTCGCCGGAGGCCCCGCACAGCATGCTCGCCGAGCTTGCGACCGATGGCCGGCTGGTCGTCCCGATCGCGACAGGGTCGGCCGACCTGCTCACGGCCTTCATCCGCGAGAACGGCGAACTCCGCCAGGAGACGATCGGCCCCTGTCGGTTCGTCCCCCTGATCGGCGCCGAGGGCTTCACCGCGCCGGACTGAAGTAGGCTCGGCGCCGTGAATTCCGCTCTTTACGTCCTCAACTTCTACTCGCCGGTCTTCGTCGATCAGCTGCGCAGCGGCCGCAAGACCGCCACGATCCGCCTCGGGGACAAGTCCCGCAAGTACAAGCGCGGCCAGGTCGTCTGGATCACGATCGGCTACCGCCACCAGCCGCGGGAGAAGATCTTCGCCGCCGTGATCGACGATGTGGAGGTGAAGAAGGTCGAGGAGCTCTCACCCCGCGACGTCGAGCACGACAACCCGGAGTTCCGCCGCCGCGACGAGACCGTGGACTTCCTGCAGAAGATCTACACCCGGCCGATCTCCGAGGAGGACACGGTCACCGTGATCCGCTTCTCGCAGATCGTCGAGCGCCCCTCGACCCAGTTCGGTAACGGCGAATCGCCGTCCCGCAACTGAACCGGGCGGCTCTCCGGCTCGTAGATTCGAAGCGATGGCCGAGTACCGGTTCCTGACCACCTGGCTGCTGCAGGCGGATCGCGAGCGCGTCTGGGATGCGATCTACGAGTCCGAGAGCTGGCCCGAATGGTGGAAGGGCGTCCTGGAGGCCGAGAAGCTGGAAGAGGGCGATGAGACCGGCGTCGGGCAGTATGGCCGCTACGTCTGGAAGTCGAAGCTCCCCTACCGGCTCGAGTTCTTCGTCCGCACCACGAGGGTCGAGCGGCCTCACCTGTTGGAGGGAGACGCCTCCGGCGAGCTCGCCGGCCTGGGCCGCTGGCGGCTCTTCGAGCGGGACGGCGTGACCGCGGCCCTCTATGAGTGGAATGTGCACACGACGCGGGCCTGGATGAATCTGCTCGCTCCAGTCGCCCGCCCGGTCTTCGCCGTGAACCACGATTACGTGATGCGAAACGGCGGCCGGGGCCTGGCGAGGCTGCTCGGCGCAAGGCTCCTGGCACTCGATTAGCCCGAGCGCCAGCCGAGCTTGGGCCGAGGCCCGCCTCTGGCTACAATCAACGCGGCTGGCACTCTCCTATCGAGAGTGCCAAAGTTCGCACAAGCTTCCCAATCGCCTATCGACCCAGGAGGAATGCCGATGAAGCTCAAGCCGCTTGGCGACCGCCTGATTGTTCAGGCGGTCGAGGAGGAGGAGACGACCGCTAGCGGGATCGTCCTCCCCGACACCGCGAAGGAAAAGCCGCAGAAGGGCAAGGTGCTCGCTGTCGGCGACGGAGAGGTCAAGGAGGACGGCTCGCGCCGCCCCCTCGACGTGAGCGAGGGCGACGAGGTCCTCTACTCCAAGTACGGAGGCACCGAGATCACCGTCGACGGGGACGAGCTGCTCGTCCTGCGCGAGTCGGACGTACTCGCAAAGGTCGGCTAACCGAGAGAACTTAGGAAGGAGGAAGCACACACATGGCTCACAAGGAGCTGAAGTACGACGAGGACGCGCGAGGCGCCCTGCAGGACGGGGTCGACGCCGTGGCCAACGCGGTCAAGGTGACGCTCGGTCCGAAGGGTCGCTACGTGGTCCTCGACAAGAAGTTCGGAGCGCCCACCATCACCAACGACGGCGTCACGATCGCTCGAGAGATCGAGGTCGAGGACGTCTTCGAGAACCAGGGTGCGCAGCTGGTGCGTGAGGTGGCCACCGCCACCAATGACGTCGCCGGCGACGGCACGACCACGGCGACTCTGCTCGCCCAGACCATCGTCCGCCACGGTCTCAAGAACGTGGCCGCAGGCGCCAACCCGCTCGGGCTGCGCCGTGGCATCGAGAAGGCTGTGGACGAGGTGGTCGAGAACCTCCGCGAGAAGCAGTCCAAGGAGATCGCGGGCAAGGAGCAGATCGCCCGCGTCGCCGCGATCTCGGCGGCCGACGACGAGATCGGCAACATCATCGCCGACGCCATCGACAAGGTGGGCAAGGACGGCGTGGTGAACGTCGAGGAGGGTCAGACCTTCGGTATGGAGCTCGAGTTCACCGAGGGCATGCAGTTCGACAAGGGCTACATCTCGCCCTACATGGTCACCGACCAGGACCGCATGGAGGCCGTTCTCGATGATGCGTACATCCTGATCGCCAACCAGAAGATCGGCTCGGTGCGCGACATCCTGCCGGTCCTGGAGCAGGTAATGCAGGGCGGCAAGTCGCTGCTGATCATCGCCGAGGACGTCGAGGGCGAGACCCTCGCGACCCTGGTGGTGAACAAGCTGCGGGGCACCTTCACCGGCGTGGCCGTCAAGGCCCCCGGCTTCGGTGACCGCCGCAAGCGGATGCTGGAGGACATCGGCATCCTCACCGGCGGCGAGGTGATCACCGAGGAGATGGGCCTGAAGCTGGAGAACACCCAGCTCGACCAGCTCGGCAAGGCGCGTCGGGTCGTCGTGGGTAAGGACAACACCACGATCATCGACGGCGCCGGCGACTCCGAGCAGATCAAGGGCCGCATCAAGCAGATCAAGTCCGAGGTCGAGACGACCGACTCCGACTTCGACCGCGAGAAGCTGCAGGAGCGGCTGGCCAAGCTGGCCGGCGGCGTCGCGGTCGTCAAGGTCGGTGCGGCCACCGAGACCGAGATGAAGGAGAAGAAGCACCGCGTCGAGGACGCCCTGCAGGCGACTCGTGCGGCGCTCGAGGAGGGGATCGTCCCGGGTGGCGGCGTTGCGCTG
>JBKPND010000017.1:0-7552 GCA_046732465.1 Actinomycetota bacterium
CATCCCGGAGAAACCAAGCGTCTGGCCAAGCCCAGATCCCGTGCCTCGAGACGACCAGTGCTCGTCCCGAGCGAGCATCCGCGGCGTGCTCGTCGACGCGAGTGCTTTGTGGCCAAAGGAGTCGCGCCGGCGAGAGTGTTGGAAGCATGGGCAAGCGACACTCTTGTCAAGCTAGGCCGGGATGGCGCGCGGCTATCGCCATCACGCGAAAGCGCAACTGTGGGAAGCGGAATTCTTGGAGCCATGCTGATCGTGCGGCGCGGTCACTAGCGGCCGCCAGACTAGTGTGTAATTCGATTCCGAATTATCGGGTATCGTAGGATTCGATACCGGTATGCCGGCTCCACCGAATCTGATTGCCGCCTTGGAGGCAACGACCCATCGCGTGCTCGAGCACTTGGCGCTGGAGCTCGAGGATCTCGGCCTTAGTCACGGCGAGGTCAATGCCCTGGCCCAGCTCGAGCCCGGGGCCGTGCGGACGATCGCGGAGCTTCAGGCAGCGACGGGACAGCGGGCCTCCACGCTGACCGGCGTACTCGATCGTCTGGAGCGGCGCGGGCTAGTCGAGCGCCGCCTCAATCCGCACGATCGGCGCTCGTTCACTGTCGCGCTCACGGATACCGGCGCGACCGCGGCGAAGGGGGTCGACCAGACCTTCCGCGACCTGGAAGAACGAGTCCTACGAGGCGTTTCCCAGCGCTCCGCCAAGGGCTTCTTCGACGTCCTTCGCGCGCTCGACGAGCTGCCCGACGCCTAGCGCTTCGCTGCTGGACGCCAGCGTTCGCTCGCCTGCAAGGCCAGGGTCGCACTTGCATAATATCGTTCGCGACCGTATAGTTCGTCTTCGTATAGTTCTTCGACGAAGGGATATGAGATGTCATCCCACGAAACGAACTCGACGCTTAGCGACGACGAGTTTCTCGCCCGGTTCGAGGCACACGCGCTCGACGAGTTCTCGCACCGCGACCACTTGCGCGTGGCTTTCGCCTATGCCCGCCGTGGCGGTCTCGAGGCCGCCGTCGACGGCGCCCGCCGCATCCGCGGGTTCGCGGAAGCGCACGGCGCACCCCGCAAGTACCACGAGACGATGACCGTCGGATGGGCCCGGCTCGTCGGCAGCCGAGCCGTCGCCGGCGAGCCGCTCGCGTTCTCGGCGTTCCTGGACGCACATCCCGAGCTCCTACGGCGCGACCTGCTGAGCGTCCACTACAGCCACGAGCTCCTGTTCAGCGACCGCGCCCGCGCTGCGTTCGTGGAACCGGACGTAGCCCCTCTGCCGTAGTCCGCACGTGATGACGACACGACTCGCATATCTCGACAACGTCAAGGTGCTGTTGGTCATGGGGGTGATCGCCATGCACGCGGCCATCACCTACGGGCTGGACGGCTCCTGGTACCTGGAGTCCTACGACGAGATGGTCGGCGCTGTGGTGGCGGCGATCACGTTCGTGCTTGGGGTCGGCTGGCTGTTCGGGCTCGGACTCTTCTTCTTGATCGCCGGCCGGCTCAGCGGCCCGTCGCTCGAGCGCAAGGGCGCGGCGCGCTTCGCGCGGGAGCGGCTCGCCCGGCTCGGCCTCCCGCTGCTCGGCTACACGCTTCTGGTGAGCCCCTTCCTCGAGTACGTCGACTACCGCTTCAACGCGCACGGCCATGAGGCGCTGTGGCCGTTCGTCGGTCGGCAGGTATGGCATTTCGCGCCGGGCCCGACCTGGTTCCTCGAGGCGCTGCTGGTCTTCTCGCTCGCCTACGCCCTCCTGCGGCGGCTGTCTCGGGAAGCGACTGTGCCCGCCCGGAAGCCCTTGCGCGCGGGCGAAGTCGCCGCCGTCGCCGTCGCGCTGGCGCTGATCTCATTCGCCGTGCGGTTTGCCTTTCCGCTCGGCTCGGAGCAGTTTCACCTGCAGCTCTCGGTCTTTCCGCAGTACGCGATCCTCTTTGCGCTCGGCGTCGCGGCAGGACGCCGCGACTGGCTCGAGACGTTCGCGCCCGGTCTGGCGCGGCGCTGCGCTGCCGCCGGCGCGCTGGCTGCCCTAGCGCTGCCGATGCTCCTGCTCGCGGGCGGCTTCTTCGCCGACGGCGGCGACCATCGCTTCGAGGGCGGCTGCCACTGGCAGGCGGCCGCGCTGGCTCTTGACGAGGCGGTCCTGGCTACCTGCGTCTCGCTGTGGGTCGTTCAGCACTTCCGCCGCCGCCGCAACACCCTCGGCCCGCGCGCCCGGCGCATGGCGCCCGCGGCTTACGGCGCCTTCATCATCCACCCGCCCGTGCTCGTCGGGCTCGCCCTGGCCGTACAGCCCAGCCCGCTACCGGCCGAGCTGAAGTTCACCGCCGTCCTCGTCGGCGGAATCGCCGCATCCTTCGGCCTGGCCGCGCTCGGCGGGCGCACGCGCCACATAGGCGCGATCATCGGATCACCCCGCACCGCGCCCCGCCCCGCCACCACCTGACCGTACGCGCTGAACCCCGACAGCACGAGGCACGCCTCCGCGCCGACGCTATCGCTTCGCGCGAAACGGAGCGGTCTCGAAGGTCACTGCGGGCGAGCCACCGTCGCCGCTGCTTATATGTCACGGGTACCGGCGGTCTCGCTCCCAGCGGAAGTCGGTTCTCGTGCTCACCAAAGCCTTGGGATCAGGCGCGCCCTGTCGGACTGGTACGTGCGGTATGCGTCGCCGAGGACGCGGTTGAGCTCGGCTTCCTCGACATGGATGCGCCACACGATGGCCGGCAGGGGCAGAGCCACGCATGCCGCCAGCGACAACCAGTTCCCTAGGGCCGCGCCGAAGCCGGCGACGATCAGCAGCAGCCCCGCGTAGGACGGGTGGCGAATCCACCTGAAGGGACCAGTGGAGACGACGGCCTGGCCGGGCTCGACCTCGACGGTGGTGCGAAAGGCGCCGCCCAGCGCCGCGATCGCCCAGACCCGCAGGGCGAGCCCGACACACATCACGACGACTCCAGCCATCCGCAGCGGCTCCGGCATCCGCAGCGTCGGCGCCACCGAGCGCGCGCCAAGGGCCGCGAGGATCGCTGCGCCGAGCGCGATCACAATCAGGACGCGGGTGGCGCGATCGCGGTCAGGACGGCCCTTGCCCTGAACACCCTCGCGCACCCGCACGCCGACTTCGACCAGCGCCCACGCCACGAGGGTCAAATCCGCCAGTGGAGACATGGTGCCCTGCCGGAGTATCGCCTCCCAGCGAGGGAGCACCGGCCGCGAGTTGCGCGTTGCGCGAGGAGCGGGAGCGCTGTCGACCTGCCAGCAGAGTGCTCCTTCCCCATGGTTGCGAGAGCGCTACCTGGGCGGACGCGGCCTTCACCACAGGAGGGGCCCCGGCCTATGGCCGGGGCCCTCAGCTGCGGATGGTCAGGTGTACGTCAGACGGGGGTGGGTGACGATGTTCTGGTCCGGAGGGCGAGGGAGCTGCCGTCGGGCAGCGCCTTCGTTGCCCGCGGAGGGCGCCGACGGCGGCGATACACGGCGGCGACAGCAATGCCGAGCACTACGAAACCCACGAGGCCGCCGACCGAAACCAGGAACGGGTCCCCGGAGAGGTGCTTGGTGTCGGACAGCCGGTCGCCGAACGCGTTGATGCTTGCATGGGCGAGCGTCACCGCGAGGACGCTGCCGCCGGCAGCGACGAATAGCCGAGTCAGCATCATCGACAGACCGAGCGTGAACACAAACATGAACAGCAGGACTGCGGCGGGGTTCTTGTCGACGTAGTTGAGGCCGACCATCAGCAGCGGTAGGTGCCACGGCGCCCACACAAGGGCGATGATCGCCGAGGCCTTCAGCTCGCCGAGGGGGAGGAGCCGCGGCAGCAGGTAGCCGCGCCAGCCGTACTCCTCGCCGAGGGTCAACACCGCGGTGAGTGGCGTATTGATTAGGAGCAGGGTTAGCCAGACCGCTATGAACGGCTTGTCGACACCGAGGGTGAAGTCGCTGAGTCCGGTTGCGGTGCTGATCCCCACCGTCGCCGTAACAAACACGGCCGGCGCGACGACCGCCGCGGCGAGCCAGCGGAGCCTGCCACGGACTGGACCGAGAGAGCCCCGCAGTCCTTCTCTGCTGATGAGCGCACGCATGATCAGCGCGGCCATCGCGGGGGCGAGCATCCCGACGACGACAAAGCCGGGAGCGGAATAGGAGGACGGCGTACGTCCGCTGGCGATCGCGCTCCAGGCATCTCCCATGACCGGTGCCCAGACCGCCCATGCGATGCCGTACGCGAGCGCCACGTATGCGGCAACCTGCCGCCACGGGACCTCCGCGGGAGTTGTTCGAGCTGTGGTGTTCATAATGGCCTCCTCGGTTGGGGTGGATCTAGCTGTGGAGACAGCATCCGCCCGCGTGCGCGCAACGCCAATGGAGCACGCTCAAGTTCGGCCGTCGGGCTAGCCCTACACGGCGGCGGCGCGTACGGTTGCGGCGAAATGGCACGCTCGACGCCGATCCGCATCGTTGTCGGAGAGGACCAGCCGATCGTGCGCGAAGGTGTTGTTCGCGTGCTCGAGCACGCGGGATTCGAGGTCGTCGGTGTCGCAGGCGACGCGGAGGATCTGGTGCGCAAAGCGGGTGCGCACAAGCCGGACGTGGTGGTAACGGACATCGAGATGCCACCGACGCTCACAGACGACGGACTCGAGGCGGCAAAGCGGATCCGCGAGGCCCAACCCGGCATCGGCATCCTCGTGCTCTCGCAGTACCTGGAAGACCGCTATGCGCTCGAGCTCGTGCGCGGCGACGCACGCGGTGTCGGCTACCTGCTGAAGGATCGGGTTGGCGATCTAACCGTTTTCACCGACGCCGTCCGGCGCGTGGCCGCCGGCGGCTCGGCGCTGGATCCGGACGTGGTCCAGCGGATGGTCGACCGGCCGCGGGCAGAGGGTCCGCTCGATGAGCTCACCCCGCGGGAGCGCGAGGTGCTCGCGCTGATGGCGGAAGGCCGGTCCAACCAGGGGATCGCGGACCAGCTCGTTGTCACCGTCGCCGCAGTCGAGCGGCACGTGACGAACATCCTGTCCAAGCTCAACCTTCGCCAGGTGCCCGAGGACCACCGCCGGGTCCTCGCCGTGCTGACGTTTCTCCGGGACGGCTAACTTCGCGGGCGGGCCTCAGGTATTGCGTAAGGTCGGTCGTAGCGAGCTCTGTCTTCGCAACAAAGCCCGTCGCGCCGCACTCCCGCGCGAGCCGCGGACTCGCTGCGGCGGTATCCGATGAGGTGAGGAGCACGGAAAGACCGGCTCGCGCGCGACACAGGATCCGGACGGAGGTGAAGCTATCCGTGTCGCCAAGGTGAAGGTCTAGCAGTACTGCGTCGGGCCGCAACTCACGGACACGGTCCCCGGCTTGGCGCGCATCGCGCGCTTCGCCCACGGGGTCGAAACCGCGCGCGTGGAGGAGCTTTGCCGCAACGCGCCTGAAGGAAGGGTCGTCGTCGACGATGAGCACTCGCGTTGACACACCGAGAGCTTGCCCATCGCCCCGCGCGGACTCAATGGGGGTAACCCCATCCCCGGTCGGCTACGCGGGTTATCCCGAGGATCGCTCTGGAGGCTGCTCAATTGGCGCCATGCGTCGGTCGTCGGACACTGCCCAATAGCAACTGTCAAGCGTTAACGAAAGGAGAGCCTCATGTCCGTGAAGCAGCACAACCCACAGGTGCTCATCGTTGCCGTCGGCCTGATTCTTGTTCTCGCCGGGTTGACAACCGTCGTCTTCGGCGACGTGTGGATCGGCGTAGCCGCGTTCGCGGTAGGGCTTGTCGCGTCGCTTAGCGCGGCGTTCCGGAACCGGCACTCCCGCGGTCTGCTGGGCTGAGCGAATCGCCCGCCGCCGGCGGGGGTACCGGGACCTCAACCATAACCCGAGTGCCCCCGCCGGCCGGGCTATCGACGGAGAAAGTTCCGTCGAGAGCCACCACGCGGTCCTGTAGCCCGGAGAGCCCGCTGCCAGCGGTCGCAAGCGCGCCGCCAGCGCCGTCGTCCTCGACGAGGACGTGAAGCCGCCCGTCGCGCGCGGCAACGCGAACCGTGACATGCGATGCCCGTGCGTACTTCGCCACGTTCGTCAACGCCTCCGCCACAACGAAATACGCGGCGGCCTCGACGGAACGAGGCCAGCGGCGTTCGGGAATTTCGATTTGTACAGGCACGGGCGCACGGTCCGCAAGGCCCTCGACCGCGGCCCGAAGGCCGCGCGTCGTGAGCAACGTCGGGTGCAGCCCGCGCGCAAGCTCACGCAAGTCGTCGATTGCTGCCTGTGCGGCCCCCAACGCCTCGGCGAGCACGCCCTCCAGCTGCGGTGTCACATCGTCGCGGCTGTTGGCCAGTTGAAGCGTCATCACGGCATGCACCAGCCGCTGCTGCGCGCCATCATGGATGTCGCGCACGACCTGACGGCGCTGCGCGTCTGCCGCCTCCACGAGCCGGAGCCTGGACCCGGCCAGTTCTTCACGGGCTTCAGCGTTGTCGATCGCGTACGCCACCAGCTCCGCAAACGCCGCTACTCGGTCCTCTGAGCCCGCTGGCAGCTCCAGCCCGTCTCCGTACGCAGCGGTCAGCGCGCCCCACACGCGATCGCCGAGCACGATCGGACCCGCCACTGCCGACCGAACGCCGATCCGGCGCATCTGCTCTGCAGCGACGCCGCCGGCCTCGTCAAAATCCTCGAGGCGGACCGGACGACCAGTGCGCAGGACCCGTCCCATGAGGCCTCTGCCGTCAAGCATCCCGCGACTTCCGACCGGCAGCGGAACCTCGCCGCCCCGCGCCCAACCCGCAACGAACACTGCGGTCGTCTCGCTCTCCACTCGCAGGAGGCCAGTAAAACGCGCGCCGAGCAGCTCGCCGGCTTCCCGCGTCACGAGCGCGAACACCTCCTCCGGCGTCGGCTGGCGCGCGACGAACGTCGCTACCCGTCGCAGCGCGGCATGCTCACGAGCCATCTGTTCAACCGCATCGCCGGCGTGCGGTTCGTACACGACCTGACTCTACCTCCAGGACCAGTCCACCACGCCGCCGCACCCCATCTCCATCTCGGACACGACTTCTCCGTCGTCCGTGCGACCGATCAGCCCAACGCCGTGGACGTCAAGCTTTCGGCCCGCCAGCAGAGGGGTGAGGTCGACGGTCTCATCTTTGACCTCGAAATGGATGGTTGCCTCGTACTTCATCCCACCTCGCTCTATCGAAGGATTTCGCGCTTTGCGATAGCGGGAGGCCTCTGCTTGGAACCGCCCGCGAGTCGAGCATGGCGAACGCCCGACGGACGACGTAGCCCCGGTCGCTGCAGACGACGACGCTACTGCGGCCCTGCCTCGATCGCTTCGCTCACCTCGTCCCGTCGTGGCTGCGACCCGAAGCCGCTGAGGACCCAGGTTGCACCCGCGGCCTCCCAGGGGTCGGCCGCAACGCCAGGAGCAACCTCTACGACAAGCTCGAACGGCTCGTCGCGACCGGCGCGCAGTGCGCGCACCTCATCCGCGAACTCTGCGAGCGCGTCTGGTCCGGGGAGATCAGTCGGGAACAGGCCGTCCCAGCGCGCTGCGCG
>JBKPND010000018.1:0-18883 GCA_046732465.1 Actinomycetota bacterium
GCTCGCCTGGGCGGCCGCGGGCGCGCTCGGGGCACCCTCCCCGCGAACCGCGCCGGCCACCGCCTCGCCGCCGGCGCGCAGCGCCGCGACCTGCCCCGCCAAGTGTCAGGCGGCGGGGGACCGGCGTCATGCGAACCGGGAGCGGCTGCGAATCAGGAACTCTCATCAGAAGCGCCCGAACGTGGTCCTGATCAACACGGACGACATGAACGTCACCGACCTCGTCGTGATGCGGAAGACCCTCGCCCTGCTCGGCGCCCACGGCACGACGTTCCGCAACAGCTACGTCTCCTACCCCCTCTGCTGCCCGTCCCGCTCCACTCAGCTCACCGGCCAGTACGCGCACAACCACGGCGTGCTCACCGATCAGCGCTTCACGGACCTGGACAGCTCTAACACGCTCGCTGTCTGGCTGAAGCGAGCCAAGTACCGGACCGCGATGGTCGGCAAGTACCTGAACGGCTACGGGGTGCTGAACCCGCGCGAGATTCCGCCGGGCTGGAAGCAGTGGTTCGGGCTCACCGGCGGGACCGAGCAGAAGCGCTACGGCTTCAGGCTCAACGAGAACGGCAAGGTCCACTTCTACGCGCGAAAGCCGGCGAACTACATCGACTACGTACTGGGCGCCAAGGCGAATGGATTGATCAAGGCCTGGGCCCCGAGCCCGAAGCCGTTCTTCCTCTACTACAACCCGAACAACCCCCACGGGGAGAAGGGCACTCCGATCTGGTCGACCCGCGATCCCGAGCCCGCGCCGCGGTACCTCGGTCGTTTCGGGAACATCCAGGCGCCCCGCTACCCGAACTTCGACGAGCCGAACGTCTCGGACAAGCCGAAGCAGATCCGCCAGATTCCCCGTCTCAGCGACCGGAACATCGCCGACATCGATCGTCGCTACCGGGGACGGCTGGAGAGCCTGCTCTCGGTCGATGACGAGATCAAGAAGATCGTCGGACTGGTCCACAAGTACGGGGACAAGCGCAAGACGTTCTTCATCTTCACCTCCGACAACGGCCTCGAGATGGGCGCGCACCGGATCGAGTTCAAGGACTACCTCTACGAGGAGGGCGAGCGTGTCCCGCTGATCATTCGCGGTCCCGGCGTCCCTCAGAACACAACGCGCGATCAGCTCGTCGCCAACATTGACCTCGCCCCGACGATCGTCGCCCTCTCCCGGGCGACGCCGGCGCGCGTGGTGGATGGGATCAACCTGCTGCCGCTGATCCGCGACCCGAGCGCCTCGACCGACCGCTCGATCCTCTTCGAGAGCGTCGACCTCGACCTCTACGGGGTCAGGCGCGGCCCGTGGTCGTACAACCGCTACTCCGACGGCGAGGAGGAGCTCTACGACCTCGACAGCGACCCGTACCAGCTCAACAACGTCGCCGACGACCCGGGACTGGCTTCGCTGAAAGCGTCGTTGAAGGCGGATCTGGCACGACTGCGTACCTGCTCGGGCGTCACCTGCCGGTAACGCGCCACGCGGCTAGGCGGCCGAGGCCTCCTCGAGCTTCCTCTGCATCCCCTCCGCCAGGGCGTTGACCCCGCTCATCGGGCGCACGTAGACGGCCATTGCGTCTATGCGGCCCTCGGAGTCGAAGTGGAGTTGGTCGATGCCGTCGAGCTCGCGATCCCCGACGCGCGCGCTGAACATGAGCGCGGCAGAATCTCCCGTCTCGACCTGATCGGTGTAGCGGAAGTCCTCAAAGACCTGAGCGACGGCGCCGAGCAGCATCGCCACTGCGTCCCGCCCTTCATAGGGCTTGAAGACCACCGGGCTGCGGAAGACCACGTCCTCGGCGAAGAGCTCGTCGATCGCCGAGAAGTCCTTGGCCTCAGCTGCCTGGCGGAACCGGTCGCTCTTCATGCGATCACCCTATCGGTGTCCCTACGAACCTCGCTCGCCGCCCGGCCGCCAGTCGACCGGGCCTGCCGTGAGCAGGTGCGCCCCGAGCGGGCGGCCGAGGACGCTCTGTGCCTCCGAAGAGGCGGCGATCAGCTTGGAGAGGTCGACGCCCGTCGCGACACCCATCTCCTCGAGCATCGAGACCAGGTCCTCGGTCGAGATGTTGCCCGTGGACCCGGGAGGCACCGGACAGCCACCGAGCTCGCCGAAGGAGCTCTCGAACGACTCGATGCCCTGCTCGAGCGCCGCGAGCACGTTCGCGAGCCCCTGGCCGCGGGTGTTGTGGAAGTGGGCCGTCAGCTCGACCTCCGGCAGCCGCTCGCGGGCTGCGGGGAAGAAATCGTCCACCTGGCGTGGATTCGCCATCCCGGTGGTGTCCCCGAAGGCGATCTCCTCGCAGCCGAAGCCGGCGAGTCGCTCGGCGATGTCGAAGACGCGCTCGGCCGGCACCTCGCCCTCGTAAGGACAGCCGAAGCTGGTCGAGATCACTCCCTCGCAGCGCAGCCCGGCCTCACGGGCGGCACCGATCGTCCCCTCCAGATCTGCGAGCGACTCATCGATCGAGCGGTTGACGTTCTTGCGGTTGTGGGTCTCGGACGCCGAGAGAAAGAAGTTCGCCTCCTGGAAGCGGTCCCGGAACTTCAGGGCGTTGTCGAGGCCCTTGCGGTTTGGGATCAGCACCGAGTAGGCGACGCCTTCAACCGGCTTGAAGCGGGTCACGACCTCCGCGGCGTCAGCGAGCTGCGGGATCACGTCGGGGCGCACGAACGAGGTGAGCTCCATGCGCTTCAGGCCGGTCTCGCCGAGCAATCCGATCAGCCGGACCTTCTCCTCGGTCGGGATCACCTCGGGCTCGTTCTGGAACCCGTCGCGAGGCCCGACCTCGCGGACGCGAACGGTGTCGGGCAGCTCCTCGGCCATCGCTTGTCAGCCTAGCCCTAGGCCGTTACGAGCCGGTGACGCTGCCGAACTCGATCACGCGGCGCTCGTGGGTGCCGACGCCGATCGTGCGGTCGCCCTCCTTGACCTCGACGTCGAACCGGAGCTTGCGGCCGTCCACCACCTCGTTGAGCTTGGCGAAGGCGGTGCAGGTCTGGCCCTCGGCCGCGGCGGCGACGTGCTTGACGCAGACCTCGAAGCCGACCGTCGCCTTGCCCTCGCCGAGGTTCTCGAAGGCGAGGGCCGCCGCGTTGCCCTCAATCATCCCGATCATGCCCGGGGTTGAGAGGACGCTGGCGCCGATCGTCCCGCCAACGTCGGTCAGCAGCCGCCCCTCCACGACGAAGTCCATGCTCCTCTCCATCCCGGGCTCGAGCGCCATCAGACCATTCCCAATCCGCCGGAGACGCCGAGGGTCTCGCCCGTGACATAGGAGGCGTCGTCCGAGGCCAGGAAGGCGACGGCGGCCGCGACCTCCTCCGGCTGACCCAGGCGCCCGAGCTGCGTCCCGGCCTTCATCGTCTCGATGATCTTCTCGCCGATCTCGCCGAACTCCTTCGCCTGCATCAGCAGGGGGGTCTCGATCGGGCCGGGGGCGATCGCGTTCGCGGTGATTCCGAAGCGCGCGCCCTCGCGGGCCATCACCTTGGTGAAGGAGATCACGCCCCCCTTTGCGGCCGAGTAGACGGCCGATCCCTTGGACCCCACCCGCCCGGCCTCGGAGGCGATGTTGACGATCCGCCCGTAGCCGGCCTCCTGCATCCCCGGCAGTGCGGCGTACGTGCAGTTGATCACCCCGTAGAGGTTCACGTCCACGACCTTCTTCCACTGCTCGGGCGTCGTCTGGGCGAAGAAGCCGAACTCGTCGGTGCCGGCGTTGTTGACCAGGATGTCGATGGGCGGGCCGGCGCTGTCGACCGCGGCCTGGGCCGAGCCCAGGTCGGTCACGTCGAGCTGGATCGACAGACCCGAGATCTCGCCGGCCACCTCGGCTGCACCGTCGAGGTTGAGATCCCCGATCGTCACGTCGGCGCCCTCCGCCGCGAGCCGCCGCGCGATCGCGGCGCCGATGCCGCTGGCGCCCCCTGTGACCAGTGCCTTTTTCCCTTCGAACCTCACGGCGCAGGGCAGCCTATTCGGGGCGCCCTGTAGCTTGCTCGCCGGTGGCTGAGCCAATTCCGATCATCGGGGGAACCGGGGCCCTCGGGTACGGCCTGGCGGTGCGCTGGGCGCGAGCGGGCCAGGAGATCGTCATCGGCTCGCGCGAAGTCGGGCGAGCCGAAGAGGCCGCCGGGCGAGTCCGAACCGAGGTCGAGGGCGCCCAGGTGGAGGGCCTGCAGAACGCGGAGGCGGCCACCCGCGGTCCGATCGTCTTCCTCACGGTCCCCTTCCGGGCGCAGTCCGAGACCCTCACCAACCTGAAGGAATCGCTCTCGGAGGGTCAGCTCCTGGTGGATTGCACGGTGCCCACCGCCGCCGCGGTCAGCGGCAAGGCGTCGAGGACCCTGGGGGTCTGGCAGGGCTCGGCCGCCCAGCAGGCCGAGGAGATGGTCCCCGACGGGGTCACGGTGATCTCCGCCCTGCACACAGTCAGCGCGAAGAGGCTCGCCGAGGACTCCCGATTGGACGAGGACATCCTGATCTGCGGTGACCGCAAGGCCGACAAGGCGCGCGTTGCCAGGCTGATCGAGCAGATCGACGGGCTCCGGACCGTTAACGCCGGCGCGCTCGAGATGGCTCGCATCGTCGAGACGCTCACCCCGATGCTGATCTCGATCAACGTCCGCTACAAAGCCGCCGCCGGCATCCGGATCACGGATCTGCCCGAGGGCGATCCCTGGGCATAGTGCGAGGGTGCTCCGCAGCCGAAGGCGAGGAGCAACCCGTATGAAGAGGTGCGTGGTCCTCGCCGGGGGCACCGGCGGGGCGAAACTCGCATCCGGGATGCAGGATCTGCTCGGCGCCGGGCTCTCGGTGATCGCCAACACGGCCGACGACATCGAGATCGTCGGGGTCGACGTCTCCCCCGATCCCGACCTGATCACCTACTGGCTGAGCGGCGAGATCGACGAGCAGCGGGGCTGGGGGATCAAAGAGGACTCGTTCACGACCTTCGACCGCCTCGCCCGGCTCGGCGCACCCGACTGGTTCCGGCTCTCCGACCGTGACCTGGCCACCTGCCTCTATCGACGGGTCTTCGTCCAGGAGGGTGGCCGCCGCACCGACGCCCAGGCCCAGATCGCGCGCGCACTGGGCGTGCGGGCGGCCGTGCTGCCGATGTGCGAGGAGCCGGTCCGGACGCGCGTCAGGACGGCCGAAGGATGGCGCGACCTACAGCACTACCTCGTCGCCGAGCATGCCGAGGCTCCGGTGGAGGGAATCGAGCTCGACGGGATAGTCGATGCCAGGCCGACCCCGGAGGTGCTCTCGGCGATCGCCGAGGCCGAGGCCATCGTGATCGGGCCCTCGAACCCGGTGATCTCGATCGGCCCGATCGTCTCGATCGGGGCGCTCCGTGAGGCGGTCGGCGCGGCGCCGGCGCCCGTGGTCGCGGTCAGCCCGTACGTCGCCGGCCAGGTGGTCAAGGGCCCCACCGATCTCTTCATGCGGGCCGTTGGGCGTCCGTCCACCGCCGCGGGGGTCGCCTCGCTCTACGAGGGGCTGATCGACGGCATGGTCTGTGACGCCGACGACCCGGATCCGGCCCCGGAGGGCGTGCGCGTGATGAGCTGCCCGACTCTGATGGAAGGTGCCGAGGGCCGCCGGGCGCTCGCCGAGCGAACCCTCGAGTTCGCCTCGACGCTTCGCACCGGCGACGCATAAGTTTCCGCAAAGTGGGGTATGAACCGCGCCTTACCCGTTAGCCTGACATCCGTGGGGGCGGACTCACACCAATTGCACACCACCGCGATCGTCCCGGTTAAGGGACTCTCCTCAGCCAACGGACGGCTGAATGGCCTGCTCAGCGAGGATGAGCGCACCCGCCTGGCGGAAGCCCTCTTCCTCGACCTGATCGTGAAGCTGCCGCGGAGCCGCTGCATCGATGACGTCCTGATCGTCACGGCGGATCCCTCGATCGCTCGGCAAGCGGGCTGGTTCGACCACAAGGTGCTCGTCCAGGAGCACGACGAGGGCCACGCGGAGGCCGCGGCCGCGGGAGCGCGGGCCGCGATGGCCGACGGGGCACAGCGCGTGGCGATGCTGCCCGTCGACTGCCCGATGCTCGACATGGAGGAGCTCGACGCCCACCTCGGCCGCTCGCCTCGCACGGCGCTGATCGTCCCCGACCGCCACGGAACGGGCACGAACGCGCTGATGCTCAATCCACCCGATCTCTTCCTCCCCGCCTTCGGCCCCGACAGCTGCGCCAGGCACGTGAGCAGGGCGCGCGCGACCGGCCAGAGCTTCGCGCTCGAGCAGGTCGAGTCCCTGGCGACCGACCTCGACACGCCGGAGGACTTCACGCTGCTTCGCGACCAGCTGCTGCTCGAGCCGCAGCCGGCGCCGCGCACCGCCAAGGTGCTCTGGCAGCTCGGCGACCGCGCGCAGCGGGCCGCCGCCTGACGAGCCGGCGGCGGGACTCGTCGCCGCCGAGCATGGGAACCGCCCGCGAGCTGCGGATCCGGCCGCTGACCGGACTCCCCGAGCTGCACGAGGGAGACGACCTCGGCGGCCTGGTCGCCGAAGCCGCCGGGCCCACGGCCGAGGAGATCGTGGTGGTGTCGCAGAAGGCGGTGTCCAAGGTCGAGGGCCGCCTCCGCCGGCTGGCGGAGGTGGAGCCCGGCGAGCGGGCTCGAGCACTGGCCGCCGAGCTCGACAAGGATCCCGCGCTGGTCGAGCTGGTGCTCTCCGAGAGCAGCCGAATCGTGCGCGCCACGCGTGGCGTCCTGATCACCGAGACCCACGGCGGCTGGGTCTGCGCGAACGCCGGTATCGACACATCCAACCTCGAGGACGGCCTGGTCTCGCTCCTCCCCGAGGACGGCGATGCCTCGGCAAGGCGAATTCGCGGCGAGATCCGTGACGCGTCTGGGGCGAGCCCGGCCGTAGTGGTCGCTGACAGCTTCGGGCGGACCTGGCGTATCGGCCAGGCCGACGTCGCGATCGGCTGCGCCGGCCTACCGCCCCTCGCGGACTGGCGTGGCAGGCGCGATCAGCACGGACGCGAGCTCTCGGCCACCCACATCGCGCTCGCCGACGAGCTCGCCTCGGCCGCCGACCTCGTGCGGGACAAAGATTCGGGCGTGCCCGGGGCGATCGTCGCGGGGCTCGGCGATCTGGTCATGTCGGGTGACGGCCCCGGCGCCCGCGCGATGCCGCGCGCCCCCGAGGACGACCTATTCCGATAGACGCTAAGCCGGCGAGGGGTTCTTCGCCGCGTTCTTCGCCGCGTCCTTCGCTTCGATCTCGTGGAGCGACGGCGGCTTGGTCCCCTCCTCGGTGAACTCGGGGGGCTCGTAGACCTTGCCCGGCATGGCGCCCATGGCGATCACGCGCGCAGGTTCGTCGCCGGTGATCAGCTTGCGCTTCTCGGTGGCACCGACTCGCGCGAACACGCCCGGCTCGAGCTCGTGATCCTCGCCGCCGACCCGCAACGTCACCTTGCCGGAGAGAGGCGTGTAGACCTCCTCCTGATCGTCGTGAGTCTGGTCGTGCTCGGGGAAGTGCTGGAAGTTCGGCGGCAGGTCGATCACCGCGAGCCCGAATGAGGTCACGCCCAGTCCCGCTCGCGCACGGCGAAAGCCGCCGCCGAAGATCGCCTCGAAGTCCTCGACGCGCTTGACGGTTACGTCTGGCATCTGCTCAGTTCCTCTCCCACACAGTGAGGCTAACCGCCGATCTGGAGAACGGCGGTGCCTCGAACCCTACCGTGACGCATGTCATCTAACGCACTATTGGCCTGGGCGAGTGGGTAGAGCTGGATCTCGGTCTTCACGGGGACCTCGGGGGCGAGCCCGAGGAATTCCTCACCGTCCTTGCGCGTAAGGTTCGCGACCGAGCGCACGGAGTGCTCCCGCCAGAGGATCTCGTAGGGAAACGAGGGGATGTCGCTCATGTGGATCCCGGCGCAGACGACCGTCCCGCCGGGCGCCAGCGCCCGCAGCGCGGCCGGGACAAGCTCGCCCGCGGGCGCGAAGATGATCGCCGCGTCCAGGTCCCGCGCCTCGGGATCGCCCACGGCACCCGCCCAGTCGGCTCCGAGCGAGCGAGCCTCCTCCTGCTTCTCGGTGTCCCCCTCGCGCGTCAGCGCGTAAACGCTCCAGCCCCGGTGCTTCGCGACCTGGATGATCAGGTGCGCCGAGGAGCCGAAGCCGTACATTCCGAGGCGCTCCCCCTCGCCGGCGAGACGCAGCGACCGGTAGCCGATCAGCCCCGAGCAGAGCAGTGGGGCCGCATGCTCGTCGCTGTAGGAGTCCGGTATCGGGAAGCAGAAGCGCTCGTCCGCGACAGCGCACTCGGCGTACCCGCCGTCGAAGTCGTAGCCCATGAACTTGCCCTGCACGCAGAGGTTCTCGCGACCCGTTCGGCAGTAGCGGCAGGTCTCATCGACCCAGCCCAGCCACGGGACGCCGACTCGGTCACCGACGGTGAAGCGGTTCGCGCCCTCGCCCTGGGCGGCCACCCGCCCGACGATCATGTGGCCCGGCACGAGCGGCAGCTTCGGCTCTGTGAGCTCGCCGTCGACGATGTGGAGGTCGGTGCGGCAGACGGCGCAAGCCGAGACGTCGATCAGGATCTGGCCGGCATCCGGCACGGGATCGGGCAGCTCACGCTCGGTGAGCGGCTCCCGCGCCTGATCCAGGACCATCGCCCTCACATCAGTAGGTCTCGACGATCTCGTAGAGCGTCGTCCGCTGGGCCGGGGTCCTCCCGGCTCGGCGGGCGGCGCCGATCAGCTGCTCGGGCTCGAGCCGGACGCCGTGCTGCGAGCCCGCCATCCGGGAGATGTTCTCCTCCATCAGCGTCCCGCCGAGGTCGTTGACGCCCCAGCGCAGGCTCTCCGTCGCCGCGTCGAGGCCCATCTTCACCCAGCTCGCCTGCAGGTTGGGGATCGTCCTGCCGAGCGCGAGGCGGAAGGCGGCGGTGTGCTTGAGGTTGTCGCCTCGCGAAATCTCCTCCACCCCGTGCGTGCGCCCGAGCAGCGTGTTGTACGGGATGAAGCTGAGCGGGACGAACTCGGTGATCCCGCCGGTTCGCTCCTGGAGGCGACGAACGACGCGCATGTGGCGGGCGAGCTCGCGCGGCTCCTCGATGTGGCCGAACATCACGGTCGAGGTTGAGCGCAGGCCGGCCCGGTGGGAGGCCTCGATGATCTCGATCCAGCGTGCCACTGGCAACTTGTTCGGGGAGATCCGCTGGCGGACCCCGTCGTGGAGCACCTCCGCGGCAGTGCCGGGCGTCGAGCCGAGCCCGCACTCGATCAGGTACTCGAAGACCGACTCGGGGGAGCGTCCGGAGCGCTCGCACATGTAGTGGATCTCCATCGGGGAGTAGGCGTGCAGATGGATCTGCGGCGCGCACTCCTTCGCCAGGCTCAGCCAGCGGCCGTAGTCCTCGAGCGTGTAGTCCGGGTGGATGCCGCCCTGCATGCAGATCTCGGTCGCGCCGAAGTCGACGGCCTCCTGGACCCGTGCGGCGAAGTCGTCCTCGCTCACGAGGTAGGCGTCCGGTGAGCGCTTTCCCTGCCCGAAGCCGCAGAAGGCACAGCCGACGACGCAGACGTTGGTGAAGTTGATGTTCCGGTTGACCACGAACGTGGCCCTCTCCCCCGCGATCTCCGCGCGCAGCTCGTCCGCCGCTGCCCGCATCTCCTCGATCACCTCGGGGCGGGTCTCCGAGAACAGCGCCGTGAGCTCCTCCTCGCTGAGCTCCGCGCCGCGCCGTCCCTTCTCGATCGCGCGGGGGGCGATCTCGGGTGCGGGTGGCGCCTCCTGCCGGCGCCCGGAGCCGCGGCGCGGGATGAAGCTCCAGTACTTGAGCTTCACCACATCCAGCACGCCCTGCTCCATCCACTCCGGGTCGAGGTACTGCGGGTATGCGCAGAGCCGCTCGGTGAGCGCGTAGCCTCGCGGCGCAAGCTCCTTGCGCACCTGGTGGGGGCTCGGGAAGGGCTCTTCAGGGCTGATGTGGTCGCCGTTCGCGGACAGTCCGCCGAGGTCGGTGGCCCCGGCATCGACGAGCTCCGGCCACCAGTCCGCGAGGTTCGGCGGCACCTGGACCCCGACGTCCGGCATCAGGCGCTTTGACTCCGCTATGAGCTGCTTCATGTCCTCCACCGAGACCGGGGTTGCCCACGCCGGCAGCGGGAGCTCGGATCCGACGGTCTTGCCGTTCGTCCAGCGCTCGCGCGAGGCCGCGTCCGCGATCTCAGCGACCTCCGCGCCGTAGTAGCGCGGATGCGGAACGAAGTTCTGGAGGATCACCTCCTGGATGTGGCCGTACTCGGCGTGGATGGCGGCGATCGCCTCGAGCGCGCGCACCCTCTCGTCTTCCGTCTCCCCGATCCCGACCAGGATCCCGGTCGTGAAGGGGATCCGAAGGTCGCCGGCCAGCCGCATCGTCTCCAGCCGCCGCGCCGGCTGCTTGGTAGGCGAACCCTGATGGACGACGAGGTCCGGGTTGATCGACTCGAGCATCAGACCCTGCGAGGCGGTCACCTCGCGCAGCCGGGCAAGGTCCTCGCGCGAGAGCACCCCCAGATTCGTGTGCGGCAGCAGCCCGCGCTCGATTCCGCGCTGACAGGCCCAGACGACGTAGGAGGTGAAGTCGTCATGGCCCCACTCGCGCAGCCGCTCGGCGACCTCCGGGTTCACCTCGGGGCGCTCGCCGGTGAGGATGAGGAGCTCCTTGGCGTTTCGCCGCACCGCCTCATCCAGGCGGCGCTCGACCTCGTCCGGCTCGTGAATGTGCGCGCGGTGCGTGGCGAAGGCGCAGTACTTGCAGTAGCACTGACACGTCCGCGAGAGCGACAGCGTGTAGTTGCGCGAGAAGGTCACCCTGCGCATCGTCTGATCAACCTAGCGAAGCAGGGTTGCCAGGGCAGAGGCGCCCGCGCCGCATATCCCCGCAGGGCGAAGCCCGAGGGGAGGGGCGTGATGGCGAAGCCGTCAGCCGGGAGTTAGTTGCCGGCGATGCCACCCGGCGGTGGCGACGGTGGCCGCTCCTGTCGAAGCGGCGGCGCCTCCCCGGCGGGCGGCGCGGGACCGCGCGGCGCGACCCTGTCCGCGGCCTCCTGCACCGGCCCGCTGGCGGGCTCGATGACGAACTTGTAGACCGCCGCGGCGAGCAAGCCACCCACGATCGGGCCGAGGATGTAGGCCCACCAGTCGGTGAAGTGGTTGCCGACGAGCGCCGGACCGAACCAGCGGGCGGGATTGAGCGAGCCGCCGGACAGCGGTCCCAGCACCATGACTCCCAGTCCCAGCGCGCCACCCGCGGCGAGCGCCGCCCAGCGGCGAATCTCCGGGTTGAGCGCGACCGCGAGCACGGCCAGCACCAGGACGAAGGCGCCTATGCCCTCTACGAGGAAGCCCTGGAAGGCACTGCCCAGCAGAGGACTGATCTTCGGCGTCCCGTAGTCGGAGGCCCGGCCCTCGTCGAGCAGGAAGGCCTTGGTGAGCAGGGCGCCGAGGACGCCGCCCGAGAGCTGGGCGAGGATGTAGACGAGGCCGTCAACCGGATCGATCCGCCGCAGGGCGATGAAGCCCGCTGTGACCGCCGGGTTGAAGTGCCCGCCGCTCGCCACGCCGATGCTGATGATCAGCGCGAACAGCACGAGGAAGTGGACCAGACCCACGACCGCGTAGTCGGATCCGAACTGCGAGCTCTGACCGGTCGCGACGTAGAGCGCGACGACGCTGGTGATGAAGAAGACCAGGAGCAACGTGCCGATCAGCTCGGCGATGTACGCGGCGAGACCTCGATCTTGCACTTGAAGCGACCTCCTCGTAGTCCAAAAAAAGTGCTGACCGGACGTCAGCGGCGCGCAGTCTAACTGGATTTCCCGTGCGGCCGAGACCCCTGCGACAACCTTTTATCCGAGCCTTATGAAACGGGTTGCTCCGTCGGAGCACCCTCGCATATAGGGTCAGTCGCGGATGAGACGGGTCGCCGCGCTGCTGGCGGCCGCCCTCCTCGGAGCAGCCCTGGCCGGCTGCGGAGGGGGCGGCGCTGAACCGGGCGCGCCGAAGGGCGCGACCCTGGTCCTCGACTTCCAGCCGAACGCCGTGCACTCCGGGATCTACGCGGCGCAGGCGAACGGCTACTTCAAGGACCGCGGCATCGACCTCCACATCCAGGAGCCCTCGAGCACCGCGGACAGCGCCAAGTTGCTCGAGACGGGACGGGCCGACTTCGCGGTCATGGACATCAACGACTTCGGCATCGCCCGCGAGCGGGGCCTCGACGTGGTGGCGATCGCTGCGATCGTCCAGCGTCCGCTCGCGTCGGTGATCGCGCGCGACCCCAGTGAGATCCGAACACCCGCGGACCTGGCGGGCAAGACGATCGGGGTCACCGGCGTCCCTTCTGACGATGCGGTGCTCGACACTGTTCTCCGGTCCGGGGGTGTGGATCCGTCGGACGTGCATCGCGTGACGATCGGCTTCAACGCGGTCGCCGACCTGGCGGCCGGCAAGCTGGACGCCGCCACCGCCTTCTGGAACGCCGAGGGGGTCGAGCTTCAGCAACAAGGGATCCCGATCCGGGAGTTCCGTGTCGATGACTTCGGGGCGCCGAGGTATCCCGAACTCGTGGTGGCGACGTCCGAGGCCAGGATCGCGCGCGACCGGTGCGCACCTGATCAGGCACTCGTGGCTGGACTCGAGCGCGGGTACTCGAGCCTCCACAAGGATCCCGGCTCGGCACTCGATGATCTGATCTCCGAAAACAGCGGCCTAGATCGAGACTCTCAGCAGGCGCAGCTCGACTCGCTGGCGAAGGCCCATTCGTGGTCAGTTACGGACCGGACGCCCGGATTCACGGCTGGGCTCGTCCAACCTCACGCCTCCGCGTGGGTTCGGTGGGCCGGAGCCCACGGCTTGATCGCGGAGGCCTCCGAAAACCAGGTCTCGCAGGGTTTCGTTGAGATATCGCCGAGTGAGGGCTGCGAGTAGGGGCGCCTGCGCCCAGTTGGCGCGCCAGGTTCAGCCGAGCGCGCGTTCCACCAGCTCCGGCAGCTCCCTGACCATCCGGCTGCGCGGCACCGCGAAGGCCAACCCGGCTTCTTCGGCGCGGGTCTTGGTGTCGACGTCCGTGTGTTGGTAGAAGCCGATCACGGGCACACTCAGGTCGCCGAGCGCCTCGGGCGGGACGGCGTCGAGGTCGGCGACCACCAGATCGATGCCGTCGAGCTCGTCGGGCAGCTCGGTGTCCTGCTCGACCTCATGGCCACTCTCCTCCAGCGAGGTGCGCACCCGGCTCGCCAGCATCAGATCCGCCACCACGGCAGCGACCCTGGCCATCTCAGCGCTACAGGCTTCGCCGGCGCAGGAAGTCGCGGCGCACGCTGTCCGGCCGCCCCCACCACTCCACGACCTCCGCCCGTCCCTCCTGGGCGTCGCGGACGCGCAACTCGCCCCCGATCGACTCGCGGTCGAGCTTGGCGAGGATCCCCTTCACCGTCTCGGGAGCGGCCGCGTGTCCGAAGCGGTGCGCGACATTGATCCGCCAGTGCCAATCGGCCCTCGAGTAGGGCTGTGCGTTCACCTGGGAGAGCATCACTGCGGCGTCGACGTAGCGAGACTCGTCGGCGATCCGCAGATCGAGGGCGAGGTCCGTCCAGTCATCGGAGAGCGAGTCGACGACCTCCTGGAAGTCCTGGGCAAGGGCCACGGCCCAAGCCTAGCTACGCGGGACGACCGCCGAATCGCCGTCGCAGCCGCCGGTGCCGGTGGCGGAAAATCGCTCCGAAGAGGGGGCGCAGGGCCCCCGCAGGTACCGGAAGGCGCGGCTCCCAGGCGACCGAGTCCGTGATCACCGACCCACCCTGGACCGGCTCGATCGTGCGCGCGTGTTCCCAGGCACGCTGGGAGAGCATCCTCGAGCGTTCGACGAACCCGCGGCCTCGGTCGAGCTCCACCACGTTGATCTCGTCGTAGTCGATAGGGATCAGACCGAGCAAAAGGACCCAGCTGCGCCCGATCGGCTTGCCGACCTCGATCGACTCCAGGTCGAGGTCACCTCCCCCGGGCACGGTCATGCGCATCCAGGGACGGAGCTCGTCGTTGACCCCATCCGCCGTCGAGATCCAGCTCCAGACGCGCTCGGCCGGCGCGTCGAGGCGGGAGGAGAGCTCGATTCGCGCCGGCATGGGCTAACCGAAGAAGAGCTGTTCGAGCAGGAAGACGTTGAGCGCGATGATCAGCGACGAGAGGACGGCCACCAGGGCGGTGAGCCACCGTGGGTTGGTGAGCGCTCCCATGAGCTCGCGGCGCCTGCCCAGGATGACGAGCGGGACGAGCGCGAACGGAATCCCGAAGGAGAGCACCACCTGGCTGCCGACCAGCGCGTCGGTCGGGTCGAGCCCGATCGCAAGCACGATCAACGCCGGCGTGAGGGTGATGGCCCGCCGCAGGAAGAGCGGGATCCTGCGTCGGATGAAGCCCTGCATCACGACCTGGCCCGACATCGTCCCGACCGAAGAGGAGGCGTAGCCCGAGGCCAGCAGAGCGATCCCGAACACGGTCGCCGCCCCCGGTGACACCAGCTGCTTCAGGCCGTCGAAGGCCCCGTCGATGCTGTCGATCCCGACGAGACCGCTCGAGTGGAAGAGAGCCGCGGCCATGACCATCATCGAGAGGTTCACCATCCCGGCAAGCGCCATCGCGATGACCACGTCGATCTTCTCGAAGCGCAGAATCTGACGCCGCTCCTTGGCGTCCCGCCCCACGATGCGGCGCTGTGTCAGCGCCGAGTGCAGGTAGATCACGTGGGGCATCACCGTCGCGCCCATGATTCCGGTGGCGAGCAGGATGCTTTCGGTGTTCGCGAACCCCGGGGTGAAGAGGTGCTTTGCGACCTCGCCGCCATCGGGGTTCGAGTTGACGATCTCGAAGGCGAACGCCGCGACGACGACGCCGACCATGCCCGCGATCACGGCCTCCAGTCGCCGGAAGCCCTTCTGCTGCAGCGCCAGGATCGCGAAAGCGCCCGCGCCGGCAAGCAGTCCCGCCGGGAACAGCGGGATGCCGAAGAGCAGGTTGAGCCCGAGGGCCGCTCCGACGACCTCCGCGACATCGCAGGCCGCGGCCACGATCTCGGCCTGGATCCAGAGCCCGATCGAGGTTCGCCGGGAGAAGGAGTCCCTGCATGCCTCCGCCAGGTTCCTGCCGGTCGCGATGCCGAGCTTGGCCGACTGGGTCTGGACGACCATCGCGATCAGGTTCGCCGCCAGCACCACCCAGAGCAGCAGGTAGCCGAACTTGGCGCCACCGGCGATGTTCGTGGCGAAGTTGCCGGGGTCGATGTAGGCGACGGCGGCGATGAACGCCGGTCCGAGGAAGGGCCAGACACGCGGCAGGCCCCGCGTCCGGCCCTCGAGGGAGGCGCGAGCAGCCCGGGCAACGGCAGCCTCCCCCGGGAGAGCGCCCTCGACGGCGCCGTTTCCATCGATCGGGTGCGTCGGACCCGCGGCCGCGCCGGGGACGGGCTCGACGACTGCGACATCCTCGTCCACTCGGAGATCGGGCTTATTCATCCCTCGACCCCCGCTGAACCCTGATGGTCTCGGCCAGCTGCGCGCCGAGCGAATGGGTGCGCCCCGCAACCTCGACGATCAGCGGCCCCCCGAACGGCTCCCTCGAATGGACCAGAAGCCTGGCGCCGGGCTGGATCTCGCGCTCCGCCAGGAAGCGCAGCATCGATGAGTCGCTGTCGGAGACGCGTGCGAAGACGCCATGCTCGCCGGGCTCGAGCTCGCTGAGCGGCACCGAGTCCTCGGCGGTGATCTCGAGATCGCGGTCCGGGATCGGATCTCCATGCGGGTCGCGCGCGGGCTGGCCCAACTTGGCCGCGATCAGCTCCTCGAGCTCCTCGGAGATGTGGTGCTCGAGGACCTCGGCCTCGGAGTGGACCCGGTCCCAGGGCATGTCCAGCACCTCAGCGAGGAACAGCTCCAGCAGCCGGTGATGCCTGATCACCTCCAGGGCGATCCGCTCGCCCTCGGGCGTCAGGCGCGCGCCGTGATACGGCGCGTACTCGACGACGCCCTCGTCTGCGAGCCGCTTCAGCATCCCGGACGCCGAGGCCGGCGTAACACCGAGCCGCTCCGCGACGGCCTTCGTGCCGACGGCCTTGTCGCCCCGCGCCTGCAGCTCGTAGAGGGCCTTGGCGTAATTCTCGGCCGCCTCGTTGGTCCGTCGCTTCGGGTGCGCGTTGTGGGCTCGGCTGGCTGCCATCTCCGGCGGAATTTGTAGCAGATCCAAACTCAAAAGTTAGCTATGCCTAACTCTAGAGGTCGGAGAACGCGTCAAATGCCCACGGAGGCGGCCACCTAGAATCGGCTCGTGGCCGAGATCGCGACGCCGGTGGAGCTCGACGGGCAGTACAGGGCCCTGCGCGAGGAGGCCGGGTTCCTGCCCAGGGAGCGCGCGGCCCTGATCGTCCGGGGCCCTGACGCCGCCGAATACCTCCAGGGGCAGCTCACCAACGACATCGAGGCGATCGATCCGGAGCGGGGGCGTTACGCGGCGCTGCTGGACCGCAAGGGTCACCTGGTCGCCGACATGCGCGTGCTTCGCCTGAGCCAGTCCCACGCGGACCAGATCTGGCTCGACACCGAGCCCCTCGCCCTGCCCGCTCTCCACAAGCACCTCGAGACTTACAAGATCGGGCGGGAGGTCGAGGTGGAGGACTCGACGTCGGACTGGGCGATCACCTCCCTCATCGGCCCGGCGGCGTCGGAGCTGGCGGAGATCCCACCCCTACCCGAGGAGCACGCGCAGCATTACTTCGAGCGGGATGGGGTTCGCGTCCTCGCGGTGGCCACGGACCTGGGAGTCGACCTGATCACCCGGCCCCCCGATGCCGGGGCGGTCCGCGACCAGCTCGTTGCCGCCGGTGCCGCTCAGGTGAGCGAGGCGGCCGCCGAGATCGTCCGAGTCGAATCCGGACGGCCGCGCTTCGGCCTCGACATGGGCCCCGAGGCGATGCCGGCGGAGGCCGGGATCACCGAGCGGGCGGTGGACTTCGAGAAGGGCTGCTACATCGGCCAGGAGCCCGTGGCGCGGCTGCACTACCGCGGCAAGCCGAACCGCACCCTGCGGGGTCTGCGCCTCAGCGGGCCCGCGGAGCACGGCGATGCCCTGCGGCTCGGTGACCGTGAGGTCGGCAAGATCGGCACCGCCGCCCTCTCCCCCGGGCTCGGCCCGATCGCGCTCGCGATCATCAGGCGCGAGGCGGAGGAGGGCGACCGGCTCACGATCGGCGACGGAGACGTCACCGCCGAGGTCGTCGGGCTGCCCTTCGCTGCCTGACGAATAGCGCGGCGGCACCCCCGGTTCGGCTAGATTCCTCCGCGCATGCTGCGGGAGAGGGGCAGAGTGCTGCTGTTCGCCGCCGCCCTCGTCATGGCGCTGGCGGTGGCGGGCTGCGGCCGCGACGACTTCAAGAACGACCCGCGGCCTGCGATCCCCGCCGAGGTCTCGGTGAAGATCGCCAAGGACGGCGTCGCCGTCTCACCCAGGGAGTTCGGCGCCGGCCTGGTCAACTTCACCATCGCGAACCTGACCACCGACCCCGGAACGCTTGCGATCCATGGCCCGGTCGATGCCGACAGCAGTGAGATCCCGCCGGCCGGCACGGGCACGGTCAAGGTCGACATGAGGACGGGCAGCTACGAGGCCAGCGTCAGCGGGATCGCGGTGCGGCCGTTCAGCTTCACCGTCGGGCCCGAGCGGCCCTCGGGCCAGAACGACCTACTGCTGCCCTAGCGATCCGAGAGACCAGCGCGCTCGTCGGCCACGAGCCGATCGAAGATGGTGCCGACCATCAGGCTGAGCCGGGCGTAGCCGTCGACGTTGCCGCTCGAGGACAGCGTCCCGGCGACCCGGTCCAGGTCGATGCGGTGCAGCGCGGGGCTCCCACCCCTCCGCCGCGAGGGCGATGTGTTCTCGGACGCTTCCATGCTCTCTCTGCCGGGTATTTCGTCGCCCAGCAGGGTGTCCAGAATGTTTTCGCGACCGGGTGGACGCAATGCCGTTAGGGGGACGACTCCAACGCGTCGGCGATGAGGCCGTCGGCCCGGGCGAGGGCAGCCCTCGTGCCCTCCTCCATCGTGCCCAGTGCCGATTCGATGCTGTCCGCGTTCTTCCGCATGCCGGTCAAGGCCTGCCGAGCCGTCTTCAGCGATTCAAGAGCGCGACGCGCCTCGTCGATTGCCTCCTTCATCGCAGGCGCGTCCAGCGCCAGTTCGTCGCGGCGAGCGGCGAGAGCGCGAGCCCGCGCCAGGCCGTAAGCGGTCTCGAGAATAATCCGCTCGGGCGCATCGCGATCGACGGCGACGATCAGCTTGTTGCCCTCGTACTCGACGAGGTTCTGGGTCCCGGCCGGCAGATTTTCCTCTGTCGCCACCACGAGGACCGCGTAGTCCGCCCCGCGGTCATCCAGCGAGCCGTTCAGGACCTCCCATGCCTTGGGGCGGGTCAGGTTGCTCGTGTCCTTCGGGTCGAACGCGATCTTCCCCAGGCAAGGCCCGACGGCTCGGCCGATCTCGACGACGGTGTCGCCCTTCTTGCCGCGCGTCTCCCCCGGCAGGTCGCCAACGTGGTGAGCGACGTCGTCACGCACTCCTGCGATCTCGTCGATCACCTCGTGAACCGTCTCCTCGAAGGTTCGGCCCTTTGCCGTCCCTCGCAGCTGCTCGGCCTGGAGCTCCTCCTTCGCACCAAGGCGCTCGCGCAACGCGGTGATCTCCGTGGTCAGAGCCTCGATGCGCCTTCGGTCCTCGACACGCTCGGCGCGCTGCGCCTCGTCCGTGCTCTTGACCGCGCGAACCACGCCGTCCTTGAAGTCTGCCAGCGGATTCGCGCCGTCCTGCGC
>JBKPND010000019.1:0-26507 GCA_046732465.1 Actinomycetota bacterium
GAACGGGAGCGACGGGACTCGAACCCGCGGCCTCCGGCGTGACAGGCCGGCGCTCTAACCAACTGAGCTACGCCCCCGAGGGCGTGCGACGGCGCGGCCGCCGCAGGTACGCAGGCTAGCCGCTCAGCTCGGTGACGTTGGTCGCGACCGGGCCCTTGGGGCCCTCCTCGGACTCGTAGCTGACCCGCGAGCCGTCGTCCAGCGAGCGGTAGCCGTCACCCGCGATGTTCGAGAAGTGGACGAACAGGTCGTTGCTGCCGTCATCGGGCGTGATGAACCCGTATCCCTTTTCGTTGCTGAACCACTTCACGGTCCCTTCTGCCATTCAAATGCCTCCTGCTCGGATCGCGGGGTTCACCCCCCTCTTGCTGGCGCGGGAACCTAGCGAACGCGCCCGCCGGATGGCGGCGTGGCCGCGGACGTCGCGACGGACTAGGGTCCGGACGCCATGCGACTGGTCAGCTATCGCGGCGAGCACGGCGTTTGTGCCGGAGTGCGCGTCGGGGACGGCATCCTCGACGCCGGCGAGCTGCTCGGCGAGCGGCCCCTCAGTGCGCGGCGGCTGATCGAGGAGGGCCGCCTGGGTGAGCTCGCGGAGCGGTCGCGGGAGGCCGACGTGGAGCCGGCGAGCGTCATGCGCCTGCTCCCGCCGCTGCCGGACCCGGACAAGATCGTCTGCATTGGGCTCAACTATCGCTCGCATGCCGAGGAACAGGGCGTCGAGCCGCCGGCCCAGCCGACCTTCTTCGCCAAGTTCCGGAATGCGCTGGCCTCGGACCGAGCCACCGTCCCCCTGCCCGCGGCGAGCGAGAAGGTCGATTACGAGGCGGAGGTCGCGTTCGTGATCGGCCGCCGGTGCAAGGACGTCGATCCGGGAGAGGCGCTCGACGCCGTCGCCGGCTACATGCTGCTCAATGACCTCTCCGCCCGGGACCTGCAGTTCGCGACGCCCCAGTGGATGCCAGGGAAGGTCTTCGACGGCTCGGCGCCCTGCGGCCCCGCGCTCGTCACTCCCGACGAGGCCGGCCCGCCGGAGGCGATCTCGTTCACGCTCGATCTGAATGGCGAGCGCATGCAGGAGGCGTCGACCTCGGATCTGATCTTCTCGGTCTCGGAGCTGGTCGCACGGCTCTCGCGCTGGATGACCCTCGAGCCCGGCGACATCATCTCGACGGGAACCCCATCGGGGGTGGGCAGCATCCGTCAACCGCGCGTCTGGCTGAAGCCCGGCGACGAGATCGTGATCAGCTCACCCACCCTCGGTGAACTCCGAACGACGATCGGGTCGTCCTAGCCCTTCCGCTCCTCGACCAGCTCCTCGATCCGCGAGTAGACCTGCGGGGCGTCCTTCTTCAGGCGCTGGACCTCGAAGTGACCGAGGCTGATCACCTTCATCCTCGAGGTGGAGGTAACGCTGGCGCTCCGCATCGAGTCATCGAGCATCCCCGCCTCGCCGAAGACGTCGCCGGGGCCGAGGTCGGCGATGTGCTCGCCCTCGCGAGTCACCTCGGCACTCCCCTCCTCGATCGCGAGGAGCTCCCGCGAGAAGCCGCCCTCCTGGACGATCACCTCGCCCTCGGGGATCTCCTTCGACTCGGCGAATGCCGCGACCTTCGCGAGGTCCTCATCGGATGCGTCCGCGAAGAGCGGGATGCGCTTCAGTTGTGTTGCGTCCAAGCCTCTCCTTCCCCTGCTTCTGTCCAAAGGGCAACCTATCCGAACGGCGGCCGGTTAGAGTCCGGCGTCCACCACACGAGGAGGGGAGAAGAAGATGGGTCTGATGGACAACATCAAGAAGGCGCAGGAGATGGCGCAGCAGGCCGCGCAGCAAGGGGGAGCGGGTCAGATGAGCCCGTCGGCCGGGGACGTCGAGTACGCGAACCTGGCGATGAAGCTGAACCAGAACGGCCTCCCGGGCACCGCGACCATCAATTCGATCAGCGAGTCGGGCGAGGGCTCCGATCCCGTCAACAAGGCGTACGACATCGCCGTCAGCGTCGAGCTCGAGAACGGCGAGAGCTACGACACGACGATCCACCAGTACCTGACCCAGGACGCGGTCAACGCCTACCAGCCCGGCGGGAAGTTCCAGATCAAGGCCGATCCGGACGACACCAGCAAGGTGATGATTTACGGCCAGGCCTAGTCACGAGGCCTAGCAGCACCTAAAAAGGGGGTCCAGGCACGCTGCGGGCGTGCCGATAGGTGATCCAGGCGCCCCTATGCCCCTGCTCGCATCCATCCAGGAGTTCTTCTTCGACTGGTACCCCGTCTTCGGGGTGGCCTTCTCGGCGGGGATCCTGGCGGTCTTCATCATCCTGCTCCGCAGCACGATGGGGACGACCCGCCCCGAGTCCGTCAAGGCCAGCTCCACCGGGACGGTCCGCTGGGAGGACGTCCAGGGCGTCGATGCGGCCAAGGAGGAGCTGGTCGACGTGGCGGAGTGGCTCAAGGACCCGAAGCGCTTCGAGGCGCTCGGGGCGCGCGCGCCGCGCGGGGTGCTGCTCTACGGGCCACCGGGGACCGGCAAGACAATGCTGGCCCGCGCGGTCGCCTCGCACGCCGGGGTCGACTTCTTCGCCGCATCCGGCTCGAGCTTCGTCGAGATGTTCGTCGGGCGAGGCGCGGCCCGGATCCGCCGGCTCTTCAAGGAGGCCCGGCGCTCCGGGCGCGCGGTCGTCTTCATCGACGAGCTCGACGCGGTGGGCGGCCACCGCGGCTCGGGGGCCGGTGACGGCGGCACCTCGGAGCGCGAGCAGGCGCTCAACCAGCTGCTGGTCGAGCTCGACGGCTTCGAGCGTGACCCCGGCACCGTGATCGTGCTCGCGGCTTCGAACCAGATCGACAAGCTCGACAAGGCGCTGCTCAGGCCCGGCCGGTTCGACCGCCAGGTTTTGGTCGCGCCGCCGGACCGCGATGGCCGCGAGGCGATCCTGCGCTCGCACGCACGCGGCAAGACCCTCGCGGACACGGTCGACCTGACCGATGTGGCGCGCAAGACCACCGGGCTGACCGGCGCCCAGCTCGCCAACGCACTGAACGAGGCGGCGATCATCGCCGGGCGGGCGGGCCGGATGTCGATCGCGAGAGAGGACCTCGACGAGGCCCTCCTCCGTCAGTCGGTCGGCTCGCAGCAGTCGCGCCGGCTGACCGAGGACGAGCGCAAGATCGTCGCCTACCACGAGGGCGGGCACGCCCTCTGCCGGCGGCTCTGCGGCCTGGACCCGCCCGAGATCCTCAGCATCGTGCCGCGCGGGCCCGCACTGGGCTTCGTCGGCCACTCCCCCAGCGAGGACCGCTACCTGCGCTCGCGGAGACAGCTGATGGACGAGATCGTCATCCTGCTCGGGGGCCGGGCGGCCGAGGAGGAGGTCTTCGGAGAGGCCTACTCGGGCGCCGCCGACGACCTGGCGCGCGTCCAGCAGATCTGCGTGCAGATGGTCACCGAGTTCGGGATGACCATCGCCCACGGCCCACCCGACAGCGCACCGCTGGCGCAGCCGACCGCGGACTACGCGCTTTCGGACAGGACCCGCCGTGACGTGGACGAGAACGCTCAGGAGCTGGCGGGCCTCGCCTATGCACGGGCGCGTCAGCTGATGCAGCTCAACCGCCAATGCCTCGACGACCTCGCCAGCAATGCGCTCGAGCGCGAGACGCTCACCCGCGAGGATCTCGACGAGATCTTCAACGCCCACGACCTGCGCCGCTCGCTGCTCCCGGAGGAAGAGGAGTCCGAGGCCCGCAAGCTGATCGCCAAGGAGCGGTCACGCTCGACAGGCGCGCTGATGCCGCAGCACACGCAGGGCGAAGAGCCCGACGCGTCGGCCTAAGCGAGCGGCGACTGCCAGGGCGTGGCCGCGCGATCCGCTACGGTCATCGCCGTGCTGGCTCGACTTTCGCTGCCGACTCTGCCATCGATCAGCCTCGTCAACGCGCTGAGGGCGCTGGCGGTCCTCTTCGGGGCCCTAATCCTCTTCATCCTCGCGTCGAACGCCTACATCGTGCTGACCACCCGCGGCGAGGCGACCAGTGACATCTCGAAGCTCTCCCATGCGCAGGCAGCGATCGTGCCCGGTGCCCAGGTGCGACCCGACTGGACGATGAGCTCGATGCTCGCCGACCGGGTCCAGAAAACCGTGGAGCTGTGGAACGCCGGGAAGGTCGACCGCATCCTGGTCTCCGGCGATCACGGCACCTGGCGCTACGACGAGCCGGACACGATGCGGGAGGCGCTGATGCGGGCAGGCATCCCCGGCCACGTGATCTTCACCGACCACGCCGGCTTCAACACATACGCGACGATGGTCAGGGCGAAGCGAATCTTCGACGTGCAGTCGGCGGTCGTCGTGACCCAGGGCTTCCACATCGACAGGGCGCTCTACCTGGCCAAGGCCGCCGGCATCGGCGACGTCCAAGGGCTGACCTCCGACCTGCACGGCTACGGCCAGAAGAAGACCGAGAGCGACGTCAGGGAGCTCCTCGCCCGCCCGAAGGCGCTCTTCGACACCGTCACCGACGCCGGTGTGATGGGTGGGCCCCAGATCCCGATCACCGGTGACGGCCGCGAGTCCTGGGGACCCGAGCCTCCGCCCGGCACGCCGCTGGCCGGCGCGCCCAAGCACTGAGCCGGCAGCGCCTCAGATCCTCCGCCGCTGTCCGCCGGCGGCGGAAGCTCGCCGCGCTGATCGTCGCCGTCCTGACCGTCATCGGGCTCGAGGTCTTCCTGGGCCCGGCCGACATCAGGGCGCGCCACGGCGCGCGGGTGAGCGAGATCACGATCGACAGCCGGGCGGTCGGCCGGAAGCTCGATACGGAGGTGATCGTCCCGGCCAACGCGAGTGCCGATCACCCTCGGCCACTGCTGGTCTTCCTTCACGGGAGGGGAGGCGATGTCGACGGTGAGACGAACGGCGAGATGTTCGATGCGATCTCGGAGCAGGGAAAGCGCGCGCCAATCGTCGCGTTCCCGAGTGGCGGAGACGCCTCCTATTGGCACGATCGCGCCGCGGGCGACTGGGGCACCTACGTCGTTGACGAGGTGATCCCGAGGGTGGTGCGCCAGTTCGATGCCGATCCTCGCCGCGTGGCGATCGGGGGCATCTCGATGGGCGGGTTCGGAGCGCTAGACATCGCGCGTCTCAACCCCGGTCGGTTCTGCGCTGTCGGGGCGCATTCCCCGGCGATCTGGCACGACGGAGCGGAGACGGCGCCCGGTGCCTTCGACGACGCCGCCGATTTCGAGCGCCACGACGTGCTGGAGGCCGCGACGGACTCGCCAGAGCCCTACCCCGTCCCGGTCTGGGTGGACGCCGGGGATCAGGATCCCTTCCGGCGCACGGGACTCGACGAGTTCGCCGAGGCGCTCCGGGCGAACGGAGCCCAGATCAGCTTCCGCATCTGGCCCGGTACCCACGGCGGGGAGTACTGGCGCAGCCACTACGACGACTACATCCGCTTCTACGCCCGCGCGCTCGCGCGCTGCCGTTGAGGTTCCGGCCGCTCAGACCGTGCGGGTACCGCGTCCCATGAAGAAGATCACGAGCGCGACGATCGCCAGCGCGAACAGAACCGGGTGCACGATCGCACCACCCGCGATGGCGATGATGAGCAGGACGATGCCTGCGATGAGCCACAACATGGCGTTCCCTCCTTCCTTGGACCGCTACTCCCGGCAGGTATACCCCGACCGGCGCCGGCCAACCTCGGGGATGAGAAGGAGGAGTTAAGAGTGGGCGGTGCAGGGATCGAACCTGCGACCTTCTGCTTGTAAGGCAGACGCTCTCCCAACTGAGCTAACCGCCCTGGGGTTGACGATTATGGCGTCTGCCGCGCTCCTGGCAGCGGCCCGGCGAACCGGCGCGCGCTCAGCTACGGACTGGTAGCTTCGCGCGCCGTGACCGGGCAGGTCCGGAGGGGACTGGTTCTCGCGGCGGCGGCCGCAGCCGCGCTCGTCTGTGCGCCGGCGGCGAGCGCCGAGGACGTCACGGTCACCTCCTTCGACGGGACCAAGATCGCCGCCCACTGGTTCCCCGGCAAGGGCGTCGACCCCGCGCACCCCGCGCCCACGATCCTCGAGGGACCGGGTTGGAGCATGCCCGGCGACACCGCGACCGGCGGCGGCCCCGGGGTGAGCGCTCTGTTCGGCGTGCCCGGGATCGGCACCTTCATCGACCACGGCTACAACGTCCTCACCTGGGACCCGCGGGGCTTCGGCCAGTCGGGAGGCACGGTCCAGATCGACGATCCCCGCTACGAGGGCCGCGACGTCCAGGCGCTGATCGACTTTGTCGCCAAGAAGCCGGAGACGCAGCTCGACCAGAGCTGCACACAGGCCAAGAAGAAGCGCAAGCGTCACGCGAAGCGGAAGCGGCGGGCGAAGAGCCGCGTCACCTGCGCGACCAGCCCCGACGACCCGACGATCGGGATGGCGGGAGCGAGCTACGGCGGCGGCATCCAGCTGGTGACCGCGGCGATCGACAAGCGCGTCGACGCGATCGCGCCCACGATCGCCTGGCACTCGCTGCTCTCGAGCCTCTTCCCGGAGCGGAACATCAAATTCGGCTGGGGCTCGCTGCTGGTCACCCTGGGCATCGAGGGGAGTCTCCCCGGCGGCCTCACCGCACCCGCCACCGCGGCCGGCCGCCAGGACCCGCACTTCTATTCGATCTTCACGAACGGCCTGGCGAGCGGAACGGTGACGGATGACGACCTCGCCTGGATGGCCTCCCACGGCCCGGGTGACCTGGTGGACCGCATTCAGGTCCCGACCCTGCTGATCCAGGGAACGGTGGACACGCTCTTCCCGCTGGATGAGGCGGTGACGAACTTCGAGCGGATCGGCGACAACCCCTGGCGGACCGCGGTGATCAAGGCCAAGGCGAAGAAGCGGAAGGGCAAGAAGCGCCGCGCGCGCACCTCGACCGAGAACGTGCCGGTGAAGATGCTCTGGTTCTGCGGCGGCCATGGCGTCTGCCTGACCGACGACGGGCCCGGGTCGAGCTACCTCGACCAGCGGCAGCTCGGCTGGTTCGACCGCTATCTGCGGGGCCGCCAGGACGCCGACACCGGGCCGAAGTTCGCCTGGATCGCCGATGATGGCCAACTGCGCTCGAGCGATGCCTATCCGCTTCGCCCCGCCGGCCAGCTCAGCGGCTCGGGATCGGGCACGCTGCCGGTCCTGCCCGGTCAGGGCAGCGGAGCCCTGATCTTCGCGACACAGGCCGGCAACGCCGTCAACGTGCCGGTGCCCGGTCCGGGCGCCGACGCCAACGTCGTCGGCCCGCCCCACCTCGACCTCACCTATCAGGGCACGGCGGCTCCGCAGAAGACCTGGGTCTACGCGCAGTTCGTCAATCCCCGGAACGGCACGGTCCTGGGCAACATGGCGACGCCGATCCCGCTCACCCTCGACGGCCAGCAGCACACGATCTCGAGGGACCTCGAGCTGGTTGCGGGACGCGCGCCGGCGGGCGGCGGCTACACCCTCCAGCTGACGGCCTCATCCTCGCTCTATGACCTCCAGCGCTCGGCGGGCGCGGTCACCTTCGACGACATCCACGTGACGATGCCGCTGGGCGACCCGGTGACGGCCGCGCAGCCGGCGGCCAAGCACAAGAAAAAGAAGAAGCACCGCAAGCGCAAGCACCGGCGCTGACCGGGATCGGCATAGGCTTCGCCTTCGATGAGGGTGCTGATCACCAGCTCGCGCATGCCGTTCGCCCTGGACGCGATCCGCAAGCTCGGCGAGCGCGGCCACGAGGTCTTCGCGTCCGACAGCTACGAGAACTCGCCGGGTAGCCACTCCCGCTACCTCTCCGCCCACTTCGTCACCGCCTCGCCGGCCGGCGATCCGGAGGGATTCGCCGCGGACGTCGAGCGGATCGCCGGCGAGAACGAGATCGAGCTGATCGTGCCGATGTTCGAGGAGGTCTTCTACCTCGCTGCCCAACACGAGCGCCTCTCGGCCGTGACGCGGCTCTACGCGCCACCGTTCCGGACGCTCGCCCAGGTTCACGACAAGGGGACCTTCCAGGAGCTCTGCGACCGGCTCGAGATCCGTACGCCGCGGACGGCGCTTGCCCACACCCGCGAGGAGCTGCAGGAGGCGATTGCGCGCTTTCCCGAATACTTCTGCCGCGCCGCCTTCTCTCGCGGTGGCGTCGGCCTGCTGACCAACACCGGCCCTCTTGCGGGGCATCTCTCCCTCGACGACTGCCACCCCACCGAGGCGAACCCGTGGCTCGTCCAGGAGTTCGTCGGCGGACCGATGCACTGCACCTACTCGGCCCTGCACGATGGAAAGGTCGCCTCCCACATGTCGTACCGGGCGCCGCGCCAGTGGGAGCACTCGACGGGAATCCAGTTCCTCTCGGTCGACCCCGAGGACACCCTCCCAACGGTTGAGCGGCTCGGCTCGGACCTGAAGTGGGACGGCCAGATGTCCCTCGACTTCATCGAGACCAGCGAGGGCTTGGTGATGATCGAATGCAACCCGCGCCCGACGGACGGCGTCCTGCTGATGGAGCCCGAGGAGCTCGAGCGGGGCCTCCTATCTCCGGAGGAGGACACGCTGCAGGTCCCGCCCGGCCGCGAGTCGCAGCTCGACTTCGCGGTCTTCGCGCAGATCTTCAAAGAGCCGCTCCGCGAGGCGCCGAAGACGATCCACGACCTGGCCAAGATCCACGGCACGGACCACGGCTGGCGGGACGCGATGCCGAAGCTCTACTCGTTCCTGGCTCTGGGACGATTCGAGAAGCTCAGCCTGCGTGACCGTGAGCAGCTCTTCGTGGCGATGGCGGACGGGATCACCTGGGACGGCCAGCCGATTCCGGGGATGCCGCCCGACGATGCCGCCTACCTCGCGAAACTGACGGGCTGATGGACCGCTCCGTCCTCTGGCGCGCCGCCGTCGCGCAGGTGCTGGCCGTGGCCGCGCTCTCGCTGATCCTCGCGGTGGCTCTGCCGCACTCGTTCTTCGAGGACTGGGGCTGGCTGACCGGGCCGCTGGGCTGGCTCGCCTGCGCGGCACTGACCGCTTGGGCGCTGCACCTCGACGTGCGGGGCGTGCTGGTCGGGGCGGTCCTGGCCGGGATTCCGAGCGCCGTGGCGGTGCTGGCCGGCGTCCACTGGCTGGGCGTGCTGATCGCGGTTGCCGCGTTCGCCGCCTGGTGCGCCTGGCTCGCGACGCGGCCGCGAGGGCTGGGATGGACCTAGGGATCGAGGGCCGGTGCGCGCTGGTGATGGCCGCCAGCCGAGGGATCGGGAAAGGGATCGCGGGTGCGCTGGCGCGGGAGGGCGCGCGGGTTGCGATCTCGAGCCGCTCGGAGGAGGCGCTGAGGGCGGCGGCGGAAAAGATCGACGGGGACGTGCAGGTGTTCCCCGCGGACACCGACGACCTGGAGCGGCTGCGTCAGCTGCCCGGCGAGGTGGCGGGGGCGCTCGGACCGATCGAGATCCTGGTCGCGAACACGGGCGGACCGCCCGGCGGCGCGGCGCTCGACAACTCCCTGGAGGACTGGGAGGCCGCGTTCCGCTCGCTGGTGCTGGCGCCGCGGGTCCTGATCGAGGAGGTGCTGCCGGGGATGCGCGACCGCGGCTGGGGCCGGATCGTGAACGTCGCCTCGAGCTCGATCCGGGAGCCGATCGCCGGGCTGACCCTGTCGAACGCCAACCGGCTGGCAGCGCTGGGGCTGCTGGAGACGCTGGCGGACGAGGTGGCCGGTGACGGGATCACGGTCAACACCGTGGCGACCGGGATGTTCGCCACCGACCGGCTGGCCGACCGGCACGGATCGCTGGAGCAGGCCGAGGCGGCGGCGAGGGAGCGGATTCCGGCGCGGCGGCTGGGGCAACCGGAGGAGTACGGCGATCTGGTCGCGTTCCTGTGCTCGGAGCGGGCCGCCTATCTCACGGGAGCTGTGATCCCGCTCGACGGCGGCCTGCTCCGCTCGGTCTAGATCTAGAGCTCGGCGGAGCTCTCGTCCGGCGAGTCCTCCCCCTGGTCGGACTCCTCGGACTCGTCCACGCCGCCCTCGGCGGTGGTCTCCTCCTCGGCTGAGGCCTCGGCCTCGGCGCTCGGCTCGTCCGCGATCTCCTCCGCGGCCGTGTCCGTCGCCTCCTCCGCCTGCGGCTGCTCCTCCTGTACCTCCTGGAGCTCGTCGGTCATCTGCGGTCCTTTCGCGTCGGTTTCAGTGCCCGCATGGGTGATACCGGCGCTCGGCGGGGCGGGTGTGAAGGCGGTGTGACGCTCAGGGCCTGTCCCGGTAGGGGCGTGCCCCTGGGGCGGTCCAGGACCAAGCGGGGCGGACGCGGCGCGGATTCCGCATGGCAGCGCCATGCGGGATGCGCGACGGGGCCGCAGCCGCGCCGTGTCCTGGGCCGCATCCAGGGGTGCGATCCCTATCGGGACAGGCCGTTAGGCCGGCGCGGGGCGCGGCGCTCGGCGGAACGCGAGGGCGAGCCAGACCGCGCCCGCGATCATCATCGCCAGGCTGAGCAGCTGGGCGAAGGTGAGGCCGACGGCGACGTCGTCGTTGCGGCGGATGAACTCGACCAGGAAGCGCTCGGTGCCCGCGAGGAGCAGGTAGAGGGCGAAGAGCAGGCCATTGGTAAGCCGATCGCGTAGGCGCCAGAGCAGGAGCGCGACGAGGCCCATCGCCAGCGTCTCGTAAACCGGGGTCGGGTGGACCGGCGTGTCGATCGGCTTGGTGCCGTCGGGATAGGACATCGCCCAGGGGCCGTCCCAGGCCTTGCCGTAGTCGCCGTCGCCGGAGACCTGGCAGCCGCAGCGGCCGATCGCGTAGCCGATCGCGAGGGCGGGCGCGGCCAGGTCGAGGAGCCCCAGGGTGAGGTAATTGCGCCACCAGGCCCAGAGCAGCACCGCGATCGTGCCGCCGATGACGCCGCCGTACCAAACCAGCCCGGAGCCGGAGAAGACGTTGCCGAGGATGTCCCCCTTGACGTCGCTGTAGTTCTCGATGATGAAGTCGAGGCGAGAGCCGATCAGACCGCCGAGCAGGGCGGCGAAGCCCATCTCGTAGGCCCAGTCGACCGGCTTGCCGAGCTCCTCGAGCCGGCGCCAGATCAGGGCCCCGGCCGCGAGGAAGGCGGCGGCGAAGCAGATCCCGAAGGTCTGTAGCGTCAGCGGGCCGATGTGGATCTCGGGGAGCACCTGCCGCAAGCCTAGAGATTGGGCGAATGATCCTTCCCATCCGCTTGACAGCGCGCTGAGCGCCTCCTAGGTTCGGCCGGTGGGGACCCTGGTGCTGATCTTCCTGGCGCTGGCCGGCATCCTGGCGGGGGCACCGGGGAGCGCCTCGACGACGGCCCCGCCCGCCACACCGCAGCCGGAGGCCGAGGGAGAGGCCGCGCCGGGAGCCGCCGCGGGCAGCGGGCGCGCGCTCGTCGTGGGTGACTCCCTCGCGGGGGGGACCGAGGCGCCGCTCGCGCGCGTGCTTCCCGACTGGCGGATCGAGACCTCCGCCTACACGGGGCGCCACGCAGACGATGGCGTGTCCGAGATCGTCGGCACGTCGAAGCTGCCCCCAGTGCTAGTGGTGAGCCTGGGGACGAACGACGACCCGAGCGCGACGTCGACGTTCTCGAGTCAGGTGCAGGCGGTGCTCCAGGCCGCGGGTCCCAGCCGGTGCGTGATCTGGGCGAACATCGTCCGCCCGCCCTACAACGGGGTGAGCTATGCGGGCTTCAACCGGGTCCTTGCAGGGCTCGCGGCAAGCAACCCGAACCTGACCATCGTGGATTGGGTGGGGGTGGTGAGGAGCGATCCGGGCGTACTCGCCCCCGACGGGGTCCACGCGACCCCGAGCGGCTACGAGGCCCGCGCCCAGGCGATCGCGTCGGCGATGACGAGCTGCGGCGCGGGCGGCGCGTCTGGCGCCGGAGGAGCGATCGGTGACTAGGCGGTCGTGGTGGGCATGCGTCGCCGTCGCGCTGCTCGGCGCATCGGTCGCATTGGGTGCAAGAGGTGCGGCCGGGGCGCCGGCCAAGCGGAAGCCCGTCGGCAAGCGGCTGTTCGTGGTCGGGGACTCGCTCGCGGTGGGGACGCGGCCCTATCTGACGCGGTATCTGCACGGCTGGCGGATCCGCAGCTCGGTCTCGATCTCGAAGCACGCGCCGGAGGGGGCATCCGAGCTGGCGAGCAGGGGACACTCGCTGCCGCCCGTGGTCGTGGCGAGCCTTGGGACGAACGACGATCCGCACGCGACGGGGAGCTTCGAGGCCTCGGTCCGGAAGTCGCTGCGGGCGACCGGGAAGCACGGCTGCATCGTCTGGCCGAACATCGTCCGGCCGGGGGTGGCCGGCGCGACCTACGCGGGCTACAACAACGTGCTGGATCGAATCGCGAAGCGCAACCCCCACCTGCGCGTCGTCGATTGGGCGGCGATCGCCGCTCACCACCGCAGCTGGTTCGGCGACGATGGCGTCCATCCGAACGCCACCGGCTACACGGTCCGCGCCGCGGCGATCGCGAAGAAGGTGCGCCGCTGCCGAAGGTTCCTAGCCAAATAGCCCCGGCGGGAGTCGAACCCGCGCTACGAGGTTGAAAACCTCGCGTGCTAACCGTTACACCACGGGGCCGCAAGGCCAGTCTAGGCTGCGCCCGTGGGACGGGTGCCCGATTTCGATCCGGCGACGCCGCGCAACCCAGTTCAGCGCGCGCTGCGCTGGACCGCGAAGGGCAGGTTCGGCGGCTGGGTGGCGCTGAACGTCGCGAACAAGGTCGACCCGGTCCTGATGCGAGCGACGGGCGGTCGGCTCAAGATGCCGAGCGGCGCACCGACAGTGCTGCTGACCCACACCGGCGCGAGGAGCGGCAGGGAGCGGACCACCCCGCTCCTCTACTTCACCGACAACGGCAACGCGATCCTGATCGCCTCGCAAACCGGCAAGGCGAAGCACCCGGCCTGGTTTCACAACCTCAAGGCCAATTCCGACGTCCAGCTCTGGTCCGGCGGCCGGGGCGGCGCCTACCGGGCCCGCGAGGCCGAGGGCGAGGAGCGCGAGCGCCTCTGGGGGCTCGCGACAAAGCTCTATCCGGGATACGACGACTACCAGGAGCGAGCCGACGTCGCCGGCAGGCGCATCCCGGTCGTCGTCTGCGAGCCCCGCCACCCGGCCTAGACGAGCATCCGCTCGAGCAGCGCCTTCTGCGCGTGCAGGCGGTTCTCCGCCTGGCCCCAGACGGCCGAGCGCTCGCCGTAGAGAACGTCAGCGGTGATCTCCTCGCCCGGGTGGGCCGGCAGGCAGTGCAAAGCGATGACGCGGTCCGACGCGGCGTCGAGCAGGTCGTCGTTCAGCTGGTAGGGCGCCAGGTCGCTGCGGCGCTTCGCGGCCTCCTCCTCGTCCCCCATGCTCACCCAGACGTCGGTGTAGACCGCATCCGCACCGGCGGCCGCGGCGCGCGGGTCATCGGTCACCTCGGCGAGCCCGTCCTCGATCCGGTAGCCCTCCGGGCTGGCGATCACCACCTCGACCCCCGCGATCCGCCCGAGGATCGCCAGTGAGCGGGCCACGTTGTTCCCGTCGCCCACGTAGGCCAACCGCAGTCCCTCGAGATCACCGAAGCGCTCCTTCAGCGTGAGCAGGTCGGCGAGCGCCTGGCAGGGATGGTGCTGCGGCGTCAGTCCGTTGATCACGGGAACGGTCGCCCCCTCGGCCAGCTCACGCACCCGCTCATCGGATCCGGAGCGGATCACGATGCCGTGCAGGTAGCCGGAGAGGATCCGTGCGGTGTCGGCGATCGACTCGCCGCGGGTCATCTGCAGCTCGTCCGCGCGCAGCACGATCGGCGTCGCGCCAAGCTCGGCCACGCCGACCTCGAACGAGACGCGGGTCCGCGTCGACGGTTTCTCGAAGACCAGGGCCACGGAGCGGTCCCGCAGCGAGTCGCGCCCCACGCCGTCCTCGCGCCCGCGCTTGAGCTCCTCGGCCCGCTCGAGCAGGGCGAGAAGCTGCTCGCGATCGAGCTCCTCACCGGTGATGAAGTCGCTCGCCGGAAGCTGTGCAGTCGGTGAAACCATCGGGCCGCCGATACTAGGGCCGTGGAGCTGACCGCGATGACATGGAACGTGTTTCACGGCCGCGACTGGCCGCCCGAGCCGGGCCTGCAGGTTCGGGCCCACAAGGGCAACTTCCGCCGCGGACCGCGCCTCGGCGAGCGCTACGAGCAGACCAACTGGGACCTGTTCGAGCAGTTCGCCACACTGATCCGGGAGACCGACTGGGACGTCGCCCTGTTCCAGGAGTTCCCTCCCAGCTGGTCGAGCCGGATGGCCGCGGCCTGCAACGCCGAGGCCCATCGCGCCTTCAGCGGCAGAAACTGGCTCCAGCCGCTGACCTCCCTGATCGGCCGCTGGCGCCCGGACCTGCTGGGCGCCTGGGAGGGCGGCTCGAACACCACGCTGGTCCGTCCCGGCGCGGGAGGGATCGCCGAGCGCCGCCGCGAGGTCCTCACCCGCCGGCCCGAGACCCGCGTTATGGCCCTCACCCGGATGGAGTCCGGCCTCTGCGTCGCGAACCTCCACGTGAGCACGAAGCCCTCCTCAGCGGAGCGCGAGCTGCTGGACGCTGCCGAGCGCGCCACGGCGTTCGCCGGATCAGGTCCACTGATCTTCGGCGGCGACTTCAACGTGCGGCCCAAGGCGAGCGCCGTCTTCGACCAGCTCGAGGAGCGCTTCGGCCTCGCGCCGCGCACCGCCCCGGACCGGCTCAGTCATCTGCTCGCGCGGGGACTCGAGGTCCTCCAGCAGCCCGCGGCCCTGCTGCCCGAGGCCCGCGACGTGATCGATCCGGCAACCGGCCTGCAAATCCGCCTCTCCGATCACAACCCGGTGATTGGAAAGCTCTCAGCTGTGGGATAGTCCAATCCGATGGCGACGGCGTCTGGGAGGCCAAGGAAGAACGCGGCAGCCCGCGACAGCTCGCGGGCCGAGCAGAGCGTCCAGGCATTCCGGGACGCGCTGGAGAAGACCGTGACCATCTCCCGTGACCGCCTCCAGGAGGTCGTCGACGACGCGGTGCGGCGCGGGCGCATGACCCGCGACGACGCGGACGAGATCGTCGGCCGCCTGGTGAGCCGGGGTCGGGATCAGGCGGAGGACCTGCTCAACCAGCTCGAGCGCCTGCTCTCACAGGCGCGGGAGGCACCCGGCAGGGCGCGCCAGCAGGCCGGCGCCCGCGCAGAAAAAGCACGCAAGCGAGCCGTCAAGGCGGTGGACCGGCCCCTCGCCGGCGCCGACCGCGTCCGGCGAGCAGCGCGCGTCCCAGGCTTCCCGATCACCGCATACGACGATCTCTCTGTCCGGCAGATCGACCGCCGGGTCCAGGAGCTCAGCCGCGCCGAGCTACGCCGCGTCCGGGACTACGAGAAGCGCAACAAGGCCCGCAAGGGCGTCCTGCGGTCGGTGGACCGCAAGCTGGACAAGAAATAGGAGCTACTTCAGGGTGGCGCGGCGGTCGTCGATCTCCTTGGCGATCTCGTCGAGCGCCTCAGTCGAGCTTTGGGCCCGAACGGCCAGCTTGGCGAGCTCCTTGCGGACGTCCTGGGTCGCGTTGTCGAGGGTGTCACGCCAGCTCGAAACCTGGTCCTGCGCCTTGGAGCCGGCGTCGCCCGACACGTCGCGCAGACGCGAAACGGCGTCATCGATGCGCGACCGCACATCGCCGGTCGCCTTTTCGCCGGCGGCCCGCAGGTCGTCGATCGCCTTCTGAACCTGGTCTCGGACGCCGCCGCCTTCGCCGCCGCCACCGCTTCCGCTTGATTCCACCTTGGACCTCCTCTTTGGGGGTTCGTGGAAGGTGCGGGGCAAGCCTATACCCGGACGGCTCTAGCTCAGCTCGACCGCGAGAGGGCCGAAATCGATCCCCCTCCCCGCGACCTCCTCGAGCAGCCGGTCCGCGTCGAGCCGCTGGCCGCGCGCCCACAGACCCCTGATCCAGCGGCCCGCGTCGTCGCTGCCGAACCACTCCGCGCCGAAACGCTCAGCCAACTCGGCGCGCCAGTCCACCTCCAGTGCCCAGGCCCGCAGGTAGCAGGCGACGTAGAACCCCGAGTCCACGTCGGAGAGCCAGGTCTCCTGCGGCCACTCGACGCCGACCCGCTCTCCCAGCAGGGCGGCGTAGCGCCCCGGCATCGCGGCGAGGTCCGCATCCGGCCCGTGCAGCTCGACCTCGTAGGCGATCTTCGCGGAGTAGCGCCGCAGGAACACGAGTCGCGACGCCCGGGCGTGTTCCACGGCGCGCTCCGCGCCCTCCACGCCCAGGAGCCGCTCCAGCCACGCCTGATTGGCGGTCAGCCCTTCGAGCAGGAAGGCGTAGGACTCCGTGACCGCGTTGTCCCCGAGGTGTCGGAACTCGAAGGCGAGCTCCGCGTCGGTGCAGCCGTAGTGCTCGGCGTGCCCCGCCTCGTGGAAGAGGGCCGCGTAGTCCTGCCTTCCGCCGATCGGCGGCATCACCAGGTAGACCTCCTCCGGGACGCGCGGCACAGAGCAGAAGGCGCGCGGGCTCTTCGTCGGCCGGCTCTCGGTGTCGAGCGTGACGTTCGACTGGGCGTCCAGATCGATGCCCAGCCCGGCGAGGGTCTCTCGGAGGGCCGGGACCATGCGCTCACCCGGGAATAGGCCGTCGAGGTGATCGGCCCGGAAGAACCGCACCAGATCCGAACGCCGCAGCTCGGCGAGCGGGACCCCGATCGTCCGCTCGAGCTCGGGATCGACGATCGCTGAGTAGCCGGGCTCCGTCACCTCCGCGAAACGCTCCAGCTCTCCCGCGAGCGCACGCAGGTCCAGCGCGCGCACGTCCGAATAGGCATCGAGGTAGGAGGGCCAGCCGAGCTCGGCGCAGGCGGCGTGCACGCTCTCCAGCGCCTCGAGATGCAGCGGGTTGAGCCGCTCAGCGAGAGTCGCGTTGCGCGCCGACTCGATCTCGGCCCGCCGCTCTGCATCCGGCTCGTTGGCCTGGGCCACGGGCGACATCCGGTAGGGAATGGACTCGCCGCCGACCTCGATCTCGAGCGAGGCCTCGAGATCGGCCAGCCGAGCCTCCAGCGCCCGGGTGGCCGCACCCAGGTGGCCGTCGAGCGCGAACTGGTGGAGGTAGCGGAGGCGGGTCTCCTCCTCGCCTTCCGCCGCTCCCCGAGCCTCGCCGATGTGCTCAACCACGCCCCGCTCGAAGAGCGCCTCATGACTCTCGTAGATCGGCTCGATCTCCAGATCGGGCTTGTGCCCCGCTCCCTGGAGGTAGTACTCGCGGTCGATCTCCTCCAGGAAGAGCTCCGCCTCCCGCCGGTATCCATCGAGGTCCCAGGGCACAGGCGGCTGCAACGATAGGCCGCGGATGGAGAACGCGACCACGACCCAGGACCGCCCGCGCCGCGGCGAGCAGCTCACCCTCGACGTCGAGTCGCTCGCCTACGGCGGGAAGGGCATCGCGCGCCGGAACGGCTACGTCGTCTTCGTCGCCGGGGCCCTGCCCGGGGACCGCGTCCGGGCCGAGGTGACGAAGGCGAAGCGGGGCTACGCCGAGGCCTCGGCGGTCGATCTTCTGCGCGAGTCGCCGGACCGGGTCCCGGCTCGCTGCGACCACGGGGGCGAGCCCTGCCCCGGCGCGCCCTGGCAGTCGCTTCCGTACGAGGAGCAGCTCCGCCACAAGCAGTCGCAGGTCTCCGATGCGCTGACGCGGCTCGGCGGCCTCGAGGAGTTCGAGCTGGAGGAGATCGAGCCGGCGATCGAGCGGTGGCGCTACCGCAACAAGCTCGAGTACTCCTTCGGCGAGCGCGACGGCGAGCTCGTGCTCGGCTTCCACGCGCGGGGGCGCTGGGACCTGGTGGTGGACGCGGAGGACTGCCAGCTCGCGTCGGAGCGGAACAACGCCCGTCGCAACGAGCTTCGCGACTGGGCGCGCTCCGCGGGACTCTCCGGATACGACAGGCGCTCGGGAGAGGGAACCCTCCGCAACCTGGTCGTCCGCGAGGGCCGTCGCACCGAGCAACTCCAGACCCGCCTGGTCACCTCGGCCGCGGAGACCCCGCGGCCGCCGGTGGACCTCCACACGATCGTGGAGGGCACGGGCAGCGGCACGGAGGGTCCCACCGGCGTCCTCGGCCGCGAGCACCTGGAGGAGGAGCTCTGCGGCCTGCGCTTCCGGATCTCCCACAACGCCTTCTTCCAGACCAACACGGAGATGGCGGAGCGCCTCTACGGAATCGCGGCCGAGATGGCGGGCCTGACGGGACGCGAGCTCGTCTTCGACCTCTTCTGCGGCATCGGCACCCTCGGCCTCAGCCTCGCCTCGGGTGCCGGCGAGGTTTGGGGCATCGAGATCGTCCCGGACGCGATCGTGGACGCCAAGGAGAACGCCCGGCTCAACGGGATCGAGAACGCCCGGTTCCGCGCCGGCGACGCGCGAAAGGAGATCCGACCGCTGCTCGAGGAGGCCGGCCGCCCCGACGTCGTGGTCGTCGATCCGCCCCGGGCCGGCCTCTCCAAAAAGGTGGTGCGGCGGCTGATCGAATGCGGCGCCTCCCGCATCGTCTACGTCTCCTGCAACCCCACCACGCTCGCCCCGAACGCCGCCCAGCTCGCGGAGGCCGGCTATAGGGTGCGCCGCGTGAAGCCGGTCGACATGTTTCCGCAGACCCCGCACATCGAGTGCGTGGCCCTGCTCGAGCGATGAGCCGGGGCTTCGGGGTCACCGCGGGTCTCGACCCGGAGATCGCGAGCCCGCTCGCCGCCCGCTGCCAGGAGCTCGGCTACAGCTCGATGTGGTCGAGCGACATCCCCGGGGCGAAGGGGCTGGAGACCGTGGCCGAGTACGCGAAGGGCGCCGACCGGATTGACCTCGGCGTCGGGGTGGTCGCCTTGGACCGGCACTCTCCGGAGGAGATCGCCTCCGACATCGAGCGATTCGGCCTCGGCCGGGACCGCTTCTGGCTCGGCCTCGGCGCGGGCCTCACCGAGAAGCCCCTCTCCGCCATGCGCGAGGCGCTCCCCGGGCTGCGCGAGGCGCTGCCCGGGGTCCGTCTGGTCCTCGCGGCGATGGGCCCGAAGATGTCCGCTCTGGGGGGAGCCGAGTGGGACGGAGTCTTCTTCAACTGGATGACGCCCGAGTTCGCCGCCCAGGCCCGCGGGTGGGTCGAGCGCGGCGCAAGAGAAGCGGGTCGGGAGCCGCCGCCGATCTTCGGCTACGTGCGGACCTCCGTCCGCCCCGACGCGGAGGAGCGACTGGCCAAGGACGAGGGCTTCTACCGCGACCTGCAGCCCGGGTATCGGAGGCACTTCGACCGACAGGGGGCGCCGGAGGGAACCGTCGGGGTGGCCGCGGACAACGCCGGCGACGCCCAACAGGAGCTCACCCGCTATCGCGCCCTCGACACGGTCGTGGTCAGGGCCCTTACGAGCGCCACCTTCGAGGACATGTCCGCCCTGGCCGAGGCTGCGGCGCCTGGGGTGTAGACAGGGCGAGGCCGCGGCGGGGGATCGCCGCGGCCTCGGGAATCGCCTCAGGGAGGACTAGTCGCGATGCTCGCCGGCCGCGGCCGTGGGGACCCAAGCCGGGAGGACCCGCCGGAGCAGCGGGATCAGGGTGACTCCGGCGCCGAGCGCCGCGATTGCGATCGACACGAGGATTCCGGGCTGGAACCCGTCGAGGAGCGCCTGGGCGCTGCCCGCGGGCGCGCCTGAGCCAGCGGTACCGGCGTCGATCACCGCGGTGGCGACCGCCAGACCGATTGCTCCGCCCAGCTGGAACGAGGTGTAGACGAGCCCCGAAGCCAGGCCCTGCTCCTCATCCTTGACGTCGCTGGTCGCCGCCATCGTCAGCGGGCCGAAGGCGAGCGTGAACCCGATCCCGGAGAGGATGAAGGTCGGCAGCATCGCCGTCAGGTAGTTCGAGTCGGCCCCGATGTTCCAGAACAGCAGGTAGCCGAGGCCGAGGCTCGTCAACCCGAGGCCCACCGGAATCGCGGGACCCACCCTGCTGACCAGGCGACCGACGTTCGGCGATCCGAAGGCAACGATCAGCCCGGCCGGGAGGAAGGCAAGCGCCATCTCGATCGGCGACCAGCCCCTCAGGTTCTGCATGTAGAGGGTGCCGATGAACTGGAACCCGAACCAGCTGCCGAGCAACGCCATCGCGCCGTAGTTGGCACGCCGCAGCGCCGCCGACTTCAGGATCCCGAGCCTGACCAGCGGATTCGCGCTTCGCAACTCGATCAGGACGAACGCGGTCAGCAGCATCGCGATCCCCGCGAATGAGAGCAGCGTCCGAGGATCTCCCCAGCCGACGTCGGGGGCCTCGACGATCGTGTAGACCAGTCCCAGCATTGCTGCCGCGAGGGTCGCCGTCCCGCTGAAGTCGAAGCTCGACCGGTTGACCCGGACCGGCTCATCCTTGTCCAGGAAGCGGGGCAGCAGCAACAGGATCGCCAGGGCGATCGGGACGGGCATGAAGAACGTGTACCGCCAGCCGAGCTCGGTGAGCGCGCCGCCGAAGACGAGACCCAGAGACCAGCCGCTCGCTCCGACCGCTGCGTAGATGCTCAGCGCCTTGTTCCGCGCCGGCCCCTCCGGGAACGTTGTCGTGATGATCGAGAGCACCGCCGGCGCCGTGAACGCCGCCGCCGCGCCCTTGATGAACCTGGTCGCGATCAGGGTGCTCCCGTCGTTGGCGAGCCCGCCGATGAACGAGGCGACCAGAAAGACGCCAAGCCCGACGAGCAGCACCCGGCGCCGGCCGAGCAGGTCTGCGGCTCGTCCGCCCAGCAGCAGCAGGCCGCCGTATCCGAGGATGTAGCCGCTCACCACCCACTGAAGGGAGCTCGGCTCGAGCCCCAGCTCGCTGCCGATGCTCGGCAGGGCGACGCCCACCATCGAGACGTCGAGCCCGTCGAGAAAGAGGACTCCGCACACGAGGGCGAGCAACCACCAGGCGCGGGCGTCGAATCGAATTGCGGGCGAAGTCTGAGTTGCTTGCTCCATGTTGTCCTCCCAGAACGACCGTCGGAGAAATTGCGTGAGGTAGGTAGTATATGCATACGCATACATCGTGTCAACAAGAAATGCGCATGCAACTTTTGCTATAATCCCCGCCCGTAGGGGCAAGGAGTGAGGCCAGATGGCGAACGCCAAGGCAACGGAGAGAGACCAGCTTCTGACTAGGTGGATGGACCTCGAGGCCGAGCACGCCCGCGTGCGCGAAGCCCTCGAGCACGCCCTTCAGCGGGACCACCGCCTCTCCCTCACCGAGTACGAAGTCCTCCGCCGCCTCGCGGACTCGCCCGAGGGACATCGTCGGATCCAGGAGCTCGCGGAGGAGATCCATCTCAGCCAGAGCGCCCTGTCGCGCCTGGTGCAGCGGCTCGAGGACGACGGCTACGTCTGCCGGAACGTCTGCGACCACGACCGGCGCGGCGTCTTCGCCTGCATCACGGACGCAGGCCGCAAGGCCCATAGCGAGGCCCGCCCCACGCACGTCTCCGTCCTCTCGGAGACGCTGGCTCCAGCGACGCCAGCGTAACGGCATACTGCCCCGCGTGTCCGGGGCGAGGAGAGCGGTCGGGCTGGCCGTCGCGGCTGTCGCGTTGACGTGCGTCGTCTCTGCCGCGGCGTGGGCCGCACCCGCCACGCCGCTCGGCCACTCGGGCCGCTGGATCACGGACGCCAAGGGCCGGGTCGTGATCCTGCACGGCGTCAACATGGTCTACAAGCGCCCGCCTTACTACCCCGCGGCCACCGGCTTCAGCGCCGACGACGCGTCCTTCCTGCAGCGGAACGGGTTCAACGTCGTCCGCCTCGGCGTGATCTACGCGGGCGTCGAGCCAAGCCCTGGCAGCTACGACGACGGCTATCTCAACCAGATCGCCGCGACCGAGTCGACCCTCGCGAAGCACCGCATCTTCAGCCAGCTCGACTTCCACCAGGACATGTACAACGAGCGCTTCCAGGGAGAGGGCTGGCCGGACTGGGCGGTCCAGGACGACGGGCTGCCCAACGTTCCGCAGCTCGGCTTTCCCGCCAATTACTTCGGCATGCCCGCCCTGCTCCGCGCCTTCGACCACTTCTGGGCGAACGACCCCGGTCCCGGCGGAGTCGGCCTGCAGGACCGCTACGCGGCCGCCTGGGCGCACGTCGCGTCCCGCTTCGCCTCAGCCAAGCACACGGTCGGCTTCGATCTGCTGAACGAGCCCTGGCCCGGGACGCCTTGGGCCACCTGCCTGACCCTGAACGGCTGCCCCGCCTTTGACACCGGGAAGATGGAGCCCTTCTACCGCCGCGTCTTCGACAGCATCCGAGCCGTCGAACGTCAGAAGCTGGTCTGGTACGAGCCCAACGTCCTCTTCAACTTCGGGGCGGACACGAACATCCCGGCGCTCGGCGACCGTGCCTCCGGGTTCAGCTTCCACTTCTATTGCACCCCGGGCGTCGCGGCGGCCCCGTACAACCTGGCCAGCTGCGACGAGCAGAACGAGCATGTCCTCTCGAACGCCGATAAGCGAGCCCAGGCCACGGCTGATGCCCTGATGTTGAGCGAGTTCGGCGCCACCGACGACCTCGGGACGATCCGGTCGAACATCGCGCTGGCCGACCGCCATCTGGTCTCCTGGGAGTACTGGCACTACTGCGAATGCCAGGACCCGACCACCTCAGGAACCGGGACGCAGGCGATCGTCGTCGACCCGAGTCAGCCGCCGACCGGCTCGAACGTGAAGGAGGCGAAGCTCGACGTCCTCTCACAGCCTTATCCGCAGCTCGTCGCGGGCACGCCGCAGCGCTGGAGCTTCGACCCGTCGACGCGCATCTTTCAGCTCATCTACTCGACCAAGGGGCCGGGCGGTAAGAAGTTCGCGCGTCGGCTCAAGAAGCGCTCGAAGCGCGCCCTCAAGACCCGTCAGACCGAGGTTTTCCTCGGCCGGGCGCGCTATCCGAAGGGCTACCGCGTCTCGGTGAGGGGCGGCGGGGTCGCCTCGAAGCCGAAGGCGGGGGTGCTCAAGGTCATCGCCTGTCCCCGACGGCGGAACGTCACGGTGACGGTCGGCCCACCCGGCTCGGGTGTGCACAAGCACACGAGCTGCAGCGTCCCGCCGAAGCGCCGGAGCTAACCCTGGCCCTCCAGCTCCTCCTCGTCCTCGGCGAGCGGGACGACCTCGGAGGCACAGGTCGTGCAGAGGACGCGGCCGCTCGGGGGTCCCTCCGTGAGCGCCGTCTGCTTCTCGGCGTCGGTGAGCTGCGCGCCGCAGTTGTCGCACCGCTCGGGTAGCTGCTCGATGGTCCGTTCCTCTAGTTCCACGGGCTCAGTGTTATTCCCAGGTCCCAGCGCCTCTAACTGCCGAGGAGGCATCCCCTAGCAACCCCATGACGCGAGTCTATGAGCGCATCGCGGGCCTGTCTACCGGGCTAGTACGGCGGTAGCCGGTCGTACCAGTCGCCGAGCACCCTGAAGGCCGACCAGAAGCGCTGCTTCGCGTCGTCGGTGTCCAGCGAGTCGTCGATGTCCGGCACGAAGAGCGCGTCGATCGTCGGCGTGAGCCGCTGGACCTCGCCCTCGCGCGGCTCGATCGGGTCGGCCAGCGGCAGCTCGAGGTCGTTGAGAGTCTGCAGCGCCTCGTCGCCCATGACGACGATCATGCGCGGCTGCACGATCGCGATCTCCTCGGCGACGCGCGCGACGCAACTCTCCGACGCCTGGGTCGGGTCGGTGAGCGGGCACTTCGCGCAGAGCGTGCCGAAGACCACGATCGGGTCGATCGACAGGCGCTTGAAGCTCTTCATCAGGGCGTTGCCGGCCCGCCCGTAGAAGGCCACTCCCTCCTCGATCTCGGATGGAGTCGCGGCGCCCTTCAGCATCAGGATGTCGGCCTGCGGGTGGCCCGAGCCCTGCACCGGCATCACGTTGCCGCGCGGGCAATCCTCGCACTCCGACAGCTCCCGGCCAAGGTCGTTGAGCTCCCGGATCGCGCGCTCGAGGTACTTCTCGCGGATCTCGTCGTCGGTTATGGATGACACGGCGCCTTGCCTCTTCTTCGGCCCCGCCCCGGCCCCTTGCGGGTGCATCAACTCTTGCTGCCGGAGCGGCGGCGATTGCGCGTCCGGCGCCCGCCGTCACGCGCCAGGGATCGCCCTCCTCGTCCCCCGCTCGTCTGCAGGAACTTGAGCGCCTGGACGTAGACCAGGTTCTTCTGCTTGCGGACGATGTCCGCCTCGCGCATCGACTCGAGGAACTCCTGCGGTCCGTCGAAGTCCCGCAGCCGGATCTTGACGCTGCCGAGCCCCTGGGCCACGTGGCTGTCCGACCCCGCGCCGGGGACGATGTCGTACTTCCCGGCGAACCTCACCGCCTCCTCGTTGAACGCCGACAGGGTCACTCGAGGGTTGAACACCTCGAGGATGTCGATCTCGTCGACGACCTCGAGCAGGTTCTCGTAGTCCGGCACCGAGTGCAGCCTGTCGAACGGGTGCGGGACGTAGACGAGCCCGCCCTGCCGTCGGATCTCGGCGATCGTCTCGGCCAGCGACATGCCGCGCTCGATCCGCTCGGTCAGGAAGAGGCCGATCACCTCGCCCTCGTGAGCCGTCTTCACCTCCTCGGCGATGATCACCTTGATCCCGCCGATCCGGGCGGCGATCTCCTGCGCCTCCAGGGCCCCCGAGATCTCGTTGTGATCCGTGATCGCGATCGCGTCCAGCCCCCGCTCCTTGGCAGTCTCCAGCAGCACCTCCGCGGGAGTGGCGCAGTCCGGCGAATGGTCGGTGTGCATGTGGAGATCGCAATGGATGTGCTCGCGACCCTGGAGCCGGCGCCGGATCTCGGGGTTCCCGGTCGGGTCCTGCCGTCTCGCGACCAGCCGGCGATAGACCGCCTCGAACTCGTCGGTCACTTCCGCCCAGGGGCGCGCCTCCGGGCCGGAGCGGGCGACCGCCCGCAGCTCGTCGCGAAGCGCAGCGTCCCGGCACAGCCGCTCCAGCTGAGCCGCCAGGGTCAGCGCGTCCCCAAGCGGGAAGAGCAGCCCCCGCTCTCCCTCGCCGACCAGCTCGCGGTAGAGCTCGAGGTCTGAGACCACCGGGACCGCGCCTGCGGCGAACGCCTTCCGCACCAGGCCGGGGGCAGCCCGGACGCCGGTGGAGGCAAGACAGGCGATGTCCGCGCCGGCGAGGAACTCCGCGGGTTCCCCGTCGCCCGGGCGCACGACGCGCAGCCGCCCCCGGAGCCTCCGGCTGACCCGGGCCAGCGGATCCGTCGGCCCATCGAACCAGATCACCCCCTCCCAGTCGAGATCGTCCGGGAGCTTCCGGAGGGCCCGCAGCAGCAGGCGGAGCGCGCCGCGCTCCTCCTCCGCGCAATAGGCGATCCGCACCCTGCCGGGAGGCGCCGGCTCCAGCGCCGGCTGGGCACGATCCGCGCCCGGCCTGATCAGCTCGTACTGGCCGGGGAAGAAGCGCTGAAGGAGCTCGCCGGTCGACTCGTTGGACGCGGTCCGCGCGTCGATGCGGCCGAAGAAGACCTCGACCAGCATCCGCGCGACCTGGGTGGAGAGCACCCGCTCCACCGGCTCGTGAAAGGTCGCCACGTTGAGCGACAGCGAGTGGCGCAGGGCCGCCGAGCCGGTGCTCGGCGCGAAGGGCTCGTGCACGTGCACGACGTCGAGTGGCACGCTCCCGAGCAGGCGCTCGAGCGCCCCGCTCACGTCAACCGGCAGGGGCGCCGGCCGCCGTCGCGGGCCGCTCGGCAGCGGGATGCTCTGCCCGATCGCGATCACCCGCGGGTTGTCCCCTTGCCAGAGGGCGGCGGGATCGTCCTGAGCCTCGCGGATCAACCGCCGGCTCTCGCGAATCTCGCGCCGGGAATCGGAGGGCGCGACGATCAGGACGCGATGGCCCCGCGCGGCCAGCTCGGCCGAGGTGCGGGCGACGAACTCGTTGATCCCGTGCCGCTTCCCCCACGGATGAGGGCTCACCTGAGCGATCGAGAGTGAGTCCGCGCTCACGGCGCCCGAGATTAGGGAACCCGGGGACCGGCCCCGCGCTACTTGGCCTTGGCCTTCGCCTTGCGCTTCGCGGGGACTCCCCGCTGCCGCGCGTACTTGGCGATGAACTCCTCGGTCTGCTCCCGCGCCAACGAGTCGGGCCGCTGGTTGTGCGGCGACTTCATCAGGTAGCTGGAGGGCCCGTCGAGCTGGCCGGCGATGCCGTGGTTGAGCGCCAGCTTCACGATCCGTACCGCGTCGATGACGATGCCCGCGGAGTTCGGCGAGTCCCAGACCTCGAGCTTGAGCTCGACGTTGAGCGGCACGTCGCCGAATGAGCGGCCCTCGACGCGGATGTGCGCCCACTTGCGGTCGGTCAGCCACGGCACATAGTCCGAGGGGCCGATGTAGACGTCCTCGGCGGGCAGCTCGTGGTCCATGATCGAGGTGACGGCGTTGGTCTTCGAGATCTTCTTGGACTCCAGCCGCTCGCGCTCGAGCATGTTGTAGAAGTCCATGTTCCCGCCGA
>JBKPND010000020.1:0-15318 GCA_046732465.1 Actinomycetota bacterium
TCGAGGCCGCCCCGAAGGAAGAGCAGAAGTACTTCCTCGCCACCCAGCAGGTCGACGAGGCCCGCCACGCCGTCTTCTTCTACCGCTTCTTCAAGGAGGTCATCGGCGTCGAGGGCGACATCGCCACCGGCCTCGAGGCGACCCTGCCCGAGCTCGGCTGGGGCTACCGCAACGTCTTCGGGCGTCTCGAGCAGATGGTCGACGAGCTCCACACCGACCGCTCCCTCCCCAAGTTCGCCCAGGCGATCACGCTCTACCACATGGTCATCGAGGCGACGATGGCCCAGCCGACCCAGCACTTCATCGAAGACTTCTTCGTCAAGGCCGGCACGATGCCCGGGTTCAGCGCGGGGATGGAGAAGGTCTCCCGCGACGAGCAGCGCCACATCGGCTTCGGCGTCAAGGTCCTCTCGGAGCTGTTCGCCGAGTCCGACGAGTGCAAGGCGGCCGCCGACGAGCTGCTCAGGGAGGTCCTGCCCTACGTGACCGGGATCTTCGTGCCGCCCAATTGGGACGAGCGCTACACGACCGAGTACGGCTTCACCATCGCCGAGCTCTACGCCTGGGGCATGCGCTCGGTCGAGCAGAAGTGGCGGGCGACGGGCTACCCGCTCAGCGAGCACCCGCCGGGCATCTATCCGTTCGACCCCGAGATGCCGCACAAGGAGCGAGCCGAGCGCCAGATCAAGCTGCTCCGCGCCGGCGTGCTCGGCGCGCCCAACGGCAAGCCCAAGGTCGACCACGAGGTCGAGGAAATCCTCTTCGACGTGATCGCGCTCTCGGCCCACACGGATGCCGTCGACCGGCCGGTGACGATCCAGTGGAAGTTCGAGGATGCCGAGCCGTGGCACGTCCGCATCGACAACGGCTCGACCAGCGCGGTCCCGGGGGTCGCGGACGAGGCGGATCTGACGCTGCGGACCACGTGGGCGGATTGGGTCGACATCTCGATCCGCGGCCAGGACGCCCGCAAGGCGATCCTGCGCCGCAAGCTGAAGCCGCGCGGCTCGCTCCGGCAGCTGGCACGGATGCCGAAGATCTTCCCGCCGCGGCCTGCGCCGGTCGAGTAGTCAGTCCCGCTTCTTCGGGATTCCTTCGCCGATCCCGCCGCTGTTGGGCACGCCGCCGAACAACGCTTTGATCAGGGCCTCCCTCAGGCCGGGCACCTTCGAAGCATCGATCGTCTGGCCCTTCTGATCGGGATCGATCCCGTGCTCGCGCAGGACCTCCTGGATCTCCTCCCGCTTGCCGGTGCCGCGCAGGTCGAGGGTCTGGGAGGCGCCGGGCTGCGTCCAGCCGGGCTCGCCCATCGAGACGCTCTGCGAGTCGGGGAGCGCGCTCCCCTGGACCATGGCCTCGAACTCCGGGCTTCCGGGCTCGGGCATCGCCCGCTCGTCCTTCTTCTTCAGGAACCCGAAGAGTCCCACGAGCTCGATCCTACGCCCCGGGATCGTCCTCGGGATCGGAGGAGCCCGAGCCGATCTCGACCCCGACCAGGTTCGCCGGCCTGCCGGGCAGGTACATCGAGGAGCCGGTGGCCAAGGCCACCTGCTTCCCCTCGGCGTTGGTGATCTCGACCGCCACGATCGCCAGCGTCCGGCCCCGATGGGAGAGGCGCGCCCTGGCGACGATCGGCTCTCCATCCGGGAACACCGGCCGCAGGTAGTTCACCTTCAGGTCCAAGCTCGCAATCGCTGTGCCGGCCTCAACAGTGCTGAAAGCGGCGGCCCCCAGGGCGGACTCGGCGAGCATGGCGGTGAAGCCGCCCTGGATCGTCCCGGCGGAGCTCGAGAGCCACTTGCTGCAGGGCAGCTCGACCGTCGCGCTTCCCTCGGTGACCTCCACCAGACGCAAGCCCGTGAGGTGATAGATCGGTGGGCGCGGAAGGTCGCCCGCGATCACCGCGCGCAGCATGTCGAGGCCGCTGCGGCGCTCGAATTCCTCCTGCGGCAGGACCGCGCCCTCCAACTCCCTCTGGAGCGGATCGCTCGGGTCGCTACCGGGCGGGTCTCGGTCGGCGATCGGCGCCTCGTCGTCGGGCGGGTCCGGGACCGGGTCCACCGGCGGGAAGACGGTGCAGCGAGTCGTCCCATGCGAGATCAGCTGGTCGTCGTCATCGAAGAGGAAGGCCTCCGAGATGCCCAGCGTGCGCCCTCGGTGGATCAGCTGGCCGGACCCGGTGACGACCGCGCCCGGCTTGGGCACCACCGGCCGCAGGAAGGACATCGAGAGCTCCGCGGTCGTCATCCCCTGACCCGGGCCGACGTCCGAGTGCACCACCGAGCCGAGGGCGGCGTCGCCGATCACGGCGAGCACGCCGCCCGAGATCAGGCCGGAGGAGTTCGCGAACCAGGGCGATGCCGGCATCGAGAAGGTCGAGTGACCGCGCGAGGACTCGGTCATCTCCAGCTCGGTCAGATATCCCATCGGCGAGTAGGGGATGCGGCCCCGCCGGCCGGCGCTCATCCGCTCGATCCCAGGCAGTGCCAGGAACGAGCGATCCGGGTATCCGCCCTTGGCGGGCTCCTGCCAGATCATCGGGACATCCTGGCCTGCTGGCGGGTCAGCCCGCGAGGATGTGCCGCGCCGCCTGCGTTCCCGCCGCGATCACGTCCGTGTGATCGCGCTGGGGATCCGAGAGGATCTGCAGCGCGATCCCGTCCGCCATCGCGAAGAGCAGCGCCACGACCGAGCTGACGTCGAACCGGGGCGAGATCACGCCCTCGGCCTGCTTGGCGCGCAGGATCTCCGCAACGTGATCGCGGGTGCGGTTGAAGAGCTCCCCCACCTCGCGCTGGATCTCAGGGTTGCGGCGCCCCGCCGTGAAGAGGTCGAAGAGCAGCACCCAGAAGCCCGGGTCGTTCTGGATCGAGTCCTCCAGGTCGGTGACCAGGATGCCGAGCAGCTCGTCCACCGATCCGGCGTTCGCGAGCGGCTCGTCCATCCGCGCGATCCGGTGCTCGGTGTCCCGCCGGACGACTTCGACCAGGAGCGCCTCTTTGGTGCCGAAGTAGTAATGGAGGAGGCCGCGACTGACGCCCGCCTCCCGGGCGACGTGCTCGAAGGTGGAGCCGGCAATGCCCCGGCGGGCGACGCTGGATCGCATCGCCTCGACGATCCGCTGCGCCTTCTCGCCGCTCAGCTCCCGTGTCTTCGTGGCCTCCACGGGCCGGAACTCTAGGGCGTTGGCTGGCTGGACAGCTTGCCGGGGCTAGCGCAGCGTCACGGGCGGGTTGTGCCCGGGAATGACCACGACCGGATCGAGGTCGCGAATCCGCTTCCACTGACGCAGGAGCTCCTCGCGCTCGGGGCCGAAGTCCTCCGGGAGGTCCATCTCGTCGAAGTACTCGGGAAGCGGTCCGACGCAGTCGGAGGCGATCACGACCAGACCGTCGTCGGTGTCGACGAGCAGCGAGATCAGGCCGTCGGAGTGGCCGGGAGTGCGGATCCAGCGAAGGCCCGTCTCGATCTCGCCCTCCTCCCCCTCCAGCACCTCCAGATTCGCCATCTCGAGGACGCCAGAGACGAGCTGGGCGTAGGGCGCCTCGGTCTCCAGCCTGTGGACGAAGGTGCGCCGCATCGGCCACCCCGCCAGCCCCTCGGCGTGGTCGAAGTGCAGGTGGGTGAGGATGACGTCCTTCACCTCATTCGGATCGACGCCGAGCTCCTCGAGCGCGCCGAGCACCGGCGCCCCCTGCATGATCAGGCCGGGATCGACGAGGTAATCGCGATCGCCCCGGATCAGCAGGGTGTTCGGGAAGGCGACCATCCCAGCGGTCCGGCCCCCCTCCTGTAGCGACTTGTAGCGCTGGAAGCCGTCGGCGGAGCTGTCGATCGTCGCAGCGTCGGCCTCGCCGTTGGAGACCGCGAAGACGTAGCGCTGAGCCGGCAGCAGTAGGTGGACGCTCGCCATCGCCGCCCAGACTAGTGACGGCTAGCCGCGGCGGGGCAGCTCGAGCGGGAGCTCGCCGGCCCGCTCGCTGAAGATTGCCTCGATCTGCTCGAGGTCGCGATCCTTGGTCTCCGGCACCAGCTTCCAGCAGAACCAGAGCGTGAAGAGACCGACGGCCGCGTAGGCCCAGAAGGCGCCGGTGCGCCCCAGCAGGTTGATCAGAGGCAGGAAGGTCAGCGAGATGACGAAGTTGGAGGTCCAGTTGGCCATCGTCCCGACGCCCGCGGCCTTGCTCCGCACCGTGAGCGGGTAGATCTCCGAGTTCATCAGCCAGAACACCGGCCCCAGGCTGATCGCGAAGGCGGCCACGTAGGCCATCAGGCTGATGATCGCGATCGCGGAGATCACGGTCGTCCCCGCGTTGCCGAGGAACGCGGCCCCAAGCACTATCAGCGCGACGGCCATCCCGGTTACGCCGACCATCAGCAGAGGCCTCCGTCCCGCCCTATCGATCAGTCGCAGAGCGACGAGCGTGGCGAGGATGTTGATCACTCCGACGCCCAGCGACGCGACGATCGCTGCGGAGTTGCCATTGACGCCCGTGAACTGAATGATCGTCGGCGCGTAGTAGATGACGGTGTTGATGCCTGTGACCTGCTGGAGGACGGCGAGGCCGACCCCGACCAGCAGCGCCGCGCGCACGGCGGGCTCGAGCAGGTCCTTCCAGCCGCCTGGCTGTGCCTCTATCGAGCCCTTGATCTCCTCGAGCTCCTGGGTGATCGCCTCCTCGTCGTCTCGCCGGATCTTCTCCAGCACCTTCCGCGCGGCGTAGTCCTGGCCGACCATCACCAGCCAGCGCGGGCTTTGCGGCATCTGCAGCATCCCGATGCCGAGGGCGAGGGCGGGCACCGCGCCGAGCCCGAGCATCCAGCGCCAGCCATCGATCCCGGAGAAAGCGAGCCCAACCAGGTACGCGACCAGGATCCCGACCGTGACCGAGAGCTGGAAGTAGCTGACCAGCCGGCCGCGCTCCTCGGGCGGCGCCACCTCCGAGATGTAGACCGGGGCGTTGGCCGAGGCGAGGCCGACCGCGACTCCGAGCAGCACGCGCGCGATCACCAGCACTGCCAGTGCCCGGCGCCGCCGCGCTCAGAGCCGCACCGATGACGAAGACGACCGCCGCGGAGACGATCGTGCGACGGCGCCCAAGCCGGTCAGCCGCCTGTCCGGCAATGGCGGCGCCGAAGATCGCGCCGACCGGCACCGCGCTGACGACCATCCCCTGCTCGAAGCTGCCGAGATCGAGGTCGCGCTTGATGAAGAGCAGCGCGCTGGCGATGATCCCCGTGTCGTAGCCGAAGAGCAGCCCGCCGAGGCCCGCGATCGCCGCCGTGGCGACGACGTTGCGGTGGGCGCGCTTTTCGTCCGCCGGCACGGCCCCTTCCGCCATCTCCTCGAGCCCAGAGTAATGCCCGTCTCGGGCGCAATTCGATGGGCTATCCTCTAGCTGTACCAACTACAGAAATTGGATCTACTCATGAGCCTTCTTCTGATTCCACTTGACGAAGCGATCGTCTTCCCCGGCGTCACCGCGACCCTGCCGGTCGATACGGGGGACGAGGATCGTGTCTTCCTCCTGGCCCGCGAGAACGGCGATTTCGGCCGCATCGGCGTCGTCGCCGAGGTGATCGAGCGTGGCCAGCTGCCCGGAGGCGCGCCCGTCGCGACCGTGGTCGGCCTCCATCGAGGGCTGGCCGGGGCGGCCGAGCCCGCCGGCGACGATCAGCTGCGCGTCGACGTGCAGGAGCTCCACGACGGCCATCCCGACGATGAGCGCACGGACGAGCTGATCCAGGAGTACCGCGCCGTGGTCGAGGAGATCCTCGAGCTGCGCAACGCCGACGAGCGTATCGGCGCCTTCCTGCGCTCCATCGAGGAGCCGGGCGCCCTCGCCGACACCGCCGGTTACAGCCCCGACCTGACGAATGAGCAGAAGCTGAAGCTGATCGAGACCGTTGACGTCACGGCGCGTCTCGAGCTGGCGATCCAGATGCAGCGCGAGCGCCTGGCCGAGCTCCAGGTGCGCGTGAAGATCCGCGACGACGTCGAGTCCGGTGCCCAGCAGCAGCAGCGCGAGTACTTCCTGCGCAAGCAGATGGAGTCGATCCGCAAGGAGCTGGGCGAGGACGAGGGCGACCTGATCTCCGAGTACGAGACCAAGATCGCCGAGGCCGAGATGCCGGAGGCGGTCGCCGAGCAGGCCGAGCGCGAGCTGCGGCGGCTCGAGCGCCAGGGCGAGCAGTCGCCGGAGTCATCGATGATCCGCAACTACCTCGACTGGCTGCTGGCCGTGCCGTGGTCGAAGCGCTCCGAGGAGCGGCTCGACCCGAAGCACACCCGCGAGGTCCTCGACGAGGACCACGCCGGCCTGGACGACGTGAAGCGGCGCATCACCGAGTTCATCGCGGTGCGCAAGCTCCGCGAGGAGCGCGGCGTCGAGGACGATAGCCGCGCCAATGGAGCCATCCTCACGCTGGTCGGCCCTCCGGGCACCGGCAAGACCTCGATCGGCGAGTCCGTCGCCCGCTCTCTCGGGCGCGAGTTCGTCCGTCTGTCACTGGGCGGGATCCACGACGAGGCCGAGATCCGCGGCCACCGCCGGACCTACATCGGCGCGCTGCCGGGCCGGATCGTCCGCGCCCTGCGCGATGCCAAGACCATGAACCCGGTGATCCTGCTCGACGAGGTCGACAAGGTCGGAGCGGACTGGCGAGGCGACCCCTCGGCCGCCCTGCTCGAGGTCCTGGACCCCGCGCAGAACCACTCCTTCCGCGACCACTACCTGGACGTCGAGGTGGACCTGTCGCAGGTCGTCTTCCTGGCCACCGCGAACATCCTCGACACGATCCCCGCGCCCCTGCTCGACCGCATGGAGGTGATCTCCTTCGACGGCTACACGACCGAGGAGAAGCTGGCGATCGCCCGCGGCTACCTCTGGCCGCGCCAGGTCAAGCGCAACGGTCTGCGCGAAGACGAGGTGGAGGCCTCCGACGCGATCGTCCGCAAGGTGATCACCGAGTACACCCGCGAGGCGGGCGTGCGGCAGCTCGAGCGAGAGCTCGGCAAGGTCCTGCGCCGCGCGGCGACGCGGATCGCCTCCGGTGAGGCGGAGGCGCCGGTGACGATCGACAACGACGCGGTCGTCGACGCCCTCGGGCGGCAGAAGTTCTTCCAGGAGTCGGTGGAGCGCACCGCGATCCCGGGAGTGGCCACCGGACTGGCGGTCACCGGAACCGGCGGAGACGTTCTCTTCATCGAGGCCACCGCCACCGAGGGCGAGAAGGGCCTGGTGCTGACCGGCCAGCTGGGCGATGTGATGAAGGAGTCGGCGCGGATCGCGCTCTCCTACGTCAGCGCCCACGCGGACGAGCTCAGCATCGACTCGGACGCCTTCAAGCGCGAGTTCCACGTCCACGTCCCCGCGGGTGCGATCCCGAAGGACGGGCCGAGCGCCGGTACGGCGATGACCACCTCACTCGCCTCGCTGCTCAGCGGGCGGCCGGTGAAGCACACGGTCGGGATGACCGGAGAGGTCACCCTGCAGGGACGGGTGCTGCCGATCGGCGGCCTCAAGCAGAAGGTCCTCGCCGCTCACGCGGCCGGGCTCACCGAGGTGATCCTGCCCGAGCGGAACCGGGGCGACCTCGACGACGTCCCCGAGGAGGTCCGTGAGCAGATGACCTTCCACCCGGTGATGAGCATCGGAGAGGTCCTCGACCTGGCGCTGGAGCCGGCCGCGCCCGAGGCCAAGGTCGGCATCGGCCACAACGGCCACGGACCAGATGTCGCCGCGGTGTCGTAGCTGCTCGCCGGTTCCCTCCGAGCTCCGCTCGGTGGCGGAGCTGCTGGAGCGCCGCTGGACGCTGGGCACGATCTACGCCTGCTCCAGCGGCGCCGCGCGTTTCAACGAGTTCCGGCAGTCCCTCCCGGGGATCTCACCGACGACCCTCTCCGAGCGGCTCGAGCACCTCGAGGCGGCCGGGATCGTCGAGCGCGACCTGATCCCCGGCCGTCCTCCGCACGCCGAGTACCGGCTGACCGCGAAAGGCCGGCGGCTCGCCGCCGCGGTCTCCGGCCTCCTTCAGAACCGCTAGGAGAAGCGAAGAGGGCGCCCGAAGGCGCCCTCGATCAAGCCGGTGATTGGCACCGTCAGGCGCTTGGAACCGTCTCGGTGTCTGGCGCCGGAGTGGTGGTCGAGGTGTACTCGAACTCCTCCTCCGCGCCGAACAGCTTGTCCAGCACCATCTTGCGCGCGTCCTCACTCAGGATGAGGATCAGGGCCGCTCCGAGGATCGCCACGAGCAGGGCCTTTCCGAGCCCGAACCGGCGGCCGGTCTTCTTGCCGCGCAGCTGCTGTGAAGCATCCCTCAGAGACTCGGCCGCCTGACGCAGATCGCGCTGAACCTTCTTGTCGTCCATCAGGGCCTTCGCTGGGCCCTTACCGTTCGACATACGGGCATACGCGCCCTTCGCCGCTTCGAACGCGACGCGGATGTTCTCGCGAAGCTCCGCGTCCTCGATCAGCCGGCGCACGTACGGGTTCGACGCGACCGACTTCGCGGCGTCTCCGGCTTTCGCGGTTCTGCTTTGTGCCCCCATGGGTCTCCTCAGATCGTTTTCCAGGGTGCAGAGGGGAGACTACCCGACGCCCGGCTTCCCGTCGCGGCGCCTTCCGCGCCGCTCGGACGTTTTTCCAGCCGATTTGGGTCCTCTGCCGTCCCGCTGCAGAGCCACTTTCAGGACGTCGCCGATGTCGTCGGCGTAGACGAAGTCGAGGCCCTCGCGCTCCTGCTCGGAGATTTCCTCGATGTCACCTTCGTTGCGATCGGGGACGATCACCTGCTTGATCCCGGCCCGCTGAGCCGCGAGTGACTTCTCCTTCAGGCCCCCGATAGGCAGCACCTGCCCAGTCAAGGTGACCTCGCCCGTCATAGCGACGTCGTTGCGCACCGGCCGATTGGTGATCAGCGAAGCGAGCGCCGTCGCCATCGCCACCCCGGCCGAGGGACCGTCCTTCGGCACGGCCCCGGCAGGGACGTGCACGTGGATGTCGTGATTCGCGAACCAGTCGTCGGGGAGGTCCGGGGCCAGCTCATTGGAATGCCGCCGCACCCAGGTGAGTGCCGCTTGCGCTGACTCCCTCATCACGTCGCCCAGTTGGCCGGTGATGGTCAGGTTCCCCGAGCCGGGGACCGAAGTCGCCTCGACGAAGAGAACCTCGCCGCCAACCGGGGTCCAGGCGAGACCGGTCGCGACGCCCGGATCCTTCGTGCGCCGCCGCGTCTCGGAGAAGAAGCGGCGCTTGCCGAGGAGCTCGCGGGCGCGCTTCGCGGAAATCCGCATCCGACCCTTGGCCCTACCCTCGGCGACGTCGCGGGCGATCTTGCGGCAGACGGTGCCAATCTGGCGCTCGAGGTTCCGGACGCCGGCCTCTCGCGTGTACTCCTCGATGATCGCGTTCAGGGCCGGATCGGCGAATTCGATCTGGGAGGCCTTCAGGCCGTTCGCGGCGAGCTGGCGCGGGACGAGATACCGCTTTGCGATGTGGAGCTTCTCCTCGACCGTGTAGCCGGCGAGGTTGATCACCTCCATGCGGTCCTGGAGCGGCGGCGGGACGGTGTCGAGGATGTTCGCCGTCGCGATGAAGAGGACCTCCGAGAGGTCGAAGGGCAGGTCGAGGTAGTGGTCGCGGAAGGTGGAGTTCTGCGCGGGGTCGAGGACCTCGAGCATCGCGCTCGAGGGGTCGCCGCGGAAGTCCGCGCCCATCTTGTCGATCTCGTCGATCATGAAGACGGGGTTCCGGGTGCCCGCGTCACGCAGCGCGCGGATGATCGTCCCCGGCAGCGCCCCGATGTAGGTGCGGCGGTGACCGCGGATCTCGGCCTCGTCCCGGACGCCGCCCACCGAGATGCGCTCGAACTCGCGGCCGAGGGCCTTGGCGATCGACCGCCCGAGGCTCGTCTTGCCGACGCCGGGCGGCCCGACGAAGCAGAGGATCGGACCTGGCGAGTCCGGGTTGAGCTTGCGGACCGCCAGGTACTCGAGGATCCGGTCCTTGACCTCCTCGAGGTCGTAGTGGTCCTCGTCGAGGACGTCGCGAGCGTGGCCGATGTCCAGGTTGTCCTCGGTCTCCTTCGACCACGGGAGGTCGACGAGCCACTCCAGGTAGGTGCGGATCACCCCGTACTCCGCCGCTACCGGAGGCAGCTTCTCCAGCCGTGAGAGCTCGCGCTCGGCCGCCTTCTGAGCCTCTTCCGGGAGGCCCGCCCCCTCGATCCGCTCTCTGAGTTCGTTGATCTCGGCCTGCTGCTCGTCTTCCTCCCCCAGCTCCTCCTGGATCGCCTTCATCTGCTGGCGCAGGAAGTACTCGCGCTGGCCCCTGTCGATCTCGGACTCGACCTGGGACTGGATCTTTGAGCCGAGCTGGACCACCTCGAGCTCGCGGGTGAGGATCTCCGAGAGGCGGCGCAGCCGGCGGGTGACGTCGACGGTCTCCAGCAGCTCCTGCTTCTCGTGGGTCGAGATGCGGAGGGCGCCGGCGATCAGGTGGGAGAGGGCCGAGGGCTCATCGAGGTTGGCGACCGCGAGCTGGAGCTCCTCGGGCAGGTACGGGATCGCCTCGATGATCTGGGTGAAGGTGCTCTGGACGTTGCGGGTCAGCGCCTCCAGCTCGGTGGACATCTCGAGGACGTCCGGCATCTCCTCGATCTTCGCCACCAGGTAGGGCTCCTCGCTGACGTAGTCGAGGATCCTGATCCGCTCCGACCCCTGGACGAGGATGCGGAGGGTGCCGTCGGGCACCTTCATCATCCGGGCGACGGTGCCGGCGACCCCGACGCCGAAGAGATCGTCGGGGCCGGGCTTGTCGAGCTCCGGGTCCTTCGAGGCGACCATCGCCAGCATCCGGTTCCCGGAGAGGACGTCGTTGACGAGGTTGATCGAGCGCTCCTGGCCGACGGCGAGGGGCGTCAGCGTGTCCGGGTAGGTGACCGTCTCCCTCAGCGGCAGGATCGGCAGGGCGTCGGGGAGCGGCTCGGCGCGGCGCGCGGCGTCCTCGACGTCCGGGATCTCCACGACCTCGAGCTGCGGAGTCTCCACGTCGGCCATTGTCAGATTCCCTTCCCCGTAGGGCCCGCTACTCCGCTCGCTCGATCGGCACCTGGCGGGCGGGCCGCGGGACGCGGGTCGGCAGCTCCACCCTGAGGATCCCGTCCTCGTAGGTGGCCTGCGCCTGCTCGGCGTTGACGTCGACCGAGAGCTCGACGACGCGCCGGAACGGTCCGGAGGGCAGCTCGACCTGCTGGTAGGTCCGGCCCTCGGTGTCCCGGACGGGACGCTCCCCGCTGATCACGAGGGTCCGCCCGGTGACCTCCAGGTTCACCGCCTCGAGCTCGATGCCCGGAAGCTCGACCTTGACGACCGCCTTCTCGGGTGCGTCGGAGCCGCAGTAGTAGACGTCCACCCGGGGGACGAAGGCGGCGATCTGCCGGCGCTGGCGGTGGCCCGCCTGGTCCCAGAAGTCGCCGAGCAGCTCGTCCATCTCCCGCCGCATCCGGGCGAAGTCCGCAAATGGATCACGCCGGCTGGTCATCCTCCGACACGATAGCCAGCGATGAATTCCAGGCGGAAGAGTGGTCCCAATTGACGTACGCGATCGAGGAGGTATCCAGTGCTCTTGGAAGGCAAGACGGCGGTCATCTACGGCGGCGGCGGCTCCATCGGGGGCACCTGCGCGCGCGCCTTCGCACGCGAGGGGGCGAGCGTGTTCCTCTGCGGCCGCACGCAGGAGACGCTGGAGAAGGTGGCTGAGCAGGTCCGCTCCGCCGGTGGCACCGCCGAGACCGCCATCGTCGACGCGCTGGACGAGTCGGCCGTCGAGAACCACGCGGCCGAGGTCGCGGCCCAGGCGGGCTCCCTGGATATCTCGATGAACGTGATCACCCACCCCCACACTCACGGCACGCCGCTGATCGAGCTCGCGCTGGAGGACTACATGGCCCCGATCGAGGTGGCGGCCCGAACCACGTTCATCACCTCCAAGGTGGCGGGCCGCCGGATGATCAAGCAGGGCTCTGGAGCGATCCTGTTCTTCGGCGGGCCGGGAGACCGCAGCGGGCCCGACCGCGACTACCTGCTGGGCGCGACGCAGGCCGCCTTCGACCTGATCGAGAGCTTTCGCCGCCGACTCGCCGTCGAGCTGGGGCCCCACGGCGTCCGGGTCGTCACCCTGGAGAGCGGCGGGGTGCCGGAATCGCTCCCGGATATGGAGGGAGCAGATGAGATCGTCAAGTTGATCGAGGGGCAGACCCTCCTCGGCCGCGCCGCGACCCTGGAGGACGTCGGCAACACCGCGGCGTTCGCCGCCTCCGATCAGGCGCGGAGCATGACCGCGGCCACGATCAACGTCAGCGCGGGCGCGCTGATCGACTAGCGGCAGCCAGGCCGCTCCACCACGAGCGAGGGGCGTAGCCCCGAGCGGTTATGTGGGGCGGCCGCTTGCTGCCGCGATCTGCTGGCGAAGCGGGTCAGACCTCGTAGACGGCGCCCTCGCGGGCGATCTCGACCGGGCCGCCGAAGCCCTTCTCCCCCTCCTCGCGCGCCCACTCGTCGCCGAGCTCGTCGGAGATGTGGGTGATGACGACGCGCTTGGCGCCGGCCTCGCGCGCGTGCTGCCCGGCCTCCTCCGGCGTGAGGTGGCCGCGGTTGCCGGTGCGCTCCGGCCGCGGCAACGTGCCCTCGATGATCAGCAGGTCGGCGTTCTCGGCGGCCTCGATGATCTCGCCGCCCGGGCGGGTGTCGGCGCTGTAGACGACCTCTCCCCCGCCGTCGGAGCCGATCCGCACGGCGAACGTCTCGACGAAGTGCGGGACGGGATGAAAGCTGAACCAGACGTCGCCGACGTCGACCCGGTCGCCGCCCTCGTACTCCTCGATCCGAAAGGCGCTCTCGATCAGGTCGTCGTTGCCCCAGGCCCCGACCACCCGCCGAAAGGTCTCCTGCGCACCCGGCGGCGCGATCAGGCGCGGGTGCGCCGGGTCATCGGTTCCGTTCCAGGTGTGAACCGGGACCGGCTGCTGCTTGGGCGCGTAGATCAGCGCGTACGAGTACGGGACGAGATCGAGGAAGTGGTCGGCGTGGAGATGCGAGATGACCACCCCGTCGACCTCGGTGTAGTCGGCGTGCTCGCGGAGCTTGCCGAATACGCCGTTGCCGCAGTCGAGCAGGACCTTCGTCCCGTCGGTCTCGATCAGATAGCCGCTGCAGGCCCCTCCGGCGTCTTGCCAGGAGGGCGACTTGCCGAGGACGGTGATTCTCAAGGCGAGGGTCCCATAGCCCCGCCGGGACTGTAACCGGCTTTACGCGCGGCTACGCAGCTTGGGCGGCAACCTGAGCCGCGGGATGCTCATTGCCGTCCCGCATCAGGAGCGCCGGCTGGCGCGGCGGGACCAGGCCGTCCGGCGTGTCGGGCCGGAAGGTGGGGCATGGGGAGTCGAGGCCGAGCGCGCAGAGGCCGTGACGGCGGAAGAAGCAGTCCTCACAGCTCACCGCAGCATTGCGCGCTCGACCGTCGGCCAAGGTTCGCCCCATCCTCTCTTCGTCTCGTTCTCCCCGGGGCCTGGGACCCCGATCTGATCGCCGGGCCGGGGCTCCTCTCATGCCCCGCGGCTGAGGCTCACTATGGCACCTCCTCAGGCGTGCGTCAGGCACAACCTCGCAAATGACGCAGTTCTTTTTTCACCGGTTGGTCACGACTTTCGCAAGCACCAGAAAACGCCGGGCTCGAAAGGCCTCTCGCTAAGATCAGGCCCGATGGCGCACGAGAGGACATCACAGCTCGCGGCCTCTCCGCCGATGTTCGAGAGCCGCTTTCTCGACTTCTTCTCGCGGGTGCATCCCGCCGTTCCGGCGATCATCTTCGTGCCGGTCGTGGTCGGCGGGATCTGGCTGGGGCTCGACCGCGGGCTCGCCGTCGGAACCACCGCCCTGATGTTCCTCGCCGGCCTGGCGATCTGGACGTTGACCGAGTACTGGCTCCACCGGCTGCTCTTTCACTGGGAGCCGAAGTTCCGGGGCGGCGACCGCCTCCACTTCATCATCCACGGCGTCCATCACGACCACCCGAACGACGCGATGCGCCTCGTCATGCCCCCCGCCGTCAGCGTCCCCCTCGCGGCCCTCTTCCTCGGCCTCTACGTGCTCGTCTTCGGGACGCCGCACGCCTTCCCGGCCTTCTCCGGCTTCATCCTCGGCTACCTGACCTACGACTACATGCACTACCACCTCCACCATCACGTCCCGAAGACCCAGTTCGGGAAGCGGCTGCGCACCCACCACATGCGCCACCACTTCCAGGACCACCGCTACGGCTTCGGCGTCTCCTCGCCGCTCTGGGACGCGATCATGGGGACCCTGCCGCGGAGTCGCAAGACGGCTTCGCCATCAGATCGCGGCCACGAGCGGCCGCCCGCCTAACCGCTCGGGCCTGCGGCCCTCGCTCATGACGCCGCGGCCTGGTAGCCGCTAGACCACCCGGCTGGGCGGATCCCGGCCCTCGAGCACGGCGATGACGTTGTCCGCCACCGCGCGGGCCATCCCGTCGCGGGCGGGCACGGTCGCCGAGCCGATGTGGGGCAGGAGCACGCAACGCGGCGCGCGCAGCAGCGACTCAGGGACGTCCGGCTCGCCCTCGTAGACGTCCAGCCCGGCGGCGCCGAGCGCACCTCTCTCTAGCGCGGCGGCCACGGCCTCGGAATCGACCAGCGGGCCGCGCGACGTGTTGACCAGCACTCCCTCGGGGCCGATCAGCTCTAGCTCACGCTGACCGATCAACCCGCGCGTCTCCGGGCTGGCCGGGGCGTGGACGCTGACGATGTCGGAGGCCTCGAGCAGCTCCTCGAAGTCGAGTCGCCGGGCACCGAGCTCGCTCTCGGCCTCCGGCTTGGCGGACGGGCCCGCGTAGGCGATCTCGGCGCCGAGCCCCTGCGCGAGGCGGGCATAGCGGTGCCCGATCCTCCCCATGCCGACCACTCCGACCGTCGATCCCCGGATCTCGATGCCGCGATAGGCCGCCGGGTCCCAGCCGCGCCAGCGCCCCGCGCGCAGGTCCCGTTCGGCGTCACTCATCTGCCGGGCGGCGGCGAGGGTCAGGGCGAGGGCCAGCTCGGCGGTGGCCTCGGTCAGGACGTCGGGCGTGTTGGCCACGGCGACGCCGCGCTCCCGGAGGCTCCGAGATTGACGTTGTCGTAGCCGACCGCGAAGTTGGCGACCACCCGCAGGCCGTCGCCGCAGGCGTCGAGCAGCTCTCCATCGACCGGGACGCTCGGATCCGACACAAATGCGCTCGCCCCGGGAGCGATCTCTAGGAC
>JBKPND010000021.1:0-31669 GCA_046732465.1 Actinomycetota bacterium
GCCGCTCGACCACCTTTTCAGCCTGGTCGTCGTCGGTCGCGTAGAGCAGCGCCGCCCGCTCCGGCGTCCGGTTGGCGCTGGTTGCCAGATCCTCGGCCCCGAGCGAGCCGAACGCCTTCACGTAGTGGGCTCCGGAAGGCAACAACCCGGCGATCTCGGCGCCGGCCGACCGATCATCCGGGAGCGAGCGGCCCATGTTCCCGCTCTCATCGATTGTGAGCGGGTTGCTCGGGTCGATCACCACCTTGCCGTCGAGCCGCTCCGCCTGTTGGCTAACGAGATCCTTTTCGACGTCGAGCCAGACCGCGAGCACCACCGCGTCGGCGTCTGCGATCGCCTCGTCGATTGGCGAAGCTTTCGCCAGGCTCCCGAGCTCCTGGGCTAGCGCAGACGCTTCGTCTTCGTCTTTGGACGCGAGCACGACCGGTTCGTCGCCGTTCACCAGGAGTCGCGCAACCGCCCCTCCGATGTTGCCTGTGCCAATCACTGCAGTGGCCATCGCTTTCTCCATTTCCTGTTTTGACCGCGAACCAAGCATTGCTTACGTAAGTGTCTATCCAAGGGGCAACTCGCCGGGCTGTCTGATTAGCGAGAAGCGCCGCTTTGGACGAGAAGCGGCTATTTGTCGCTTTCGTCCCGGACGTCCGGGACTAACGCGACAAACGCGCCCCGATCCGCCGGGATGGCTCGGCCTAGGTCTCCCAATTGGCGGGTTACTCACGCATAGCGTGAGGAAGCCGCCAAGTGTTTAGGAAGCCTCGACAGCCTCGATGATCGCGCCGGTGTTCGTGCCCCAGTGCTCCTCGGGGTCCGGCGGCATGTCGCGGAGGTACCACTCCGCGTCGAGGGCGCCCTTGGTGCCGCTGCCGGCCGCGGTCACGGCCTGGCGGTAGGTGCGGTCGACGAGGTCGCCGACCGCGAAGACGCCGGCGAGCTTGGTCTTGGTCGACGGCTCATCTACTACGACGTAGCCCTCGGCATCGAGCTCGACCTGACCGTCGACGAGCTCGGAGCGCGGCCGGTGGCCGATGGCGACGAACGCCCCGCCCGCGTCGATGTCCTTCTCCTCGCCGGTCTCCGCGTTCTGCACGCGGACCTTGGCGATCTTGCCGTCGTCGCCGGGGATGAACTCGACCGGCACGTAGGGCGTGACGAACTCGATGTTCTCCTTGTTGCGCGCGCGCTCCTGCATGATCTTCGAGGCGCGGAACTCGTCGCGGCGGTGCACGATCTTGAGGTTCTTGGCGAACTTGGAGACGAAGATCGAGTCCTCCATCGCCGAGTCGCCGCCGCCGATCACGACCACGTCCTCGCCCTTGAAGAAGGCGCCGTCGCATACGCCGCAGGTGGAGACGCCGCGGCCGCCGAGCTCGATCTCGCCGGGGATGCCGAGACGCTTCGGCTCGGCGCCCATCGAGAGGATCACGGCCTTGGCCGTGTAGGTCTCCTTGCCGACCTTGACGGTGTGGATGCCGCCGTCGCTGAGCTCCAGCTCGGTCGCGTCATCCGTGATGAAGCGGGTGCCGAAGCGCTCCGCCTGAGCGCGGAACTCGTTCATCATCTCCGGCCCCATCACACCGTCCTGGTAGCCCGGGTAGTTCTCGACGTCGGTGGTGTTCTGGAGCTGGCCACCCCACTGGAAGCCCTCGATGACGAGCGGCTCGAGCTCGGCCCGAGCGGCGTACAGCGCGGCCGTGTAGCCGGCGGGCCCGCCGCCCACGATGATCAGGTTCTCAACCTTCTCGTTGCCGTTCGCCTTGTCGGTCATCTCGATCCTTTCGGAGCCTACCCAGAGCCTCGGTGGGAGACCCGGGATTCGGTCCTTACTTCACTTTTTATAGTACCGCGCGGCCCTCGACCGTTACGAGCCGGCAGCCGCGGTCTCGGGCTCCCCCACTCCAAGCCGCTTGGGCCGCTCGCGTCCCTCCTCTTCCCAGCGACTGACCGTTTTGCGGAGCTGGAAGAAGGCGATGATCCCGGGCGGGATCGGCAACCAGAAGGCGATCACGCGGTAGGCCAGGACCGCGGCGAAGACCTCGGCGCTCGGCAGGCCGAAGAGGACGAACGCGCCGATCATCCCGGCGTCGACCGCCCCCACCCCGCCCGGAGCGAACGGGATCAGGTTGGCGACCATGCCCAGGAAGAAGCCCTGGATCACCACACCGAGCGGCACCGAGACGTCAAAGGCGTGGAAGCTCGCCCAGAGGATCGCGATGTTGGCGGCCCAGAAGCCGATCGCGCCGCCGAGGGCCATCGCGCCGGAGCTCGGGTGGCGGACGAACCGGATCGCCGTCCGGGTCCCCTCCGCCAGGGAGGCCGGGGCCGTCGCGAGCCGTTTGGCGATCCGGCCGAACCGTCCAGAGGTGTGGCGCTCGATTCTGCGCTCGACATCACCGGGCACGAGCGTCATCAGCAGGCCGATCACGATCGCAGCGGCGGCCAGGGCCGCCGGGATGATGGTGCCGGAGAGCGGCGCCTCGCCGGAGAGCACGTGCGTCCTCAGCAGGACGCCGAAGATCACCAGCGCCGCCAGGTAGACCGAGTAGAGGACCACGAGGAAGGCGACCATCCGGCAGACAGACTGGCGCCGCTCCATTCCCGCCTTGCGCAGGGCCCAATAGGTGAGCAGGATCCCACCGGCTCCCCCGGCCGAGAAGAGCCGGGTCGCCGCCAGACCCGCCATCGTGATCTCGTAGCTCTCCCCCCATTCGAGGTGGATCACCTTCTCGCCGACGACGCCCCGGAAGAGGGCGACGTAGGCCGCGAACATGCCGACGCAGCAGACAACGCCGACCCCGATCCAGACCGGGTCGCCCTCCCCGATCTTGTCGATCGCGTCCTGGAGGTCGAACAGCCGCGGAACCAGGACGTAGATCGCGACGAAGAGGAGGATGACCGCGATCGCGGTCTGGATCAGCCGCTTCGGGTTCGCGAAAAAGCTCGGCTCAGCCTCCGCGACCATCTCGCGGGGTGTCTCATGCTGTTCTGAAGCGCTTGGCGGGCGCTCCTCCCTCACCCCTGGGATGTTCGCAAACGGCGCTCCCGGACCAGGGTCGCGTCTTACGGCGTGGGATTTGCGATTCGCTCCAGCCGCTGCAGGCCGCAGCTGATCGCCTGCGCGACCGGTTCGACGTAGCGCTCGCCGCGCCGAACCGCGATCACGATCGCCAGCGCGACGAGCAGGTCGACCACGTAGTGCTCTCCGAGGTAGACCAGCGCGAAGCCCAGCGTGCCGGCATACGCCCACCCCAGCGCGCCCTCCACCGGCCCGGTCTCGGCGAGCAGCAGGGCGGCCATCAGGGAGGTGGCGAAGTGCAGTGAGGGCATCGCCGCCCAGGGGTTGCCGCCGAGTGCGTCGTAGAGCACCGGCCAGGCCCGCCCCCACTCCTCCTCCCCGACCTCCTGCATGATCCGCCGGACCTTGGAGTCGGTGTAGCCCTGCTCGGACGCCCACCACGGCGGCGCCGTGGGCGCTGCCATGTAGACGGCGCAGCCGATGTCGAAGACCGCCGACATCTGCCTGGCCGAGCGGGGGAAGTGCTCGGGATGGCGGGCGAGGATCCAGGTGAGGGCGCCATGGGGCTCCAGGAACCAGGCCCAGTGGATCCAGGAGAGGCCGCGGTCGAGGGCGTTCCGCCTGCCGAGTCCCGCGAGCGCCCGCTGGAGCCGTACGTTCGGCAGCTCACCACCGCCGATCAGCCTGTCGACGCGGATCGGATAGCCGATCCGCAACCGCCTCCGGGCGGCCTCCGGGTCGTCATAGGGAAGCTCGTGGCCCATGGTGAACATCCACATCTGGAGGGCGAACATGCCGGCGTCACGGAGCCGGGTACGTCTGCCGACCACCGCCAGCGCGGGCGGTCCAGCAGCCAGCGCGGTCGCCGTGACCCCGGCGGGGATCTTCAGCCTCCTGCGCACCAGTGGAACGGCGACCGCCGCGGCGAGGCCGGCGACCGCCGCGCCCTTCACCACCGTGGCCCAGGGCGAGGTTCGGCTCTGTACGCCGTTCCTGAACAAGGCGGCGCGAGTCTAAGGGCCCGCACGGGCGGTGCCGATACTCACGTGTGAGCTCACCCGGTACCGCCACGGCGCCGCAGAACGGCATGACGCCGACGATCGCCCTGCTCGAGGGCCTGCCCGACGCGATCCTCCTGCTCGAAACAGGGGGCGTGATCGCCTACGCGAACGCGGCCGCGGAGGAGCTGTACGGCCAACCGGCAGCGGAGCTGTCGGGGCGGATGTTGCCGACGCTGCTCGCGGAGCCGTTCGCCAAGGAGTACACGGAGGGTCTGGGCCGCGTCGGCGCGGGAGAGGCGGTCTCGCTCCTCGGGGAACGGCGCGAGGTGGTCGGCCACAAGCCGGACGGCTCCTCCCTGACGATCGAGCTCACGCTGAGCGAGGTCCGGGTGGGGCGGGTGCGGGCGGTGGCCGCGGTGGCTCGCGACATCAGCGAACGGAAGCTCGCCGAGGCTCAGATGCGGGTGATGGCCGACCAGGACGCGCTCACCGAGCTCGTCAACCGAATCGGGTTCGAGCGGGCGCTCACCGAGCACGTGGTTCATTCCGCTCGGTACGGCAACGCCGGCTCCGTGATCGCGGTTGGAATCGACAACTTCAAGTACGTCAACGAATCACTCGGGACGGAGGCCGGCGACGAACTGCTGGTCAGCCTCTCGGATCTCATCCACCGTCGAGTGCGAAAGACCGACATCCTCGCGCGGGTCGGCGGCGACATCTTCGGGGTGCTCGTCCACGGGACGAACATGGTCAACGCGCTCGACGTGGCGGACGACCTGCTGCGGACCATCCGGAGGCAGGCGTTCGTGCTTCGGGGCGAGGGAATGCGGGTCACCGCGAGCGCCGGGGTCACCTCGGTGGAGGAGCGCTCCGTGCTCGGCGCGGCGCTGCTCGCCGAGGCGGAGACGGCGATGCACGACGCCAAGGAGTCCGGTCGCGACCGCGTCATCGGACACGACCCCGCGGGGCGCACAGCGGTCGAGCAGAAGCGCGCCTGGTCCGAGCGAGTCCGCCAGGCCACCGAGCGCGGACTTTTCGTCCTCACGAGCCAGCCGATCGTCAACCTCGAGAGCGGCGAAGCGACCCAGCACGAGGTACTGGTGCGGATGCGCGACGACGGCGGCGGCCTCGTCATGCCGGCCGCCTTCCTGGCCACGGCGGAGCGATTCGGATTGATCGGCGGCGTGGATCGCTGGGTGACCCAGCAGGCGGTGCGGCTGATCGAGGCCCACAACCGCCAGGGCCACAACCTGATCCTCGAGGTCAACCTCTCGGGGAAGACGATGACCGACGCGCGCTTTCCGGACGAGGTCAAGCGCCAGCTCTCGAGCGCCGGGATCGACCCGGCGAGCCTGATCTTCGAGGTCACCGAGACGGCGGCCGTCGCCGACATGGAGCACGCCCGCAAGTTCGCCCAGAGCCTGGCCCGGGTCGGCTGCCGCTTCGCGCTGGACGACTTCGGCTCGGGGTACGCCTCCTTCTACTACCTGAAGCACCTGCCGATCAGCTACCTGAAGATCGACGGTGAGTTCGTCCGCGAGCTACCCGACAGCCCCGCCGATCAGCTCATCGTCAAGGCATTGGTCGACGTCTGCGAGGGGCTCGGCATCAAGACCGTCGCCGAGTTCGTCACCGACCAGCGCACGATGGACATCGTCCGCGAGCTGGGCGTCGACTTCGCACAGGGCTACCACCTCGGCAAGCCCGAGCCGGTCGCGGCCCTCCGCGCCGTCAGCTAGGCCGGCTGACCCGCTCCAGCGGGATCAGGAACGACTCGTAGGCGGCGCCGGTCGCCTGCTGCAGCCCGATCTCGCAGGTGCGGTTGCTGCACATGTAGGCGTCGTAGCGCCTCCCGGCCAGCTCCGCTGCCTCATCGGAGGTGGCCGACCCTGTGAGCTCCGGGTGCAGCAGGCCCCGGTCACCGGCCATACCGCAGCAGGTGGCGCCGATCGGGACCTTGACCTCGTCGGCGATCGCCTCGGCGACGGCGCGCAGCTTCCGCTCGACGCCGAGCACCCGCGCCGAGCAGGGCGGATGGAGTGCAGCGGAGCCGAGTCTCTGGGAGATCTCCAGCTCCGGCAGGAGCCGGTCGTGGACCCAGTCGACCGAGTCGAGGATCTCGAGCTGCGCGTGGCGCTCGCGGTTCTCATCGCTCAGCCGGGGGACGACGTCCTCGCCGAGGCCGAGAGCGCAGGAGCTCGCGTCGATGACCACCGGCAGCTCTCCGCCCTCGCTCCAGCGCCACAGCGCCTCGACCGTCGAGTTCGCCATCCAGTCCCCGCCCCGCTGGTAGCCCTTCGAGTCCCAGGGGACGGCGCAGCAGCGTCCGGCGATCCGCTTCGGGATCCAGACCGGGAGCCCGGCCCGGGCCGAGACCGTGACCATCGCCTCGCGGGCCGTGATCCCGGATCCGCCCTCGCGGGGCTCGCCGAAGATGCGGTTGATGCAGGCCGGCATGTAGAGAGCCGCCGCCCCGGCGCGGGAGGTCCTCGGCGGTTTCGCGGGGGCGGGACTCGGCATGTCGTCGCGCCAGGAGGCGATCTTCTCGTCGCTGACCACGCTGCGGAGGGCGCGGGACCCGGCCCGCATCGGGAATCCGGACAGTCGCCCGGCACGGAGCGTCGCCCTGGCGATTCGCTCGACCGCGGACCAGTGCCGGGCGGCGCGCAGCCCGAGCTGCTCGGCGCGGGGTGTGCGCTGGCGGACGCGGAAGTCCTTGATCAGCTTCCCGGTGTCGATCCCAAGCGGGCAGGCGATCGCACAGGTGCCGTCGGCGGCGCAGGTCTCGATGCCGTCGTATTCGAACTGCTGGATCAACGCGTGGCGGACCGGTGAGTCGCCGCCCTGCCGGGCGATCTCGCGGCGGATCACGATCCGCTGGCGGGGAGTGGTGGTGAGCTTGCGGCTCGGACAGACCGGCTCGCAGAAGCCGCACTCGACGCAGGTGTTCACCACCTCCTCGATCTCCGGCGTCGTCTTCAGGTTTCGCAGGTGGACGCCCGGATCGCGGTTGAGGAGCACCCCCGGCGAGAGCACGCCGTCCGGATCGGCGAGCGCCTTGACCCGCCACATCAGCTCGGTCGCCTTCGGGCCCCACTCCCGCTCGACGTAGGGCGCCATGTTGAGGCCGGTGCCGTGCTCCGCCTTCAGTGAGCCGTCGTACTTGTCGAGGATCAGCTCCACGAGCTTCTCCATGAATGCCTCGTATCGCTCCGTGTCCTCCTCCTTGGAGAAGTCGGGCGTCAGCATGAAGTGGAGGTTCCCGGCCGAGGTGTGGCCCGCTACGCCGGGCAGGAAGCCGTGCTCGGTGAGCAGCGCCTGGATGTCGCGCGCCGACTCCGCGATCCGCTCGGGCGGGACGCAGACGTCCTCGATGATCAGCGAGGTCCCGGGCGCCCGGAAGCGGCCGATCAGCCCGTGCAGCCCCTCGCGGACGGTCCAGGAGACCTCGATGCGCTCCGGGTCGCGGGTGAAGTCAGGCGGCTTGATCAGCTCGTGCTCGGAGAGGATCTCCTCCGCGCCCGCCACGAGCCTCTCGAGCTCGTCGTCGGTCTCCGCGCCGAACTCGACCAGGAGCGCCGCCGACGTGGGCGGCAGCTCCAGCCAGTCCTGCGGCGCGCCGGCGATGTTCTGGGCGGCGACCATCAGGGCGGGCGCGACCATCAGCTCGACGGCGGTCGCCCCGGACTCGACCAGCGCCGGCACCGGCTCGGTCGCCGACTCGATGCCGTCGAAGTGGAGCCACGAGACCGTCGTCCTGGCCGGCTTCGGCACCGTCTCGAAGACCGCCTCCGCGATGAAGCCGAGCGTCCCCTCCGATCCGATCATCAGGCGGCGGAGGATCTGGACCGGCTCCTCATCGTCGAGAAAGGCACAGAGCCTGTAGCCGGTGGTGTTCTTGATCCGGAACTTGCTCCGGATGCGCTCGCTGAGCTGCTCGTCGGCGCGGATCTCGTCGCGGATCTCGGCCAGGCCCTGGGCCAGGTCGGGCTCGGCCTCGGCGAAGCGCTCTGCCGCATCGGAGGCCGCCGTGTCGATCACCGTCCCGGAAGGCAGCACGATGGTCAGCGAGCTGACCGTGCTGTAGGAGTCGGCCACCACGCCGCAGCGCATTCCGCCCGAGTTGTTGGAGAGAACGCCGCCGACGCAGGCGATGTCGGTGCTGGCCGGGTCGGGGCCGAGCTTCCGGCCATGCGGCGCGAGCACCCGGTTGGCGTGGCCGAGCACCGTTCCCGGCTTGACGCGGGCGCGGGCGCCGTCCTCCAGGACCTCCACCCCGCTCCAGTGCCGCCGCACGTCGACGAGGATGCCGTCCGTCTGCGACTGCCCGTTGAGGCTGGTGCCGCCCGCGCGGAAGGTGACCGGAACGCCACTGCGCTTCCCGTAGGCGAGCACCTTGGAGACGTCCTGGGCGTCGCGGGCCATCACCACCGCCTTCGGCAGCAGCCGGTACGGGCTCGCGTCGGAGGCGTAGCGGACCAGGTCGATCACCCGGGTGAGGACGCGATCCTCGCCCAGCAGCCCGATCAGCTCGCTGCGCAGCGGCTCCGGCGTCCCCCAGGCGAGCTCGTCCGGCACGCGGTCCTTTGCCGGCTCGTTCCCGTTGGGCGCGATTCGCTCGGCGTCGGGAGCGAGGAGATCCATGGCGGCAGCCTAAGTCAGCGAGGGCGGGTAGACCGTCCTGAATTACGCGTCCCATGCCCGCACTGGGCAGGACAGTCGCTGTCGCGGCGGCCTCAGACCGTTTGCACGCTCGCCCCAGGGAGCGCCGCCGGCAGGTCCTCCACCCCAGTCTCGAACACGGCGTGCGGCGTGCCGGCCGCACACCAGACCCGGTCGAACCTCCGGAGCGACTCATCGACGAGCGTCGGCAGGTCGGAGTCGTGTGCAAGCGGCGGGACGCCCCCGATGGAGAAGCCGGTGGCGTCGCGTACCTGTTCCGCACTTGCGGGCTCGCCGTCGATCCTCGTCACTCGGCGATCGCCGGCACAGAGGATCACGGTCGGCTCGCCATCGACCATGAAGACGAGGGACTTGACGATCTGACCCACCTCGCACCCACAGGCCGCCGCGGCCTCGGCGGCGGTTCGGGTGGAGTCGGGTAGGTCGACGACGTCGACCTCGAGGCCGCGCTCCCGGAGCCGCTCCTGGACCCTCGCCGCGGTCGGGTGCATCAGCCGGACAACCTAGGTCGCCAAACCCGCTGCCCGAAACGCATCGTCAGGCTCCGGGAAGTCCTGGACGCTAACGATTCTGCCCTGACGCAACGTGTACAGGTAAGCGAATCGATTGGTGGAGATCTCGGCCTCGCTGTCCTTCGGGCGCATCCGAAGCTCGAGAACCGCGAGAACACGGTGTTCACCTGCGTCGATGCACTCGTGCACCTCCACATGAACCTCGTCAAATGGGGCCATCAGCTCCTCGACAGCGCGTCGCGCCTGGTCGAATCCGCGATGAACGCGGAAGTCCGGGCTCTCGCGACCCTCCTGGCTGGCGATCTCGAAGACGACCGCGGGGTCACACGCCGAATACAGCGCCTCCCAATCGCCACTCTGGTTGAACGCCTCGAGCACCCCGCGGATGATTTCGACGTTCTCGCGCGACACCTCGTCTCCCGGTGATCAGAACAAAGCCATGCCAGGTGCGACGGGAACCTCGACCAGCTCCGGCTCCGTCGAGCCGATCGCGGCCGTGAGCGCGTCCTGCAGCTCATCCCGTGCGGAGACCTGCTTCGAAGAGACGCCGTAGGCCTCGGCGACCTTCGCCACCTCCAGCGCCGGGAGATCGAGGCCTGGAGCTCCCTGCACCTCCTCGATGTCGGCGAACCACTTCAGGATCGAGTACTCCTCGTTGCGGAGGACCAGGAAGGTCACCGGCACGTCGTACGCGGCAGCGGTCCAGAAGCCGGTGATCGCGTACTGCGCCGATCCCTCCCCGAGAACGCAGACGACCGGCCGGTCGGGCTGGGCCAGCTGCACCCCGAGCGCCGCCGCGAGCCCGAAGCCAAGCCCGCCGCCCGCGCCGAAGTAGTAGCTGCCCGGCCGTGAGATACGCAGCTGGTTGCGGAGCGAGAGCGTGCTCGACGGGGACTCGAGAACGACGATGCCATCGGCGGGGAAGACCTGGGCGAGGGTGTTCTGGACCATCGTCGGGGTGAGCGGATCGGTCTCCTCCCCGGCGGTCGGCTCCGGCAGCGGATCCGGCTCCCCACGGTTGGCCTCGCCGACCTCGTCCAGGAGCGCCCTCAGCGCCAGCGCGGGGTCGGCGAGAATGACGTCGCCCATCGGCGCACGCGCCGCCTCGTCGGGGTCGCTGGTGATCGCCACCAGGGAGGCGCCCTCCGGCAGGAGGGGGCCGGGGATGTAGGGGTAATAGGGGAAGACCGAGGAGCCGATCACCAGGATCAGGTCGCGGCCCTTGAGGGTCTCGGTGACGGGGCCGATCGCCGGTGGCAGGACGCCCTGGAAGAGGGGATGTCCCTCTGGGAAGCCGAGTCGCCCGCCGCCGGGGGCGGGCGACGCGAACACCGGCAGCTTCTGCCGCTCTGCCAGGACGACCGCGTCTTCCCAGGCGCCGGCGGCGTCGATGTCGGGGCCGGCGACCAGCACGGGGTTGCTCGCCGCGGTGAGCCTCTGGGCGAGCGACTCGATCGCGGCCGGGTCCGGCCCCATGCGCGGCTCGGCGATCCGCTCGACCACGTGCCCGGACTCGGCATCCGCCTCCTCGGTCCAGTCGTCCATCGGCAGCGAGACGAAGGTCGGCCCCTTCGGGGCGAGCGAGGCGGTGTGGATCGCCCGGGCGAGAGCATGCGGGACGTCCTGCGCGCGCGGCGGCTCGAAGCTCCACTTGACGAACGGATGGACGACGCGCGTGGCGTCCCGGTTGGTGAGGTTCGCCTGCATCGTGATGTGGGCGCGGACCTGCTGGCCGGCCGTCACCACCACCGGAGAGTGATTCGCCTGCGCGTTGAAGATCGCTCCCATGCCGTTGCCGACACCGGGCGCGGTATGCAGGTTGACGTGGGTGGGCTTGCCGGAGGCCTGCGCATAGCCGTCCGCCATCCCCACCGCCACCGCCTCCTGCAGCCCGAGGACGTAGCGGAAGTCGTCGGGGAACTCGGCCAGCATCGGCAGCTCGGTCGAGCCCGGGTTGCCGAAGATCGTCGTCATCCCGTGCTCCCGGAAGAGCTCGAACGCCATCTCGCGGACCGTGCTCATCGCGCGGACCCTATGCGGTTCAGCGCGCTGCGGACCTGCTCGTTCGTCCGTCCATGCCACCCGTCCCCGCCGTCCACCGCCCTCAAGGTACGACCCGACGCGCTCGACGGACACCGAAGGGCGCACGGCAGGGAAGCCGCGCGCATGACACGGAGGTCACGGTGAAGAACAGGACGAAGGCAATTGCGACTGCCGGCACGGCCGCGGTCGCTTACCTCGCAGCCCTCGCACCGGCTGGACAGGCAGCGACCGTCTGCAACGAAGCGGAGAACTCTCATCGGGGCGGCTACGAGGTCTCCAGCGGGATCGTCGATCCGGTGCCCCCGGCCTTCCTGCGCGGCTCGCAGATGCGGGTGGGCAAGGACGACTCGGCCGGGCTCGACCACGCAGCCGACCGCTCGCCGGCGCTTCGGCAGTGCGCTCCCGAGGGCGACGGCGACGGTGGTGGGGGCGACCTCCCGACCTGAGCATCGCTTCAGGCGGGTCGCCTCAGACCTGGGTGAAATGGCGAGGCGTTGAAGGCCCAGTCGAGCCCCGCCTGATCGCCTGATTCCCGAAGCGCTCGCGGATCTCGTCGATCGCGAGATCGAGAGCGGGATCGAGCCGCGGCTCGAGCGGCAGCTCGAGCTGCGCCTCGTCGCTGAGGTTGGCCACCGCGATCCCGAGGAGGGTGATGCCGCGTCGCTCGATCAGGGGCCTGGCAGCGTCGAGCAGCGTCCGGCCCGCCGCCAGGATCGCGCCGGTTCCCGCGGTTGGGTGGGGCAGGGTCCGCGAGCGCGTGGCCCGCGAGAAGTCGCGGAAGCGGAACCGAAGCGTGACGGTCCGACCGGCACGGTTCGCGGCCCGCGCCCGGCGCGTCACCCGGTCGACCAGGGTGACCAGCAGGGCGTCCAGCTCCGTCCCGGACTTCCCCCCGCCGGCGAACGCCGACTGGGTCCCGATCGAGCGCCGCCTCTGGCCACTGCGGACGCGGCGCGGGTCGCGGTTGTGCGCGATCGCGTGCAGGTGCCGGGCGGCATGGGAGCCGAGGAACATCGCGAGCTCTGATTCGTCCCGGCGCCCGAGCTCTCCGATGGTGCTGATCCCGTGCGCGCGGAGCTTGTCCGCGGTGATCTCGCCGACTCCCCAGAGGGCCTCGACCGGCAGGGGTCTCAGGAACGCCGTCTCCCGATCGGGCTTGACGACGAGCAGGCCGTCGGGCTTCGCGGCGCGACTCGCCATCTTGGCGAGCACCTTCGTCCGGGCGACGCCGACGGTGACCGCCAGGCCGACTCGCTCGCGCGCCCTGCGCCGCAGCCGCTCGGCGATCTCACGCGGGCTTCCCGAGATCCGCTCCAACCCGCGCACGTCGAGGAACGCCTCCTCGAGCGACATCCCCTCGACCAGCGGTGCGGTCTCCTCGAACAGGTCGAACAACGCCCGGCTCGCCTCCGTATAGGCGTCGAAGCGCGGCGGGACTACGGCGGCGTGCGGACACAGTCGGCGCGCCCGGCCGCCGCCCATTCCACCGTGGATCCCGTAGGCGCGCGCCTCATAGCTCGCCGCCATCACCACGCCCGCCCCGACGATCGTGGGCCGGCCGCGCAGGTGCGGATCGTCCCGCTGCTCCACCGAGGCGAAGAACGCGTCGGCGTCGGCGTGCAGGATCGAAGCCGCCCCGGACACGAACGTATGTTCGCATCACGGTGCGGATCAGGTCAAGTCGGACCGACCAGGTTTAACTCCGACCGCGGCCGCGGGTAAGTTCGGGCCGACAATCGGCTTTGGGGCAAGCGAAGGAGGCGAGATGGGTACACCGCGACGCGATTTCTGGACGCCGACCGCCGGGATCCTGGCCGCGATCACGTTCCTCGTCGGAGTGACCATGGTTTCGAACTCACCCGACAGCGACGACAACAACGCGCAGATCATCGCGTGGTACGCGGACCACGGGCACCGGGTCACCGTGATCGTGGGCGCGTTCATCCTCGCCTTCTGCGGACTGTTCCTGCTCTGGTTCGCCGCCGGCCTGCGGCAGCGGCTTCGCGTGGCGGAGGGGCCGGAGGGAAGGCTCTCGAACGTGGCGCTCGGCGGAGCGGTTCTCTGCATCGGGATGTTCTGGGCGGGCGCCTCCCTACTCGCCGCGATTCCGGCGGGCGAGTCCCTCGGCGGCACCACCGCGCTCACCGTGTCCGATGTCGGCCGCTACCTCCCGCAGGCCGGATTCGGCGCGATCCTGCTGTTCTCGATGTTCGGCGCCATTGCCATGATCGACGCGACCTCGGTGGTGATCTGGCGCACCGGGGTGCTACCCCGCTGGCTGGCCTGGCTCGGCTTCATCTGCGGCGTGGTGCTGCTCTTCGGCGTGATCTTCCTGCCGATGATCGCGTTGCCGATCTGGCTGATCGCGGCGAGCATCGTGCTCTACCGGGAGCCGGCGGGCGCAGCTTCCTGACCTGACGGAGACTCGGCGGGCTCAGCTCGCGGCCTCGGCCGCGAGCACCCGCCTCTCCGCCAACCCGCCGAAGTCGACCGGGCCCGGCATGAGCCGCTCGGGCGGCGGGATCTCGATCCCGATCGCGGCCATGCGTCGCTTCAGCGCCTGGTACGCGAAGCCGTAGATCTGAGACGAGTGGTGGCCGTAGGAGACGAAGTCGGAGGGATCGTCGGCCTCCGGCGGGCAGAAGACCTCGGCCGCCTTCGGCAGCAGCTCCTCCAGGCGCCTGAGGATCACTCCCTTCATCTCCGGGCGCTCGTCGCAGACGTCCTTCAGGAAGCGCACGCCGAAGGCGATGTGGCGATGCTCGTCCTGCTCGACCAGGCTGAAGCCCTCGTTGAAGCCCGGATAGAGGTCGTGGTCGGCGGTGTACTCGATCATGATCCGCTGGCCCGGCATCGCGAGGACCCCCTCGGTGACCATGTGGTAGGTGACGATGCCCTCGACGAAGAGCTCGAGATCGTCCGGGCGGTCCTTGATCCGGTTGGCGATCTCCCGCAGCGAGTCGTCGAAGAGGAAGTGCCAGGGGCCGAGCATCCGGTCCTCGATCTCGTGGAGCCGCTCGCGGAAGCTGCCTGACTCGAGCCCCATGACCTCGCTCGCCCAGCGGTCGAAGAAGACGGCGTGCCGCATCTCGTCGACTAGCTGGGTCGCTAGGAAGGCCTCCACCTCCCCGCTCGGAGCGGCGAGCAGGAACGGCGCCAGGTCCGCGGTGACGCGCTCCTCGCCTACGTAGAAGCTGCCGATGCTGAAGGCCGTGTGCCGCTGAGCCTCCGCCGGGGTGACGAGCCAGTGCTCGCGGTCGACCGTGAAATCGAGCTCGTGGGCCCGCCAGTTCTGGCGCTCCCAGAGGGCGTAGAGCTGCTCGTAGCTCATCAGCCCGCCCCGAGGCCGCTTGCTCTCCGCGGGGTCGCCCGAATCCGACGAGGCACCGTTGGTCACCTTGCTGCCCCAGCTGCCGGCGTTCTCGGCCTGCTGGCGTCGCTGGCGTTCCTCCCGCTCCAGCTCCGGCCCGTCGATTCCCTCTGCGCGATCGATCCAGCGGCCGAGCTGGGTGACCGGCGGGATCTTGCCGTCGACCTCGGTCTTGCCGAGGCGCATCGCGTCGGGTGGCGTCAGCTCCCCCGAGAGGAGCTTGAGCCAGTCCGAGTATCGAATCCGGACGATCGAGTCGGGGCTCTCGCCGAGCCCCTGCTCCACCGTGACGGTCCCATCGTCGACCTCCACCCGCCAGGTCCCACCGCCCTCACCGACCAGCTGATACGCGACTGCGAAGCGATGGCCGCGGGTCCACTCCGGCTCGATCGCGTACGGGAGCGAGCGGAAGACCAGGTCGGCGTCTACCGGCACGCCGAGCCGGGCCAGGTCGCGCGGTCCCGCGTCGTCGGCGAGTCGGCGAAGCGCGAGCGCCCTGCGCCGGCGCCCGCGGAGCTTCAGGTGTCCTCGCACCAGCGGCCCCACCGGATTGCGACCGGAGGCGACGCGGGCGAGCGTCTCGGGGTCGGTCGAGATCGCGAACGCCTCCCCGTTGAGGTCCGCGCCGGCGAGCACCTCCGCCACCTTGGCCCGTCCGCCGAGCGAACTCACCGTCCAGGCGCCGAGGCCCTCGAGCTCGAGGCGATAGCTGAGGCCGTCGGGCAGGTCCGCGGCCGCGGCCGGCAGGGACTGGACGATGAGGCGGGCCGCGAGCTCCGGGTCCGACTCCGCCATCCGGCGCAGAGCCCTCCGGTTCGTCCCTTCAGAGCCGTTGCCGTCTCGCGCCATCCCTCGTCGATTCTGCCAGAGCAGGCGCCGAATTTGGCCAGCCAGCCAGCAGCGGACGCGTGCGAGCTAGTCAATAGACTCTCGCCGCCTTGCTTGCCTTCCTGAGCCCTCCCGGCGGCCACTCGCCGAACGCGGACGACATCAACACCCTCTACTGGGTGATGCTCGTCGCGGGAATCGTCCTGCTGATCGCGATCAACGGCTCCCTGCTCGCGCTCGTCATGCGCTTCCGCTCGGCCCGTGGCCGGCAGCCGCGGCGGCTCGTGGTGCGCCGCCCCGCACAGTTCGGCACGGCCGGGGTATTCGCAGTATTCGCACTGGCCGCCTTCGTGCTCGGCGTGATCGAGACCGACAACGCGAAGAAGGTGGAGGCCTCCGGTCCCGACGGCCTGCAGGCCTCCACTCTGATCACGGCGCAGCGAGGGCTCACCCTTCCGGTCGGCCAGACGGCGCCGCTCGAGATCAGGGCCTGCGGCCAGCAGTGGATCTGGCGCTACGAGTACCCGGATGGCACCTACTCCTACTACGAGCTCGTCGTACCGGTGGACACCGCGGTCGTGCTCAAGCTCTGCTCCACCGACGTCGTGCACCGCTGGTACGTCCCCGGGCTGAGCGGCAAGTTCGATGCGACCCCGGGCGAGAGCAACCAGGCCTGGTTCAAGGCCGACCAGGAGGGGATCTACGACGGCGCCAGCTACGCCTTCTCCGGCGCGTCATATGCGGCGATGCGGACGCGGGTTCGGGTGGTCGACGTGCCCACCTACCAGGCCTGGCTCGAGTCGCAGGCGGCCGGAATCAAGGAGGCCCAGACCTTCGTGCAGACCGCGCTTGGGGAGCCCGGATGAGCGACGGTAGGACACTCGCCCCGCACCGGCCCGAGCTCGTCACCGAAGGGCCCGCGCCGTCGCGGCCGCGCTGGCTCGAGATGGTGATGAGCTCCGATCACAAGGACGTCGGGCGCATCTACATCGGCGCCTCGCTCTCGTTCCTCGTGCTCGGGATCATCGCCTTCCTGCTGATCCGCCTCCAGCTGGCGGTGCCGGAGAACGACCTGATCGAGCCGGTGACCTTCAACCGGCTGCTCTCCGTGGGCAGCGCGACGCTGATCGTCCTCTTCGCCCTGCCCTTCGTCTTCGGCCTCTTCACGTATGTCGTGCCGCTGCAGATCGGCGCGCGCTCCCTTGCCTTCCCCCGCCTCGCCTCGCTCTCGCTCTGGCTCTACATCTTCGGCGGCGCGCTGCTTTACGTGTGCTTCGTCTACACGCCACCGGAGGCGGGCTTCAACGCCTGGCCGCCGCTCTCGGACACCGTCTTCATATCCAACAACGGCGTCGACGTCTGGATCACGGCCGTCGGCCTCACCGCGCTCGGCCTGGTGCTCCAGTCGATCAACCTCGCCGTGACCGTCTCGAAGCTGCGGGCGCCCGGCCTGGCCTGGCGCAGGCTCCCCACCTTCAGCTTCTCGGCGGCCGTCTCGAGCTGGACGATGATCATCGCCGGGACGGCGATGGTCGCGGCCCTGGTCATGCTGGAGATCGACCGTCACTTCTCCGGCGTCTTCTTCGACCCGGGAGAGGGCGGCGCGCCGCTGTACTACCAGCACCTGAGCTGGATCTTCTTCACCGGCTGCTGGCTCGTCTTCCTGCTGCCCGCGATCGGGGCGATCTCGGAGATCCTGCCGGTCTTCTCCGGGAAGCCGCTTCTCTCCCGCCGGGCGCTGGTGATCTCCATGATGGCGATCATGCCGCTGGGCCTGCTCGCCTGGATGCAGAACATGATGAGCGCCTCGATCCCGATCGGCTGGCTCTACGCCGCGATGCTGATGGCGCTGCTGCTGGTGATCCCGATCGGGGCCGTGTTCGTCAACTGGATCGGCACGTTGGCCGGCGGCGTCCTGCGGATGCGGGCGCCGCTGGTGTTCGCGCTGGCGGCGATCTCAACGCTCAGCTTCGGCCTTGTTCTGGAGCTGATCCAGAGCGTGATCCCGGTCAACTGGCTGCTGGCGGACACGACCGCCTCGACCGCAGCGAGCGGCTACGTCCTGGTCGGCGGCCCGGTGCTCGGCGGGTTCGCCGCTCTCTACTACTGGTTCCCCAAGATGACCGGCAGGGTGATGGGCGAGGGACTGGCGCGGTCGTCGGCGACCCTGATCGTGCTCGGCGCCCACCTCATCTTCATTCCCCTCTTCCTCGCCGGCGTAGAGGGGCAGCAGGTCGACATCTTCAAGTTCTTCGAGGCGAGCGACGCGATCAACGCCATGAGCCTCAACGCGTACAACCTGATCGCGACGATCGGCGCCTTCGTCCTCTCGCTCGGCGTCGTGCTCACGATCGCCAACGCCTACGTCTCGCTCAAGAGCGGCGTGCGCACCGGGCACGATCCGTGGGGTGGGGAGACGCTCGAATGGTTCGCGACCTCGCCTCCGCCGCCCCATAACTTCGACGTGGTCCCGGACGTCCGCAGCGACGAGCCGCTGCGCGACATCCGCGAGGCGGTGAGGCGTCGCGACGCCTCCCGCGCCACCCCGGCGGAAACGCGCGAGCCGGTAGCCTGACGGCATGGCCGGACCCGGTGCCGGCGGCGGCGGTGCAGGGCTCCGCCGGTTTCGCCGCCTGGCAGACCTCACTGCGCTTGTCACCTTCCTGCTGATCATCGTCGGCGGGGTCGTTCGAGTGAGCGACTCCGGGCTGGGCTGCGGCCCCGGGGGCAGCGGGACCAAGGGATGGCCGCTCTGCAGCGGCGACGTGATCCCGCTCGTGGGCGACGAGAACACGCTGATCGAGTTCTCCCACCGGCTCCTGGCGGCGGTCGTGGTGGTCCTGATCGCATTGCTCTGCTGGCGTGCGTACCGGGACCTGCGGGACCGGAACAGCTGGGCGTTTCGCGGCAGCATCGCGGCGGCCGTGATCGTCCTGATCCAGGCGGGCCTGGGCGGGCTGACCGTCGAACACAGCCTCAAGGACGGCCTGGTGGCGGCGCACCTGGGGACGGCGATGCTGCTGATCGGCCTGCTGCTCTGGCTCAGCTTCAAGGCGCGCTCAGAGGGCGCGCTGGAGGACGACCAGCCGGTGCGCCAGCCCGTCCGCGGGCTGAAGCCGTTCGCGGTGACGGCCGCCGTGCTCCTGCTCTGCGCGATCGTCGCCGGCGGCTACATGGCGGGGACCGAGGAGGAGGGCGTCAACGAGGTCGGCCCGAACATCGCGGGGGCCCACCTCGCCTGCGGCCACCAGTTCCCGACCTGCGGTGACGGGAAGTTCCTCCCGTTCGGCAACAACAAGCTTACGGACATCCACCTCACCCACCGCGTCTTCGTCTACGCGGCGACGCTCGCGATCATCGTGCTGCTGAGCGTGGCCTTCGCGCGCGGCTCGCGCGACCGGCTGCTCCTGCTCGCCGCGCTGCTCCTGCTCGGGCAGGTCCTGCTCGGCGGCATGAACGTCTGGCTCGGCGAGCACGCGACGCTGATCGTCGGGCACCTCACCGTCGCGACCCTGCTCTGGGTGACGGTGATCTCGATCACCTACCGGCTCGCCTGGCTTCCCAGCCCGGCCCGCTCGAACGAACGGGCCCCGCGGGCCGAGGCATCGGCGGCGCCCGCATGAGCGTCCATCTCGGCACCCGGCACGGACGCGTGGGCGAGGGCCGGCGGCGGCCCGGAGGCGGCCACGTCTCGGTCACCCCCGGCGACGCGCGCACCCGCACCATGCGGGCGGCGATCGGGGTGGCGAACGACTACGTCACCCTGACCAAGCCGCGGATCATCTCGCTGCTCCTGCTCACCTGCGTGGCGACGATGTTCGTCGCCGACCCTGGCGGCCCGGCGCTCTCGACCATCCTCTGGACCTGTCTCGGCGGCTACCTGGCCGCCGGCGGCGCCGGGGCGATCAATCACTACATCGAGCGGGAGCCGGATGCCCGGATGGCCCGCACGAAGGGACGACCGCTCGCGAGCGGGCGGATCGAGCCGCGGCGCGGGCTCGTCTTTGGGTCGACCCTCGGGGTCGTCGCCGTGGCGCAGCTCTGGATCACGGTCAATGGGCTGACGGCGGCGCTCGCCGCCGCCGGGCTGCTGGGCTACGTCTTTGTCTACACGCTCTGGCTGAAGCCGCGGACGCCTCACAACATCGTTCTGGGCGGCGCCGCCGGCGCGATGCCTCCGCTGGTCGGCTGGGCCGCCGCCACCGGCGGCCTCACCGCCGAGGCGCTGTGGCCGTTCGCGATCGTCTTCTTCTGGACCCCGCCGCACTTCTGGGCGCTCTCCCTGCTGATCTCCGACGACTACGCGCGCACCGGGGTTCCGATGCTGCCCGTGGTTCGCGGCGAGACGACGACCCGCCATCAGATCGTCGCGTACGCGCTGCTCCTGGTCGCGGTGACCATCGGGCCGGTACTGACCGGACTGTTCGGCGCCGCCTACCTGATCGCCGCGCTCGCGCTCGGCGCCGGCTTCGTCGGCCTCGCCCTGGCGCTGCTGGCGCACCCCTCCCGGCAGGCGGCGCGGCGGCTCTACCTGAGCTCGCTCGCCTACCTGGCCCTGCTCTTCGTCGCGATGGCCCTCGACCGCGCGTTATAGGCTTCCCGCGCCATGGATCGCGAACGCGCCAGAGCCACCATCAAGGCGGGAATGGTCACCGCCTCACTCGCCCTGCTGGTCTTCGGCCTGGCCTTCTACGTGGCGATCCTCTACCTGCGATGAGCCAGCCGCCGAAGCCGACCGAGTCGATCTACCTGCCCCGGGCGACCATCTTCCCGGCCCTCTTCGCCTTCGGGTTGGCGGCCGTGATCGTCGGGCTCTACGCCTGGTGGCCGTACTCGGTGATCGGCGCCTTCATCGCGCTCGGCGCGCTGATCGGCTGGCTGCGCGCCAACCGGAACGAGATCGCGCGCATGCCGCGCCAGCAGCAGACGGACACTGCGCCGATCCCGCTCTCGGTGTCGATCCCCGAGGACTGACCTAGGGCGGAGACATCGACGAGGTCGCGCCGACCTCCGTCCAGCAGCGCACGATGTCCCGCATCGAGAGCACGCCGACGAGCTCGCCGCGATCGACGACGACCAGGTGGCGGATGCCGCGCTGCACCATCTCCTCGGCGGCCTGCTCGAGGCTCCAGTCGGGGGCGGCGGAGATGACGCTCTCCGACATGTGATCGGCGACCTTCTCGTCGTCCGGGTCTTTGCCGGTGCCGACGGCGTTCAGGATGTCGCGCTCGGTGATGATCCGCGGGGCGGGAGACTCCTCGTCGAAGACCAGGGCGGCGCCCGTCCCCTTCTCGGTCATCTTGGTCGCGGTCTCTCGCAGCGTGTGGCCGGGCCCCACTGCCAAAACCACGCTCGACATCCCCTCGCGAACCTCCACCGGGCCTCCTCTCGCGGCAAGCTCTAGTGCCGTTCGGCGCAAGCTTATCCCACGCTCGGGGGCGTGCCGAGCGCGCAGGGGCGACATATAGGATTCCGCGCCCATGAGCGGGATCGCAAACGGCCAACATCACCGTCGGCCACAAAAATCGCCGACGAATGCCCGCCGCCGGATCGACGGGCGGGCAATCTGGATAGTCGCGACGATCGTCGCGGCCACGGCCGTCATCGGCCTGACCGGCTGCGACCTGGGCCCGAAGCCGGACCTGGACCGCGGTCAGCAGCTCTTCACCCAGAAATGCGGCAGCTGCCACACGCTGACCGGCGCGGGGACCAACGGCGCCGTCGGCCCCAATCTCGACTACGCCTTCAAGCAGGCGCGGGCCAACGGCCAGGACCCCGACACGTTCGAGGGGGTGATCAAGGCGCAGGTCGAGTTCCCGCGTCCCGCCTCGCCCGAGCAGACCGACGTCTACATGCCCGCCAAGCTGGTCGAGGGTGACGACCTGGACGACGTCGCCGCCTACGTCGCCAGCGTCGCCGGCGTGCCCGGCATCAAGCCGCCGGTCTTCGCCCCGCCGCAGTTCTTTGCCACCAACTGCGGCGGCTGCCACACGCTCGCGGCGGCGGCGACGACCGGCACTACCGGGCCGGACCTCGATGACGCCCTGAAGGGCATGAGCGCCCAGCAGATCTCCCAGTCGATCACCGACCCGAACGCCGTGATCGCGCCGGGCTATCAGCCGAACGTGATGCCCCAGAACTTCGGTCAGACCCTGCAGCCCGATCAGCTCCAGCAGCTGGTCTCCTACCTGCAGACGTCCGTCGGTGGCGGCGGCGGCGCTGCCGCGGGGGGAGGAGGCGGCGGAGGCGGCAAGAAGTAGACGGCTGTCCGGACTTTGGGGCCTATACGGCCCTCAACTCCGGACAGCCCCACTGATTTCCCAGGCCCGCGCGCGCCCTAGCGCTCGGCTGGATCGGACCCATAGCGGCGCCAATCCTGGATCAGGTTCCAGGTTCTCCAGAGCCCGATGCCGACGAGGATCGCGCCAACGATCGCACCGGCAAGTGAGCCGACCAGGAGCGCAACCGCGATCACGATGGCGGCCGCGACGCCGAACATGATCAGCACGCGGAACATGTCCCCCTCGTTGCGGAGCGGATTGCGGGGCGGGTTGTCGGGCGTCTCGTCCAGCTGAGGAGGCCTTCGCGACCGGGGGGTTCCCGCGGAAGATCGCGGGTTTTCCCCGATCAAGGTTATGCATCCCCCCGCCGACATGGGGTGGTATGCACGTTCGGAGGCTTGTGGCGGCGGTCGTCGCCTGCGCGATCACCGTAACCGGAATCTCAACCGAGCTCGCAACCGCGAGCCCCTCGTCCCAGGCGTCATCGGCCAAGGCCAAGAAGCCCAAGGCCAAGAGGCGCCACCGCACGGGCGGCAAGGTCCGTCTCGCCTGGCCGTACACGAAGAAGGGTCGCCCGAGCGATCCGCTGGCACGGTGGCTCGCGCGTCAGGCGGGACCGGTCTGCGGCAAGTCCCGCGAGAAGAGGCACAAGAGCTGCCCCAAGCTGCGCGTGAAGCACAGGCGGGGGGCCCGCAAGTCGGAGTCACTCGCGGTCCCGAGCGTGGACAGGGGTCCGAAGCGGCTCGACTCCTCGCCCGTCGCGACAATCTCCTCCCCGGTCGCCAGGACCGCCGCGCTCACCACGCCCCTCGCCCTGACCCGCTCGTACCAGATCCCGAGCGGCGACCCCTCCTACAGCCGCCTGCTCAACTGGTCCTGGACCTACGACTCGGCCGTCACGGCCGCCTCCTTCATCGCGACCGGGAACTCGGCGCAGGCGAAGCAGCTGCTCGACCAGCTCGCCGCGCTCCAGTACACCAACGGCTCGATCGACATCGCCTTCGACGTCTCGACCGGGCAGGGAGCCGGCATGTACCGCGCCGGCACGATCGCCTGGATCGGCCTGGCCGCGACCAAGTACGACGCCCGCTTCGACGTCTCCACCTACCGCTCGATGGCGAAGAAGGCCGCCGACTACCTGCTGACGCTCCAGGGCACCGACGGGCTGATCAGGGGCGGGCCGGGCCTCCCCTGGTACTCCACCCAGCACAACCTGCTCGCCTACGTCTTCCTCGGGCATCTGGCGCTCGAGCTGCAGGACGCGGGTGACTCGAGCGGCTTCTCGAAGTACGGCGGCGCCGCCTACGCCATCGGCAACGCGATCGAGGACGACCTGCTCACCGGCAACGGCTCGAGCACCCACTTCATCCAGGGCCTCGGCGACACGACAGTGCCGCTCGACGTCCAGGTCCTCGGCGCGCTCTTCGAGGAAGTGAACGACCACAGCACCACGGCCGACAGAGTCCTGACCTACGCGAAGAACAACTTCGGCGTCTCGGGCCGCTCCGTGGTCAAGTCGACCAACCCCGCGACCTACAACAACACCTACCAGGCAAGCGGCCCCTTCTCCGGCTACAAGCCCTACCTGGGCTCGAGCACGCCGGACATCCTCTGGTTCGAGGCGACGCCGATGGTGCGCCTGGCGAGCTCCGTCATCGGCCAGAGCACCAGCACGCTGGACGGCTGGATCACGGCCTGGAAGGGGATCACCAGCAGCTCGGTCGGTCCGCTGCAGGCGAACCAGACCCTGACCAACGCCACCCTCGGCGTCGAGTATCACGTCTGGCCGGCGGCGGCCCCCGGTGCCTGGGTCATCCTGGCCCAGCAGGCGCCGACCTTCTTCACGTCCTACTGAGCCGTACCGCCTCATCGGGCGAGGCTAGAGCGCGGCCAACGCCTCCTCGCGCGTGTCGAAGACGGTCCTGGCCCGGATCCGTCCCTCGGGGCTGAACCAGTAGACGGCCTGAAAGGTCATCTCTCCCTCGGCCCCACTCTCCCTGCCGCGACCCCAAACCCGCTCGACCACCGCCAAGGCGTCGTCGCTCTCACCTAGCACCTCGACGAGGGTCACCTCGAACTCCTCCCACTCCTGGCGCACCAGCCTCATCCACTCCACGACCCCGTCGGGGCCCCTATAGACGTCCTCCATGCCGGGGAACAGCCCCAGGGTCCCCCACTCCACGTCGTCGGTGACCTGCTCGGCCGGCCATGAATGGTCGTCACGGTTGAATGCGGCGTATCCCTCCCTGAGCGTCTCCTGCGCGTCGCCCGGCACGGCGAACGATGTACCTACAGCTAGAGGACGTAGACGGTGGTGAAGACGATGATCCACATGACGTCGACGAAGTGCCAGTAGATGCCGGGCACCTCGACCCCGAGGTGGTCCTTCGCCTCCGGGCCGTAGTGGCCGCGGAAGGCGCGAATGTTCGCGATCGCCAACAGGATCAGGCCGACCGTGACGTGTGCGCCGTGCAGGCCGGTGAGGCCGTAGAAGATCGAGCCGAAGGCGTCGTCGCGCGCGCTGAAGCCGATGTGGACGTACTCGTTGACCTGCACGAAGAGGAAGGTGAGGCCGAGCAGGAAAGTGGTCATCAGACCCATCTGGAGGCCGCGCCGGTTGTTCCTGCGAATCGACTCGAGCGCCCAGTGCATTGTGAAGCTCGAAGAGACCAGGATCGCGGTGTTCATCCCAGCGACTGCGACCGGGAGCTCGAATGGATCGGGAGGCCAGGGACCCTCGTTGGCGACGACCCTGAGGAAGAAGTACGAGGCGAAGAACGCCCCGAACAGCATCACCTCGGAGACGATGAAGAGCAGGATGCCGAGGGTTTGGCGGTCTATCCGCGAGCTCTGATTCGCCTCCGGCGGATGGGGGTGCTCCTCGACGTGAGGAACGGCGACTGAGGCGGACTCCATCAGGCGGCCTCCCCTGCACCGACCGCAGCGGGCTCCGGCGCGGCGCTGTAGGGCTCGGTGCTCGACTCGATGTGCTCGACGGGCTTGTCCGTGATTCCCTGCACCTTCTCGACGAGGCCCTCCTCGAGCCACTTCGATTGCTCGCCCTGCAGGGTCGAGATCAGGATCTCGTCGATCCGGTAGTGCTCGATCGCGTTCTGAATCGCGGGATAGGGCTCGGGGCTCATCGGCTGCCCGGTGGCGTCGATCTCGTGCCGGTACATCTCGGCCAGCGTCGCCGCGAGGCGCGAGGCGATCTCCTCGCGCGTGATCGCTCCCGAGCGCGGGCAGATGAACGTGTACCGGTGGGGCCGCTCGCGGGCTCGCTCCAGCAGGCGGCTGACCAGGTCCTTGCTGTTCACGGTCTGGGTCGCAACGACCAGGGTGTGGGTGACGTCCCAGCGCACCGCGTCGTCATCAACCCGAACGGGGATGTGCTCGACCCGGCCGTAGTGCGACTTGGCCCATTCGACGAGGTTCTTCCGCATCAGGCCGAAGCGGGTGTCGTAGAGGCAGGAGAGCAGGATGTAGTCGGGCTGGGTGGCGCGGACTGCGTCGTCGAGGGCGAGGGCGGGCTCCGGATCCATCACCGCGCCCTCGGAGGCGATCCCGAACTCGCGAAGCACCGACTGGGTGACGTCGACCCGGCTCTGGGCCGCGTCGCGACGCTCCTCGACGTCCACAAGCTGGCCCACGATCGGCAGGTTCTGCGGGGCGACGGCAGCGAAGTAGTCGGCGCCGGCCTCCGAGAGCTCGCGACAGGCCGTGAGCATCTTGCGGCCGCCGGCGACCTCATTGAGGAAGATCAGGACCCGCTTCACGCCCTCGCGCGAGGGCGGCGGGTCGGGATCTCCGAAGGTCGCCACCTCGCGCTTGGCGACCACCTCGGAGGCGTGCTCGGACGGCGTCCCGACGTCGGTGATCGCCGACTCGCCCTGGTCGGGCTCGACGGCGGGGTCGGTGCGCTGCTGCTCCTCCCCCGGCGGGGCCTCCGTGGTGCGGGTCTCGTCCGTCACGACGGCGCCCCCACCCCGGCCCTCTCGGGCTGTCTGACCTCGGCCTCCTCGCCGGGCATGATCACGTGGCGCGCCCCAGGCACGCCGAACTCGTAGGGCCCGCCGACCACCCGGGGGATCTCATCGAAGTTGAACACCGGCGGCGGCGAGGAGACCTGCCACTCGATGGTTTTGGCTCGCCAGGGGTTCGGGCCCGCCTTCGGACCGAAGCGCCAGCTGACGATCATGTTGTAGAGGAAGATCAGCTGGGCGGCACCGAGCAGGAACGCGCAGCAGGAAATGAACAGGTTCCAGTCCCCGAACTGGGCCGAGTAGTCGGCGACACGGCGCGGCATCCCCTCCATCCCGATCCAGTGCATCGGGATGAACGTGCCGAGCATGCCGACCAGCGTCAGCCAGAAGTGGACCCGGCCGAGCTTCTCGTCGTACATCCGCCCGGTCATCTTCGGGAACCAGTGGTAGATGCCGGCGAAGATCGTGAACACCGAGCCGCCGAAGAGCACGAAGTGGATGTGGGCGACGACGAAGTAGGTGTCCGAGACGTGGATGTCGATCGGGATCATCCCGAGCATCACGCCCGAGATCCCGCCGATCGTGAAGGTGGCGACGAAGCCGAGGGCGAAGAGCATCGCCGTCGATCTCAGGTGGATCACCCCTTGGAAGAGCGTGGCGTGCCAGGCGAAGTTCTTGATCCCCGTGGGTACCGCGATCAGCAGGGTGGTGATCATCATCGGCACCCGCAGCCAGCTGAACATCCCGGCGACGAACATGTGGTGGGCCCAGACCGAGTAGGAGAGCACCACGATCCCGATCAGAGCCAGCGCCATCAGCCGGTAGCCGAAGATCGGCTTGCGCGAGTGCGCCGAGATCACCTCGCTGACGATCCCGAATCCCGGCAGCATCATGATGTAGACGGCCGGGTGGGAGTAGAACCAGAAGATGTGCTGGTAGCTGATCACGTCGCCGCCGAAGGCGGCCTGGAAGAAGTTCGTGTGCAGGGCGCGGTCGAAGAGCACCATGAACTGCACCCCGGCGATGAAGGGCGTCGCCGCGACCACCAGCAGCGAGGTCGACAGGTTCGCCCAGACCAGCAGCGGCAGGCGCCAGAAGTTCATCCCCGGAGCCCGCATGGTCACGATCGTGACCAGGAAGTTCAGCGCCGTGGCGATTGACGAGGCCCCGGCGAACTGCACCCCGAGGTTGAAGAACGACTGGCCTAAGGGGGCCCCGGTCGAGAGCGGCGCGTAGCCCGTCCAGCCGGCGTCGAAGGCGCCGCCGGGCGCCAGGAAGCTGCCGACGAACAGGAAGCCCGCAATCGGCAGCATCCAGAAGGAGAGGGCGTTGAGGCGCGGAAACGCCATGTCCGGCGCCCCGATCATCAGCGGCAGGACGTAGTTCGCGATCCCGGCGAAGACCGGGATGACGAAGACGAAGATCATGATCGCCGCGTGGGCTGAGAAGAGGCTGTTGAACATCCCCGGGTCGACGATCTGGGTGCCGGGCTGAGCCAGCTCGGCCCGCATGATCATCGCCATGAGCCCGCCGATGAAGAAGAAGACGAAGGTCGTGCAGATGTACTGGATGCCGATGACCTTGTGGTCGGTGTTGACCTTGAAGTAGTCGCGCCAGGTGTAGGCCCCGTGGTCGTCGTGCTCGCGCTCCTTCGGGAAGGTCGGGGCGCCGACCGCCCAGCGCAGCCAGTAGTCGAAGCAGCCGATGCCGACCAGGAACCCGAGCGGGGCGGTGATCGCGGGCACGATCACCTGCGGGTAGCCGGTCTGCACGGTCTGGAATGCGGGCAAGCCCGAGACCTTGCGGAGCACGACCACCAGCGCGAAGCCGAAGGCTCCCGCCAGGATCGTGTAGGTCAGGGCTCGCCACCAGCCCGGCCTCCGGAACAGGGCCGCAGTCATACCTGCCGTCCTTCCATCGTGTGGATTATCCCAATCGTGGGCACGTCGATCTCCCCGGTGTTCACTGCCTGACCACCTTCGGCGTCGTCTCGCCCGGTTTCGGCTCGGTCGCCGGGATCGGCGGCTGTTTGGCCGCCCACTGGTCGAACGCCCCCTGCGAGGGCTCGACGACCACCGGCGCCCTCATCGTCGCGTGACCGAAGCCACAGAGCTCGGTGCAGACCAGGGTCAGGTCCTCGGCCTTGGTCGGAGTGATGTAGGCGCGGGTCGTGATCCCCGGGACGGCGTCCTTCTTGATCCGCCACTCGGGCACCCAGAACGAATGCAGCACGTCGAGGGTGTGCATCCGGAACTCGATCTGCCGGTCGACCGGCACGTGCAGCTCGCGGGAGGTCGTTCCCTGCTCCGGGTAGTTGAAGTGCCACTCGTACTGCTGGGCGTAGACGTCGACCACCATCCGGTCGGGATCGTGGGCCTCGATGTCCGACAGCGTGATCCACGAGTAGATCGCTCCGAAGAGGACGATCACCGTGGGGATCACGGTCCAGGCGATCTCCAGGCGGGTGTTGCCGTGGATCGGCGCCCCGTCCGACTCGTCGCCCGGACGTGCCCGCCACCGCCACACCGAGTAGACGAGCATGACCATGACGATCGAGAAGACGAACGAGGAGAGCACGATCATCACGTCCAGCAGATCGTCGATCTTCGGCGCGGCGGTCGAAGCCTCCTCGCCGTTCCAGTTCGGGATCAGCATGATCACCGAGGTGACGACGGTGAGGACGAGCACCGCAATGATCAGCTTGAGAATCGGGACGCCCCGCATCGGGCCGGATTCTATTCACCGAACCTGAAGGGCCCGCCCCGGCCTTGTGCCTCAGGACACGACCGGCGGGAGCGAATCCAGCTCGCCCCGGGAGGCGCCGATCACGGACCGCGCCACCCCCTCCCAGCTCCAGAGCTCGTCCACGCGCTTGGCCAGCGCGAGCCCGGCCACCCGCCGGCGGGACGGATCGAGCGCCAGCCAGCCGCTGATGCGGTCGGCGAGATCGGTGACGGCCTCGGGGCCGACCGGGAAGCTGAGCAGCGGCGCCAGCTCTGGGTCGAGCACCTCGGCGAGCAGCTGAGAGACCTCCCGCATGCCGGAGTGATCGGCCGAAACCGGGGGCACACCGCAGGCCGCCGACTCGGCCGGGACCATGCCGAAGGCCTCGGGCCAGGTGCTGGTCATGGCGAAGGTCTCCGCGGCGGGCATCACCTCGGCGACCTCCTCGTGGGCGAGCCGGCCGCCGACCAGGATGGATCCGGCGGCCTCCCGCGCCGCCTCCACGTAACCCTCGGGCGGGTTCTCGAGGAACCGTGTGAGGATCGGAAGCGGCTTGGGTTCGTCGCCTTCGAGGCCGCGCCCCTCGGCAGCCACCTCGCGGGCGGCGTCGAGGTCACCCTGATCGAGCGCGTCGATCAACTTCCGCAGGCCGTTCTCGAAGGCCCCGAATCCGATGAAGAGCAGCCGAGGCCAGCGCGCTCCCGCGTGGAGGCTGCGCTGGTGCACGAGCGGCCAGGCCGCCGCCAGCAGATCGACCCCTTTGCTGACCAGCAGCTTGCCGACGAAGAGCACGCGGGGGTGGCCTTCGGACCACTCGTCGAGCGCCGCCGCGATCGCCGGGCCGTCGCGTCCGAAGGAGTCCTCGCCCGTAGCCGGGGCCTCGGAGTCCAGCCGCCCCGCGAGCCTCTCGAGGTCGCGGAGCGCCTCCGCCGATTCGCGCGGGCGGAAGCGGTGCACGTCCACGCCCGGGGGGCCGAGGCGGGTTCGCTCGCGCAGGCTCGCGTCGGGAAGGGTGTCGAAGAGCACCTCGGCGGTGTGGGAGGAGCCGGCGAGGAGCCCGGCGGCGCCGTCCGTTCCCTCCAGGGCATAGGGCACGAAGCGCTCTGGGTGCGGCCTCACCGTGTAGGAGAGGTCGGAGCCATGGACCTTGATCGCGTAGCGCAGACCCACTCGCGCCAGGATCACCGGCCCCATGATCAGGTGGTTGGCGAGGGCGGCGTCGGGCTCGCCGTATTCGTCGACGACCTCCTCGACGGCCCTGACGTTCGCGTCCAGGTAGCGATCGAGCTCCTCGTCGGTGAGCTCCGGGAAGGTCTTCACCTCGAAGCCCTCGTAGCGGTCGGCGACGAACACCGGCAGCAGCCCCCCGATGTCCGGGACGTGCACCTTGATCTTGTCGTTGTCGCGGACCCACGCCAGCTCGGTCGCCCTGCGGTCCTGACAGAGCAGATGGACCTCGTGCCCCTGGCGCGCGAGGGCCTGGGCCAGGCTGGCGTTGTAGACGTTGCTCCCGGTGCCGTGCAGCAGATAGCCGTGAAAGATGAGGACGCGCACGCGGGCAACGCTAGTGGGGCGATGTGTCGTTGTTATCTTCTCGGCCGTGCAGAACCCCGAGCAGACGTATCGGCTGCGAGCGCCGGCCTCCGGCAGGGAGGCGCTCGCCAAGGTGCGGCCCGACGGCGTCTACGTCGACCGCGAGACCGGCGAGGAGATGCGCGTCGCCGCGGCGACCCTGCCGCTGGCGCCCTCCGAGTCCGCCCTGGTCCGCGCCCCGGAGAACCTCCGCGCCTGCCGGCGCTGCAACCAGTTGATCGGCCTCGACGTCAGCGATTGCCCGTACTGCGGGCTCCGCCAGCCGGCGCTCGACGGCTCCTCGTGAGCCGGGCCATCGCGGTCACAGCCCTCGTCACCGGCCTCGCGATCGCGGGCTGCGGCGGCGACGACTCGGGCGAGCCCACTGCGCCCACCGTCTCGATCCCGGCGATCACTTCGCCGATCCCGGCGACCACCACCGCACCGGCGACGACCACCACACCGACTGGAACCACCGGCAAGGGCAACGGCAACGGCGGCACCGGCCCACCCAGCCACGCCAACCCGAACCAGCCGGATTCGGAGACCAACGACATCCCGCCTCCTGCCGGCAGCCCTCAGGAGGCCTTTGAGAAGCACTGCGAGCAGAACCCGCAGGCCTGCGGGTAGGCCTCAACTGAAGCTGGTGTGGTGGGCCAGCCGTCAATCCCCGGGAGCGGCAGTGGCGTAGTACTCGTGAACCGCTTCACGAGACCGACGTCCGCAGACACGAAGAGAGGTGATTCGATGACTACCTTCGAAGAACGGCGGACACAGCCAGGCGGGGCGGGGTTCTGGAGTCGATATCGCTGGCTTGTGATTGCCGCGGTGTTGATTGCAATCGCCGTCGTGCTCGTACTCGTCATCGCCTCCGGTGGCGGATCTGGCGGCGGCGGTTACTGACCGCCGCCAAGGGCGCCGCTTGCCCTAGATAGAGAGGGTGGGCGGCGCTACTTCTTCTTCTTCGGCGGGCTAGCCGGCTTCTGGTTCGGGTCCGCGACGACGGTGGCCGAGTAGAGCAGTCGGGCGGTGTTGTAGGTGCAGCCGTAGGCGCGCAGAGAGCCCTGGGCGTCCTGCGGCGTGCCGGCGAGGATGTCCGCCGTCGCGTTGCACTTGCCCTTCTTGCGGCTCGCCTGCCACTTGGTGTTCGCGCTCTGGTTGATCGCGAAGGCCGGGGCCCAGGTCGGGACGGTGAGCGCGACGACGTTGTTCGGCTTCACCCGCAGCGGCGTGTCCAGCGTGAAGGTCGTGGTCTGCCCGAGGTAAGGGGAGAGGTCCTCGACCGGCGACTGGGACTTGAGCTTGTAGATCGGCTTGCCCAGCTTCACCTTCTTCATGATCGGCTTCAGGACCGAGATCCGCGCCTTCGGAGAGCCGCCGAAGGTCTTGGTGAAGAAGTCGAAGTCGCTCTGGTTGTCGTTGTTCGGGTTCGGCTTGGTGCTCGGGGCGCCGGTCTTGATCGACCACGCCACGACCCGCCCGCGGAAGGAGACCACGAACGGATTCCTGGCTCCGGTGATGGAGGTCTGGAAGCCCGTCGTCTTGCCGATGGCCTGGCAGGTCGTCGGGCAGGAGGGCGTCGCCGGCGCGGCCGCGCCCAGTACCACGACCCGCAGCGCGGCGCCTGCGCTGCCCGCGCCCAGAACGGCGGCGAGC
>JBKPND010000022.1:0-51422 GCA_046732465.1 Actinomycetota bacterium
GTGCACGATCGTCGCGCCGACCTGGGACTTGATGTCGTCGCCGATGATCGGCAGGCCCGCCTCCTCGAAGCGGCGGTCCCAGTAGTCCTCGCGGGCGATGAAGACCGGCAGGCAGTTGACGAAGCCGACGCCGGCGGCGAGCGCCTGCTCGACGTACCACTTGGTCGCCTGCTCGGACCCGACCGGCAGGTAGCAGACCAGCACGTCGGTCTGGGTGTCCTGGAGTATCCCGACGATGTCGGCGGTCTCGCCCGGGGCCTTTGTGATCTTCTCCTTCAGGTACTTGCCGAGGCCGTCGTGGGTCATGCCGCGATGGACCTTGACCCCGAGCTTCGGGACGTCCGAGAACTTGTAGGTGTTGTTCTGGCCGGACCAGATCGCCTCGGAGAGGTCCTTGCCGACCTTGTCCGCGTCAATGTCGAAGGCGGCGGTGAACTCGATGTCGCGCACGTGGTAGCCGCCCAGGTCCACGTGCATGAGGCCGGGCACCTGCTCGGCCGGGTCGGCGTCCTTGTAGTACTGGACGCCCTGCACGAAAGAGCTCGCGCAGTTGCCGACGCCGACGATCGCAACCCGGACCCTGTCGTCCCGGGCGCCGTTGCGGCGGGCGCCGTTCGCTCTTCCATTCACGGTGCTCATCCTGGGAAATCCTCCTCGATAAGAAGACTCAGCTTTGAAACCACACTTGCGCTGCTGGCGGGTTACACGTCATCGGCCGGAACCGCCTCCTGCGCCGCGGCCCGCTGCACCTCGGGACCGCTTCGCTTGAGCTCGTTCCTGACGTGCCAGACGCGCTGAACCACCGTCAAAGCCGTCAGCGCCGCCATCACGTAGATCGCCGGTGCGAGAAGGTCCGCGTCGAAGATTCCGGCGCCCTTCGCGAAGACGAGGCCGACCGAAAGTATGACTACCCGCACGGGGCGCGTGGCCAACCCCACCTTGCACTCCACGCCCAGCGCCTCGGCGCGCGCACGGGTGTAGGAGACCATCAGGGAGCCGAGGACCACCACGACGCACATCGCTGCCGCGAACTCGTCCCCGGCGAGCGCGAAGCGGTAGGCGACCGCGGTGAGCACGATGCCCTCCTCGACCCGGTCGAGAGTGGAGTCGAGGAACGCCCCGAACAGCGTTCCCTTGCCCGAGGCGCGCGCGTAGCGGCCGTCGAGCGTGTCCATCACCGAGCCGATGATGAAGGCGACGCCGCCGAGAAAGTAGAGGCCCTGCCAGATCAGGACGGCCGCCGCCAGGTTGCCGATCAAGCCGACCATCGAAATCGCGTTCGGTGTCAGGCGGGACTCGATCAGGCGGTTCCGCCACACGGCCGAGAGCTCCGCCGCAGTCGTCGGTCCCCTGCCGGGCGGAGGGGGCCCGTTGGAGGGCAGGTCTCGCTGATCGATGCTCATCGTGAGCGCTTTAAGCCGGTGCGGCCTCTGGCTCTGGCTGCGGTTCGAGGTCGCCGGTCGGAGCGCTGCGGGTCGCCGAACCGAAGGACCAGTCCGAGTTGAGCCGGGCGAGGAGCATAGCGACGCCGGTCGCGAGGGCCGCAGTGATCAGCCCAAAGACGGCGTCGAGCCAGAAGTGGTTGCCACTCGCGATCACCACGTAGGTCATCAGCAGCGGATAGGCGAAGAGGAGGACCTTGAGCGGGCGCGCGCCGACGAGCATCGCCAGCGACCAGGCGAGGATCACCGAGAGCCCGACGTGCATCGAGGGCACGGCCGCGAACGGGTTGAAGAGGGGGTCGCCCGGATTGGAGAGGAGGGGGTTGTTGCCGGTCACGGCGTTCGAGGGATCAAGCCCGAGCTCGGGGAGGAAACGTGGCGGCGCCGTGGGGAAGAGCGCGTAGCCGAGCACCGAGATCGCCATCGCCGCGATCACCGCGTTCCGGACGAAGCCGAAGCTCCCGCGGTAGCCGAAGTAGAGGATCGCCAGCATCAGGCAGCTGCCCTTGAAATGCAGATTGGCGTACCCCCAGCGGGCCACCTCGGCCGGCCAGCCCGCGCTCACCGCCCAGTGCTGGACGTTGGGCTCGAACAGCAGGCCGACGGAGCGCTCCGCGCTCACCAGATCCCGCGCGTGCGAGAAGGAGAGCCCCATGCTGCCGTCGACGGCGCCCCGGGCGTGTCGCCAGGCCCAGTAGGCGACGGCGAGCACCGCGAGCTGGATGACCAGGTCGAGCGGTCCCCGGGGCAGGACGGAGGAAGCGAGCGTCCGCGCGCGGCGGCCGACCCGACCCGCGGCGCCCATCAGCGGTGCCTGCTCACCGGCGGGACGGTGGCGGGCTGATCCGCCCCGGCGGAGCCGTACTGGATCACCGGCTCCTCACGGCAGCGAGGCCCGGAGCTGATCGCCCGTACCGGCGAGAAGTCGATCCCGACTCGGAACCGCCCGGGCGTCTCGACGTCGAGCATGGTGTAGCCACCGGGCGCCTGCTCCACGCAGCCCGTGCCCTGCTCGATGGACCAGTAGGGCGTCCAGTGAACCCGGACGAGCACGGTACCTGGGGCGCTCGTGTCGACCACGAACCCCTGCGGCCGCAGCTTCACCATCTTGCCGCCGATCGCCAGCGGCGAAGGATTCCGGACCTTGTAGACCGTCCAGTCCGCGCTCTTGTAGACCTGCTCGAGGTATCGGGGCGGGCCCCGCTTCAGCATTCGCTTCTCCGGCCGCCCCGCGTAGTCGAGCGGCGCGTGGGGGACCGCCACGTATCCGACCCCGAGGTCGTCGAGCCAGCTGCGGTACTGCGGGCCGGTCAGCGGAGTCGACTGGTAGAAGAGCGGGTTGAGCTTGCGGTCGAGTTGTCGCTCCCAGCCACGTGCGATGTAGATGCCTCGCGGCACGTACGCGGACTCCCAGTGGTGCTCCTCCGGCAGAACCTCGACCCGGTAGGAGTCATGGCGCGGCTGACCGCGCAGGTAGTCGATCAGCGGCGCGTAGAACCCGGGTTTGACGGACGGCTGCGCCCTCACCTGCTCGAGGTCCCTGACCACCGGCGACCACTGCCAGTAGATCAGCACCGGCACCAGCAGGGTCAGGTAGAAGAGGTGGAAGCGCTGGCGGCGCCAGAGGCCGAAGGCGAGCACCGGCCCGAGCAGGAGCGAGCCCATTCTGGTCGCGTTGCCGCCCATCGGGGTCTGGATCAGGAAGGCCGCGGTGAGGGCGAGGCCATAGGCGGCGACGCTGTAGCGGAGCAGGCGCTCCTCCCGCGGCAGCGCGACGAAAACCGCGATCGCTACCAGGATGGCCGGCTCGTAGCTCGAGAAATCGAACGGCTCGGTGCCCCCCTCCGGGAACGCCGAGGACATCAGCAGCGCCATGCCCACCGCCACCACGGCCAGTTCCAGCCCCCTGCGGCTGCGCTCGGCGATGGCGTAGGCGATCACCCCGCAGGCGAGGAAGAGAGCCGCAACAGGGCTGGCCAGCGGGGTGAGAGCGGCGAAAAAGATCGCGACGAGGCGGTGGCCACGCTGCGCGGCGAATACCGCGCCAAGCGCGACGGCGACGCCGAGCGCGAAGGTGAGTCGACCGCTGAACAGGCTGATCGAAGTGGCGGTCGCGAACCAGACGACGCCCAGCCGGGCCCGCTCCCCGAAGCGGCGGTAGGCGATCGCGGAGAAGAGCAGCGAGGCGGCGACCGCGGACAGCACCCCCACCAAGCGCGGCCCGATCAGGGCACCGAGCGCCGGGAGCATCAGCCCGTAGCCGGGCAGGTGATGGCCGCCGAACCAGAAGTTGTCCCAGGCGGCGAAGCCTTGGCTGTCGAAGAGCCCGGAGCGGAAGACCTGCGCGGCGTGATCCGCGCTGTCCGGCTGGACGATCAGGTAAGCGACGCCGAGGGCGGCCGCAACCAGCCCCGGCTCGCCATAGCGGCGGAGCGCGACGCGCGCGGTCAAGTCGTCGCGGGACGGAAGGACCAGACGGCTGGACGGGCGCGGGCCAGAGAGACGGCCGCGGTCGTTGCGAAGACCGCGACGAGGAGGCCGGCGGCACCGTCGATCCAGAAGTGGTTGGCGGTCACTACGACCACCCAGAAGACGAGCACCGGGTAGGCGGCCCACAGGATCTTGCTGATCCTGTGGCGCGCTACAAACACACCGGTGACGCCGATCATCGTCGAGAAGGCGACGTGCATGGAGGGGATTGCGGCGTAGGGGTTGACGAACAGCTTGACCAGGGCAGAGTCATGGTTGACCTGCGCGAAGTCGGTGATCGTGTCGACGAAGCCTTCCTGCGGGAACAAGCGAGGCGGCGCCGTCGGTACCAGTGCATACCCAACGATCGCCAATGCCATCGCGACCATGAACATGTTCCGCACGAAGTAGAAGTTCTGGTTGCGGAAGATGTACAGCCAAACCAGGAAAGCGGTGGTCACCACGAAGTGGCTGTTCATGTACATGAAGTTGGCGAAGTCGACGATCCAGCGGTGGTCCACGAACACCGACTGGAGACCCGGCTCGAAGAAGGTGTGCAGGCTCTTCTCGAGTGAGATCACGTTCGCGCCGTTCGTGAAGGCCTGATCGCGCGCGCCGTCGGCGATGCCGCGCACGGCCTCGTAGCTGATTTCCGCCAGCACGAAGAGGCCGAGCTGCTTCCCGGCGTCTCCGTATCCCTGTGGCAGCCAACGGCCGACTTTGTTGATCAGGGAGCGCATGACCGGTGCATTTTAGTTAACGCGTGGATTACAACTTCGTGAGTTCGTCACGGACGCCGAGAATCTTCGTCTTCCGCTAGAAAGCGGATCACCCGCTCCACCACCTCGGGCGCGTCGATCCAGGGCCAGTGGCCCGCCCTGGGGAGCTCGAGCAACTCGGCGTTGGGAAGGCGATCCGCATACGCCGGCCCGAAGCGCGGTGAGATGTACCGGTCGCGCCCGGCCCAGACGACGAGCGCCGGCGCGGTGATCGAGCCGAGGTCCTGCCCGGCCGCGGCGAGGCGATCCGGGTCGCCCGAGCGGTAGAGCCGGAGGATCGCGTCGAACGTCCCGCGGTCGAGGTGATCCCAGATCATGTCGACGAAGGCCGGATCGTGGCGGCTCCAATCCCCGCGCGATTCGCGCAACGCCAGGGTGGCGAGCCGGCGATTCCACAGGTGGGTGGAGAGCTCCCCCAGCCCTCGGGTGCGCCAGATCCGAGCCGTTCGGTGCCAGCGGTAGCCCGGCAGCAGTGGCACGCAATTCATGAGCACGAGCCGCCGGACCCGTGCCGGCTCCTCCTGAGCCGTGATCAGCGCCAGCCCGCCCCAGTCGTGGACCACGAGCGAGTAGTCCTCGACCGCCATCCGCTGCAGGAACCTCTTGACGAACGCGGCCAGACCCTCCATCGAGTGGTCGAACTGGGCGGGGCTGGGTCGGTCTGACCTACCGAAACCGGGCAGGTCGAGTGTGATGGCGGGGCCCGACATGCGCTCGAGGAACGGCATCCAGTCCTCGGAATGCACCGGAACCCCGTGCACGAAGAGCGTCGGCGGCCCCTCCCCCGGCACCCGGCGGAAGAAGGTGGAGACGCCGTCGACCATCACGGTGCCGGTTTCGATGACGGCCAAGGTGGGCGGGCACAATAGTGCGCGGCCGCACTCCTGTTTGACGCCGTTTAATGGTGGGGTGCCGCTGCCCAGCAAGATCGTCCTCGCCGACGGCACCACGGCGACGCGCCCGCCCGGGAAGCCGCGTCGGATCCCCAAGCGCGATCCGGAGTGGCGCCGTCCGTCTCGGCGCCGGGTCCTGGCGATCCGCGACCGGCTTCGGGAGCTCTACGGCCGGCCCGTCAGCGCGCCTCACGGACATCCGATCGCGGAGCTCGTCCGGGGCGTGCTCTCCCAGAACACGAACGACCACAACCGCGACGTCGCTTACGGCCGCCTCCGTGAGCGCTTCCCGACCTGGGAGGGAGTCAGGGACGCCCCGACCGAACAGGTCGAGGAGGCGATCAAGCCGGGGGGCCTCAGCCCGACCAAGGCACCGCGGATCCAGGAGATCCTGGGGGAGCTGGGTGATCCGCCCGATCTCGACTGGCTCGCCCAGGCCTCGCGCGATGAAGCGCTCAGCTTCCTGACGGGTCTGCCGGGCGTCGGTCGCAAGACGGCTGCCGTGGTCCTGCTCTTCACCTTCGGGCGGCCGGAGATCCCTGTCGACGTGCACGTGAAGCGTGTCGGCGGGCGACTCGGCCTGTTCCGGGCCAACGCGTCCTTCGACGAGGCGCACGACGAGATGCTCGCCATCACCCCACCCGAGGACGCCTACGAGCTGCACATCAACCTGATCCGCCACGGCAGGGCGATCTGCAGACCTCGGCCGCGCTGCGGCGAGTGCGCCCTCAGGCGCATGTGTCCGTGGTACCGCCAGCACAAGGGGAATGTGCTGGGCAATATGCTCCCGCGCCAGTGAAGCGGAGCACCTTCGTCATGTTCGGGATCGTTGTCCTCCTCCTGGGGGTGGGCATCCCCGCCTGGGCGCTGACCCAGGAGGGCTCGGAGAGCCTGACCGGAACGAACGTCGCCTCCAACCTGCAGGGAGGCAAGGACCTGTTCGTGACCAACTGCGGCGCCTGCCACACCCTCGCCGCCGCGGGCACGGACGGGGTCATCGGACCGAACCTGGACGAGCTGCTCGCTCCGCCGAGCGCCAGTGCCCCGGACCCCGCGACGATCAAGCCTCGCGTGCTGGCCGCGATCAACGGCGGCGTCGGGGGACGCATGCCCAAGGGCGTCGTCTCCGGCCAGCAGGCCGACGAGGTCGCGACCTTCGTCGCGCAGGTCGCCGGGCAGGGTCCGTAGTCCCTACGGCACCGCGGCCGCGCGCCGCAACTCTGCCCAGATCCGGGTGATTAGGGGACTTGAGAGGAATCCGAGGGCGCCGCTGCGGTGCCCTCTTCGAAAGGAGTGCTGTTGAGTAACTCACATGTCTTCCCGAGGATGAGGGGGCGCATGGGGCTGGGGCTCATCCTGGGGCTGATCGCGGTCCTCGGGCTGACCCTGCTTCCCGGCGTCGCCGACGCCAAGGGCAAGAAGAAGGGCCATCAGCTCACGGTGATGACCCGCAACCTGTACCTCGGGGCTGATCTGAGCCCGGCGCTGCAGGCTTCCGGAGTAGAGGGCGCGGTCAATGCCGCCTACCAGATCGAGCAGCAGGTGCACCGGACCAAGTTCCCCTCGGTGCGCGCGGCATTACTGGCGAAGGAGATCCAGAAAGCCAAGCCGGACATCGTCGGTCTGCAGGAAGCCGCCTGGTGGCGCACCGGACCGTATGACCCGAGCGCGATCACGGGCAATCCGAAGGCCACCCAAACGGACCCGCAGGGCGGAGACTTCCTCAGCGACCTGCTCACCCAGCTCAACAAGAAGAGCAAGGGGAATGGCAAGAAGGGCAACGCCAGCGCGGCCAAGAAGAAGTCGAAGTCGATCCCGTACCGGATCGCGGTCGTCAAACAGGAGTTCGATTACGAACTCCCCATCAACCCCAACGGGACTGGCGGTCTCACGCCGTGCACGACCGACCCGAGCTCGTGCCACAACGAGCGCCTGACGATGCGCGACGCGATCCTGGTGCGCAAGGGCGTCAAGATCAGCAACGCGAGCAGCGGCACCTTCAAGACGCTGCTGCGCGTCCAGGTCGGCGGAATCATTCCGGTTGACGTCACACGCGGCTGGGTCGCCGTCGACGCCAAGGTCCACGGCCGGAAGGTGCACGTCGTCGACAGCCATTTCGAGGCGTTCGACAGCGGCTCGAGCAACACCGGCAGCGACGGCCAGACCTACCCGAAGGGCGGCATCCGCGAGGCCCAGGCCAAGCAGCTGATCGCCCCCGGCGGTCCCAGCACCTCGAAGCACCCGACGCTCCTGATCGGGGACTTCAACTCCGACTCGCCGGTGCACGGCGACCAGGTTGATCCGGGTGACGCACTGGCGTACCGGGCGCTGCTCGCCGGCGGTTGGAGCGAGCGGGCGTTCACGCCGCCCCCGTTCGGCTGCTGCATCCAGGACCCGAACCTCAGCAACCCCAGCGCAGCCGGGGTCACTCATCGGGTCGACCACATCATGTCGAACACCAAGAAGCTCAAGTTCAAGAAGGGCGGTCTCACCACCACCTTCGCGAACGGGCTCTGGTCGTCCGACCATTTCGGCGTCTGGAGCCGGCTGCAGGTCAAGTAGTCACGAAGCACAGATGCAGGAGAGAGGCCGGGCGCACGCCCGGCCTCTTTTTTTCCTGTGTAGAGGGCGCAGAGCACGCTAGCCTTTACTTCCACGCAGACATCTGCGACACTCCCACTTAGATTTTTTAGGCGGATACACTGAAACAGACTTTGAAGAACGACCTCAAGACTTTGGAGGAATGAAAGTGGCTAAGACCATTGGAATCGACCTTGGCACGACGAACTCGGCCATGGCAGTGATGGAGGGCGGTGAGCCGGAGGTCCTCGAGAACGCCGAGGGCGGCCGAACCACTCCCTCCGTCGTCGCCTTCACCGATTCGGGCGAGCGCCTGGTCGGCACGGTCGCCAAGCGGCAGGCCGTGATGAACCCTGAGAACACCATCTTCTCCATCAAGCGCTTCATGGGCCGCAAGGAGGCCGAGGTGAAGGAGGAGGAGACGATCGTTCCCTACAAGGTCGAGGCGGGCCCGAATGGCGACGTCCGCATCGATGTTGAGGGCAAGCAGTACTCCCCGCCGGAGATCTCGGCGATGATCCTGCAGAAGCTCAAGGCGGATGCGGAGGCGAAGCTCGGCGACACCGTCGACTCGGCCGTGATCACCGTCCCGGCCTACTTCAACGACGACCAGCGGCAGGCGACCAAGGACGCCGGCAAGATCGCCGGCCTCGACGTCAAGAGGATCATCAACGAGCCGACCGCCGCGTCGCTCGCGTACGGGCTCGACAAGGAGTCCGACCAGACCATCCTGGTCTTCGACCTCGGCGGCGGTACCTTCGACGTCTCCGTCCTGGAGATCGGCGACGGCGTCTTCGAGGTGAAGGCGACCGCCGGTGACAACCACCTGGGTGGCGACAACTGGGACAAGGCGATCGTCGAGTGGCTGGTCGCGGAGTTCAAGCGCGACCAGGGCGTCGACCTGTCGGCGGACAAGAACTCCCTGCAGCGGCTCTACGAGGCCGCCGAGAAGGCGAAGATCGAGCTCTCCACCACACAGGAGACGCAGATCAACCTGCCGTTCATCACGGCGACCGACGCCGGCCCGAAGCACCTCGACATCAAGCTCACCCGGGCGAAGCTCAACGAGCTCACCTCGGATCTGCTCGAGCGGGTCGTCGGCCCGGTCAAGCAGGCGCTCTCCGACGCCGGAAGCGAGGTCGAGCACGTCGTCCTGGTCGGCGGCATGACGCGCATGCCCGCGGTTCAGGAGAAGGTCAAGGAGCTCACCGGCAAGGACCCGCACAAGGGCGTCAACCCCGATGAGGTCGTGGCGATCGGCGCCGCGATCCAGGCGGGCGTGCTCGCCGGCGACGTCAAGGACGTGCTCCTGCTCGACGTCACCCCGCTCACCCTCGGCATCGAGACCAAGGGCGGCGTGATGACGAAGCTGATCGAGCGCAACACGACGATCCCGACGAAGAAGTCGGAGATCTTCTCGACCGCTGAGGACAACCAGCCCTCGGTCGAGGTCCACGTGCTGCAGGGCGAGCGAGAGATGGCCACGGGCAACAAGAGCCTGGGCAAGTTCCAGCTCACCGGCATCCCGCCGGCGCCCCGCGGCATGCCGCAGATCGAGGTCACGTTCGACATCGACGCGAACGGGATCCTCGGCGTCGGCGCCAAGGACCTCGGCACCGGCAAGGAGCAGAAGATCGAGATCAAGGGCGGCTCCGGGCTCGACGAGTCCGAGGTCGAGCAGATGATCAAGGACGCCGAGTCGCACGCGGACGAGGACCGAAAGCAGCGCGAGCTGGCAGAGGCCCGCAACGTCGCCGAGAACGCCGCCTACCAGGCGGAGAAGCAACTCGGCGAGCTGGGCGACAAGGTCGACCAGAGCTCCAAGGAAGAGATCGAAGCGGCGATCAAGGACGTGCGCGAGTCGCTGACGTCCGAGGATGCGGCCGAGATCCGATCCAAGTCGGACGCGCTCCAGGCCGCCTTCCAGAAGGTCTCCGAGCAGATCTACGCGCAGGCCGCGCAGGAGCAGGCTGCGACCTCCGGCGACGGCGCCTCGCAGAACGGCGCCGGCGACGAGGAGGAGGTCGTGGACGCCGAGGTCGTCGACGACGAGAAGACCTCGTAGGGAGGGCGCATGCCGGACGAGAATGATGCGAGGGCGCGCGACAGCGCGACCCGTAATCCGAGGGTCGACGAAGAGATCGTCGAGGCGGAGCTGGTCGAGGACAAGCGGTTCTCGACTGGCCCGCGCTCGGACGAGGATGGCGCGGCGGACCAGGTCGAGCGGGACCTCGACGAGCTCAGCGCAACCAAGCAGGAGCGCGACGAGTACCTCGAGCTAGCCCAGCGGACGCGAGCGGACTTCGAGAACTACCGCAAGCGGGTAGCCAAGGAGACCTCCGACGCGCTCGCCCGCGGCAAGGCCGACGTGGCCCGCCAGCTGCTGCCCGCAATCGACAACCTCGAGCGGGCACTCGCGGCGGGTGAGGACGAGTCAGCCCATCGGGCCCTGGTGGAGGGCGTCGCAATGGTCCGCGACGAGCTGCACAGCCGGCTCGAGGGGGCCGGGGTCGAGGCCTTCGACCCCACTGGCGAGAGGTTCGACCCGCAGCTGCATGAGGCGCTCTCGATGAGGCCAGAGGAGGGCACCGAGTCCGGCGTCGTCCTCGAGACCGTCGAGAAGGGCTACCGGCTGAATGGCCAGGTGTTGCGCGCCGCGAAGGTGGTGGTGAGTCAGTAATGGCCGCGCCGCGCGACTTCTACGAGGTCCTGGGCGTCTCGAAGTCCGCGTCGGACGACGAGATCAAGAAGGCCTACCGCGAGCTCGCTCGCAAGTGGCATCCGGACCGCAACCCGGACGACGAGCAGGCCGAGGAGCGCTTCAAGGAGATCCAGCAGGCCTACGACGCGCTCTCGGACCCCGAGAAGCGCAAGCAGTACGACGCCGGCGGCCGCTTCGCGGGGTTCGGCGCCGGGGGCTTTCCGGGTGGAGGCGGTGGCTTCCCGGGCGGTGGCTTCGCCTCCGACCTCGGCGACATCTTCTCCACATTCTTCCGCGGCCGTGGACAGCAGGGACCGCGCGCCCAGCAGGGCCGCGACCTCGAGACCGAGGTTCGTCTCTCCTTCGACCAGGCGATGCACGGCACTCAGATCGCCGTCTCCGTCCCGACCACCGGCGAATGCCCGACCTGCCACGGCAGCGGGGCGAAGCCGGGGACCTCTCCGCACACCTGCCCGCGCTGCGAGGGCACGGGCATCGACGCGCAGAGCCAGGGCCTCTTCTCGATCTCCCAGCCCTGCCCCGAGTGCGGCGGTCAAGGCGAGATCATCGACGACCCCTGCCCGACCTGCCACGGCAGCGGCATCACCGAGGAAACCAAGCGCTACCGGGTCAACATCCCCGCGGGCGTCCACGACGGCAGCCGGATCAGGCTGGCCGGCAAGGGCGAGGCCGGCTACCGCGGGGGACCGCGCGGCGATCTCTATGTGACGACCCGGGTGACTCCTTCGCCGGTCTTCAAGCAGCGCCCGGACGGCAATCTCGAGGTCGACCTCCCGGTCACCGTCACCGAGGCGATCCAGGGCGGTGACATCGAGGTGCCGACGCTGAACGACTCGAAGACGATCCGCATTCCGGCGGGCACGCAGCACGGCACCGTCCAGCGCTTGCGCGGCGAGGGGCCACCCCGGACCAAGGGCTCGGGGCGCGGCGACATCTACTACCGGATCCGAGTTGACGTACCCAAGGAGCTCACCGACGAGCAGCGTGAGGCGGTGGAGAAGCTGGCCGAGTCGTTCAACGGCCGGAATCCGCGTGACTCGCTCCTCGGGCAGACAGCGGCTCGGTCCGGCGCGGGAGCGAGAGTTGAAGACTGATGGCTGACGCTTCCCGCAGGAGGCAGATCCGCGTCGAGCGGCAGATCGACGAGGAGCGCGGCGTCTTCATGATCTCGGTGGCGGCCGAGCTCGCCGAGATGCATCCGCAGACGCTCCGGATGTACGAGGCGCGCGGGCTGATCACACCCAAGCGCTCGCCCAAGAACACGCGGCTCTACTCGCAGGCCGACGTCGAGCTGCTCCGCCGGATCCAGCGCATGACCAGCGAGGAGGGACTCAACCTGGCCGGCGTCGAGACCGTGCTGGAGCTCGAGCAGCGCCTGGAGCGGATGCGCTCCGAGATGGCGCGCATGCGCAAGCGCGCAGCGGAGATGGAGTCGAAGATGACCGAGGAGCTCGAGCGGCTGCGCAAGTCGGTCGGCGGCGAGCTCGTCCCATACGGCGCCTACGAGCCGGAGAAGATGCCCGGCACCGCCGGCGCCACCCGAATACCGATCCGCCGCCGCAGTAACTAAGGCGCGATCCAGCCGCCGCGGTAGGGCGGCGGCGTCACGAGCAGGCGGCGCGCCACGCTCTCGATCGCCTCGAAGCCACCGCCACCCCAGGGGGCCTCGTCGGTGAGTACGGCGAGTGCGAGGCGCTCACCGCGGCGATGCTCGAGCAGGGCCGCCTGGTGGGTCACCGGCCCGCTGTTGTGCTCGCCGCCGGGCGGCCGCCAGCCACCCTTGAACCAGATCGACCACCCGTCTCCGACCGCCTCCGGGATGCCCCAGCGCTCCACCGGCGTGATCCTGGCCAGCAGCCGCTTCGCGTAGGCCCGGTGCGGGCCAGGGAGGTTGGCGTCGAGCCTGTAGAAGAACCGCGCCATGTCGGCCGCGGTGATCTGGTCGCCGCCCCAGAACCCGGGAGTCGGCTCGAAGTCGCCCATTCGCGCCCGCTCCGCGACCTCCTCGAGGCCCTCATCACCGACCTGGGCGTACACCGCGTCGGCCGCGCCATTGTCGGAGTAGGTGATCATGGGCTCCAGGAGCGCTTTGGTCTGGGCGTCCAGCGGGAGGTCCTCCCGCTGCAGCCGCCGGAGCTCGGCGGCGAGCAGCAGCGCCTTGCTGGCGCTTGCGGAGCTGAACTGCCGGTCGTAGTCGTAGCCCCGCAGGCCGAGGGAGCGATCGATGACGGCAAAGGAGACATCCCCGCGATCGGCGGCGAAGCGCTCGGCTCGCCGGACGGCGTCCGGCGGCGGATAGGTCGCTCGAGGCCAGACCTTGTGAGGGCGCCCCTCGCCGCGTTCCCGGTCACGGGCCGTCGCCTGGCCCTCGAAGAGCAACACCGGCCCCACCAGCGCGATGAGGACGATGAGGGCGGATCCAGCCCGCCTTCGGCTATCCACGGGCCAAGCCTAGAGGCGGGCGGTGCCGGCTAGCCGGTGGCTGGGCGAGCCAGCTCCGGGTCGAGGCCGGCGTCGGTGAGGGCCTCGGTTCGATCGATGTAGAGGCGCCAGTAGACGACCTTGCCGTCGCGGAACGTCAGCGTGTGCGCGTCCCGGACCTCCACCTCCGGACCTCCACCGTCACCGCGGAAGTACGTTCGCATGAGCGCCACGACGCGATCCCCGACCGGCAGGAGCTCGTAGTCGCGGATCTCGGTCTCCTCGGAGCCCGTCAGCATCAGATCGAGGAAGCTGCGGAGGCCCTCCTTGCCGCGATAGCTGCGATTGCGCGGGACGTCCGGATCGAAGACCTCGCAGTCGTCGTCGTAATAGGGGAGTACGCCCTCGACCCCGTCCTCGTTGAAAGCGGTGAAGAGCCGCCTGGTGATCTCGAGATTGCTGTTCGACGCCATCCTTGACCGTCCCTCGGCTCATCCTACGCACGGCCCCGGCACCGCGTCTACCCCACATTTGGCCTATTCGCCCGTCCGCAGGCGTGCCTGGGCGTGATAAATCTAAGTGGAATACGCATAGATTTCTTTACTTTCTCGACTGAAGCGGCTACCATTCCCCCGGGATGCAGCCAGACCGATTCACGATCAAGTCCCAGGAGGCGGTCGCCGCCGCGCAGCGGCTCGCCTCGGAGGCGGGCAACTCGGAGGTCGCCCCCGCCCACCTGCTGCTCGCCCTGCTGGAACAGGACGAGGGCGTGGTCGTACCGGTTCTCCAGCGCCTCGGTGTCGACGCACAGGACGAGCGGAGCCGGGCGCGCGAGGCGATCGAGAACCTTCCCAAGCTGAGTGGCAACACGGCGCCCGAGGTCCGGCCCTCCAGCCAGTTCGTCTGGGTCCTGCAGCAGGCCGAGAAGGAGTCCACAGGACTCGGTGATGAGTACATCTCCGCGGAGCACATCCTGCTCGCGCTTGCGGAGGCCAAGTCCGGCGTCTCCGACCTGCTGCCGGACCGCAAGGAGCTCATCCAGGCGATCTCGGAGGTGCGCGGCCCCCATCGCGTCACCTCCCCAAACCCGGAGGACAGCTTCGGTGCTCTCGAGAAGTACGGGCGCGACCTGACGGCGGAGGCCGAGAGCGGCAAGCTCGACCCGGTCATCGGCCGGGACGAGGAGATTCGCCGCGTCATCCAGGTCCTCTCACGCCGGACCAAGAACAACCCCGTCCTGATCGGCGACCCCGGCGTCGGGAAGACCGCGATCGTCGAGGGCCTCGCCCAGCGGATCGTCTCCGGGGACATCCCCGAGTCGCTTCGCGACCGGCGCGTGATCGCGCTCGACATCGGCGCTCTGCTCGCCGGCTCCAAGTACCGCGGCGAGTTCGAGGAGCGCCTCAAGGCCGTCCTCAAGGAGATCCAGGCCGCCGAGGGCCAGATCGTCCTCTTCCTGGACGAGCTGCACACGATCGTCGGCGCCGGTGCCGCGGAGGGCGCGGTCGACGCCTCCAACCTCTTGAAGCCGATGCTCGCCCGCGGTGAGCTGCGCGCCGTCGGTGCGACCACCCTCGACGAGTACCGCAAGCACATTGAGAAGGACGCCGCGCTCGAGCGGCGCTTCCAGCCCGTCTTCGTCGGCGAGCCGAGCACCGAGGACACGATCGCCATCCTCCGTGGCCTCAAGGAGCGCTACGAGGTTCATCACGGTGTCCGCATCACCGACTCCGCGATCCTCGCCGCGGCGACCCTCTCCGCTCGCTACATCGCCGACCGCTTCCTGCCGGACAAGGCCATCGACCTGATCGACGAGGCCGCCTCGCGGCTGAAGATCGAGATCGACTCGATGCCCACCGAGATCGACGAGGTCGAGCGGCGCATCCAGCAGCTGGAGATCGAGCGCGAGGCCTTGAAGAAGGAGAAGGACGAGCCCTCGAAGGAGCGGCGCGAGGCGATCGAGGCCGATCTCGCGGACCTGCGCGAGCGCTCCTCCGAGATGAAGGCTCGCTGGCAGAACGAGAAGGGCGCCATCGACGAGATCAAGTCGGCCAAGGCGGAGCTCGAGGAGGTCCAGCGCGAGGCCGAGAGGGCCGAGCGCGACGCCGACCTCGAGCGAGCGGCCGAGCTGCGCTATGGGCGCATCCCGGAGCTCGAGAAGAACGTCAGCGAGGGCGAGGCGAAGCTCGCCGAGCTCCACCGCGACGGCAGCTCGATGCTGACCGAGGAGGTCACCGAGGAGGACGTCGCCGAGGTCGTCTCCAAGTGGACCGGCATCCCGGTCTCCCGCCTGATGGAGGGCGAGGTCGAGAAGCTGATCCACATGGAGGAGCGCCTGCACGAGCGGGTGATCGGCCAGGACGAGGCGGTCGAGGCCGTCTCGGGGGCCCTACGGCGTTCGCGCGCGGGCCTCTCCGACCCGGACCGGCCGATCGGCAGCTTCCTCTTCCTGGGGCCGACCGGCGTCGGCAAGACCGAGCTGGCGCGGGCCCTCGCGGAGTTCATGTTCGACTCCGAGCAGGCGATCGTCCGCATCGACATGTCCGAGTACATGGAGAAGCACGCCGTCGCCCGGCTGATCGGGGCGCCCCCCGGCTACGTCGGCTACGAGGAGGGCGGCCAGCTCACCGAGGCGGTCCGCCGCCGCCCCTACTCCGTGATCCTGCTCGACGAGATCGAGAAGGCCCACCCCGACGTCTTCAACGTGCTGCTCCAGATCATGGACGACGGCCGGCTCACCGACGGCCAGGGCCGCACCGTCGACTTCAAGAACACGGTCCTGATCATGACCTCGAACGTCGGCTCGCAGTTCATCGCCGCCGAGGCTGTCGAGGAGAAGGCGCGGGAGCAGGTCGAGGAGGCGCTGACGCAGACCTTCCCGCCCGAGTTCCTGAACCGGATCGACGACGTGGTGATCTTCCACCGCCTCACCAAGGGCGACCTGGGCAAGATCGTCGACATTCAGGTCGCCCAGCTGTCGAAGCGCGTCAGCGAGCGGGGGATCGAGATCGAGCTGACCGACAAGGCGAGAGAGCTGCTCGGCAACCTCGGCTTCGACCCGACCTACGGCGCCCGCCCGCTCAAGCGTGTGATCCAGAAGCAGCTCGTCGACAAGCTGGCCCTGCGCCTGCTCGAGGGCGAGTTCGCCGAGGGCGACCACGTCAGGGTGGACGCAGCCGACGGAGAACTGACCTTCGCACGGGCCGAGACGGCGAAGCCGCCCGCAAGAGCCGCTGCATAGGCACTAATCGACCCACTTCTCAGTATCGGGCTGCGCCCGTGCCGAGACGAGTAAATAGGCATGAATCTCCGCGTCTCGGCCGATCAGGCCGGGTGGTCGATCCGTGAGGCCGCCTGGGGCATCGAGGAGCGCGTCCTCTGGCGCGGCGGCGATGCCGCGCGAGCCGCGGTCGACCGCGCCGGACTTGCCACCCACCCGCTGCAGCGGCTGATCCAGACGAAGCTCACCTGGCCGCTCTCCGACGCCTATCGCGCCCGCGGCAGGAAGACCCGGGCGGCACTGGCCGCCTCTGCTGCCGTGGTCGCCCTCGCCGCCGGAGGGGCCGGGGCGATGGCCGGGATCGACCACGGGTCGAGCGGGCCGACCTCAGCGACGCGGCTGGCGCCGGTCGCGGCGGTCCCGCAGGCCTCGGACACGCTGGCGCTCCAGGGGGTGACGCCGCAGTTCGAAGCGGGGCACACGACCGTTCCGCCCGCGCCCGCCGCGAAGCCCACGGAGAAGCCGGCGCAGGTGGCCTGGGAGTTCGCGGACGCGTTCGTCGGCTACGAGGTGGGCCAGTCGGACAAGGCCACCCAGTCGACCTTCGCCGCGACCGCGACCAAGTCACTCGCCAAGGCCCTCGAGTCCGATCCGCCGCGGCTGCCCGCCAACGGCAAGGTCCCCAAGGCCCGGGTCCTCAACGTCGTCCTGGGCGATGCCGACAAGCAACAGGCGACCGCGAGCGTCTCACTGGTCAGGCTGCGGGCGCTCAGCGAGCTGCGTCTCACCCTGACCCGGGCCGGCGACAGCTGGCGGGTCGCACAGGTACTCGGCTGATGGGACGGGTCAGGACCGCTATAGCGGCGACGGTCGTCGGCGCCGCGATCGCCGCGCAGACCGCCGTCGCCCAGACGACGACAACGGAGACCACGCCCACCACGACCACCGCGCCTCCGGACCCCGCCCCGACGCTGCCCCAGGTGCCGGTCGCGGGCGTCCCGCCCAAGTACGTCCCAAAGCCCAAGCCCAAGCCGCAGCCCAAGCCCACGACCAAGCCGAAGGGCGGCAAGCAGCAGCCGAATCCCTCGAAGCCGGATCCGGAGGGAAACGAGAAGGGGGCCGCCGAGAACGGGGGGGACGCCGTCCCGCCCCCGACGACCCCGCTCCCGACCGCCTGCGGCCCGGTCGCGGTGCCGGCCTTCCTGCCACCGATCTATCAGGCGGCCGCGCAGGCCTACGACCTGGGTCCCGCCGGCCCGTCCATCCTCGCCGCGATCAACGAGATCGAGAGCGGCTTCGGACAGAACCTCGGCCCCTCGTCGGCCGGGGCGGTGGGGTGGATGCAGTTCATGCCGTCGACCTGGGCCATGTACGGGGTCGACGCGGACGGCGACGGCGACAAGGACCCCAACGAGCCCCACGACGCGATCTTCGCCGCGGCGCGCTACCTGCGCGCCGCCGGCATGCCCGAGGACCCGGAAGGGGCGGTGTTCGCCTACAACCACGCCGACTGGTACGTCGCGGAGGTGATGGCCCGGGCCGCCTGCTTCAGCGGGATCGGCAACGGCGCGATCGGCGGCCTCTCCCTGATCCCCAAGCAGCAGGAGCTGGTCTGCGCCCCGGCCGAGGGGAGTGACGTCTCGATTCCGCAGGCCTACATGGAGGCCTTCCAGGACGCCGCCGGCCGGTACGAGCTCGGGCAGAGCGGCGTCTGGGCGCTGGCCGCTGTCGCCCGGGTGGAGTCCAACTTCGGCAAGGGAATGTCGGAGCGCGACCTCGCCTCCCGCGGCCCGCTCGGCATCAGCGACGACAACTGGGAGCGGTACGCGGTCGATGGCGACGGTGACGGCAAGGTCGAGCAGTCCAGCCCGGCCGACTCCGCCGCGACGCTCGCCCGGATGATGTGGGCCGCGGGTGACCTGCGCGCGGGGCTCTTCGAGCACAACCACGCCGAGTGGTACGTCGAGGCGGTCCTCAAGGACGCCGAGGCGATGAAGGGCACCTGCCAAGCGAAGACCGTCGCCTACTCGGTCGCCCTCCCCGGCCCCACGAACGCCCCGATCAACTGGCGGAACGTCGAGCTCTCCAACCAGCTCGAGATGGTCGACCTTCAGTCCGGCGCGATCGACCCGCGGATCATCAACCTGCTCGGCGCGATCAGCCAGCAGCACACGATCCGGATCTCGGCGCTGCGCTCGGACCACTCCAAGTACACGGCCAGCGGCAACGTCTCGAACCACTACTACGGGCGGGCCATGGACATCGCCGCGATCGACGGCGTCCCCTGCACCAACGTGTCGCCCGACGGGCCGTGCGGCACGCTCGCCCGGCAGATCGGCGCCCTGCCGCCGGGGCAGGAGCCCACCGAGCTGATCTACTGCTGGGATCCCGACGGCCCTGCGAATCCGAACGGGTTCGCGCAGGCCGACCACTGCGATCACATCCACGTCGGGTTCGATTCCTAGGGCTCCGGGCGGGCATAGGCTTCGGCCCATGCCGAGCATGTTCGAGACCGAGCGCCGTGGGCGGGTGCTCGTCGTCCGGATCGACAACCCGCCCCACAACTTCATGACCGCCGAGATGGTGCGCGAGCTGAGCGATCAGTTCGCCTCGATTCGGAACGACCGCTCGGTCGGCGCCGTGGTGATCACCGGCAAGCCGGAGGACCTCTACATCACCCACTACGACGTCGGCGAGATCCTGGCGAGCGTCGAGAGGGCCGGGATCGCCGCGCCTCCCTGGCTCACCTCGATCCTGCTCAGGGTCGCCGGCGCCATCCGGCGGGTGCCGGTGCTGCGCGACCTGGCCGAGCGGACGCCGCTCGCGGCCGTGTTCGAGCTCTACCGCATCCACGACCTCTTCCTGTCAATGAACCGATCCGACAAGGTCTTCATCGCAGCCATCAACGGCCCCGCGACGGGCGGCGGCTGCGAGACCTCGATCGCCTGCGACGTGCGGGTGATGGCAGACGCCGACATCGCGATCGGGCAGCCCGAGATGACGGTGGACTTCAACCCGGGCGCGGGCGGAACCCAGCGTCTCCCGAGGCTGATCGGCACCGGAAGGGCGCTGGCGATGATGCTGGAGGGGAGGACGATCAGCCCACGTGAGGCGCTCGACTACGGCCTCGTGCAGGCGGTCGTCCCGCGCGATCAGGTCGAAGAGGCCGCGGTCCGCATGGGCCAACGGCTGGCGCGGCGCTCCCCGGAGGCGATCCGGTCCCTGAAGCGAGCGGTCTACGAGGGTGGTTCGCGCCCGTTGCACCGGGGCCTGGCGGTGGAGCGCAAGTGGTTCATGGTCGCCTCCGCGACCGAATCCTCGAAGGAGAAGATGGCTGCGATGAGCAGGCAGGTCGAGGTCGATGGAGCGTCACCCTGGATCACGGCCGAGTCGCTGGAGCCCTGGCAGGAGGGTGCGGCAGTGGGCGAGGACGGACGAGCCGGCGCGGACTGACGCGGGGCCCTCAGCCGCCGCGCACGCCGCTCGGCCTGATCGCCACGCCTCGGATCAGCGGGCGGACCAGCGGTGGCGCCTTGGGCAGCTTGTCCCGTTCCAGGCTGTCGATCCAGAAGCCGGCGCCGGCGAGCAGCTGGTCGGTCGCCCGGTTCGGGTGGCAGCCGCCCGAGACCCATCCCCAGGGCCGCTCCAGCCAGTCCTGCCAGCGCGCCAGCCCGGGCCGCGCGCTGCGCAGGTGCTCGAGGTAGAGGAACCGGCCGCCCTCCACCAGCACCCGGCGGGCCTCCGCCAGCGCCCGGACCGGATTCTCGACCGTGCACAGCACGAGCGTCGCGACGACCACGTCAAAGCTCCCATCGTCGAAGGGCAGCTCCTCCGCCGGGGCCTCGATCACCGACGGGTGACCCGCCGCCGTCCCATCGCTCTCCAGCCTCTCGCGGAGGAGCTTGGCCATGTTCGGGTCGGGCTCCGCCAGGACGAGCTCGGTGACTGCGTCCGTGTAGTGCTCGAGGTTGTGGCCGGTGCCGGCCCCGAGCTCGAGGACGCGTCCGGCGGCCGAGCTGAGCAGCTCGCGGCGCATCTCACCGAGCCCGGCTCGCTCGGTGCGGGCGGTGAGACGGTCGTAGAAGCGTGCGAACAGAGGGTGGTCGGGCACGAGCGGATGATCTTCGCGCATTCCGGATTGCACGTCGCGCCGGAAAGTGAAAGAAAGGGGGAGCCATTCGGCAAGCAACGGAGAGGAGAAGAGATGCCGACGTTCGTGATGCTCACCAACCTGACCTCCGAGGGTGTGCAGACCCTGAAGAACAATCCGAGCCGCATTCAGGAGGTCAACAAGGAGGTCGAGCAGCTCGGGGTGACGGTCAAGGAGCAGTGGGCCACCCTCGGCCCGTACGACTTCATCACCATCGTCGAGGCGCCCGACGCCGAGACGATGGCCAAGGTCTCCGTCGAGCTCGGCTCGCGGGGGACGATGAGCAGCCAGACCCTGTCCGCGATCCCGGCGGAGGAGTTCTCGAAGTCCCTTTGAGCCTCGGGAAGCCCTCGGCATGAAGGTCCTCGTGGTAGGAGGCGGGGGTCGCGAGCACGCGATCATCCGCTCGCTCGGTCGATCCCTGACCGAACCCGAGCTCTTCTGCACGCCCGGAAACGCGGGCATCGCCGAGGACGCGGAGATCGTGAACGTCGGGGGTGAGGACATCGACGGCTTCGTCGCCGCGGCCCGCGATCGGGGGATCGACCTGGTCGTGGTCGGCCCGGAGGCCCCGCTGGTCGCCGGCCTCGTCGACGCGCTCGAGGATGCGGGCATTGCCGCCTTCGGCCCACGCGGCGCGGCGGCCCAGATCGAGGGATCGAAGCTGTTCGCCAAGCGGCTCATGGAGGAGGCCGGGGTGCCGACCGCCGCACACACCGTCCTGCGCTCGAAGGAGGAGGCGCTCGAGCACCTCGCCCGCGCCTCATACCCCACCGTCCTCAAGGCGGACGGCCTGGCGGCCGGCAAGGGCGTGATCATCAGCACCACGGAGGCCGAGGCGCGCGAGGCCGTGGACGTGTTCTTCACCGAGCAGCGCTTCGGCGAGACCGAGGTCGTGATCGAGGAGTTCCTCGAGGGTGAGGAGCTGTCGGTGCTCGCGCTCTGCGACGGCGAGAACGTGCTGCCGCTGGCGCCGGCGCAGGACTACAAGCGGATCCACGACGGCGATGAGGGACCGAACACCGGCGGCATGGGCAGCTACTCGCCGGTACCGGGAATCGATCCCGCCGAGGCCGATCGCATCGCCGACCTGGCGCACCGGCCGATCGTCGCGGCCATGAAGGCACGGGGAATCCCTTACCACGGCGTCCTCTACGCCGGACTGATGCTGACCGAGGCCGGGCCCAAGGTGCTCGAGTTCAACTGCCGCTTCGGGGACCCGGAGACGCAGGCGGTGCTGCCGCGGATGAGCTCGGATCTGATCGAGCTCTGTCTCGCCACACGAACCGAGGGCGGCCTCGCGGGGCTCAACGCGGACTTCGCCGACAAATGGGCCGTCACCGTGGTGCTCGCCTCGGCGGGCTATCCGGAGTCGTCTTCGAAGGGAGATGTGATCCGGGGGCTCGACGAGGCGGCCGGCGTGGAGGGAGTGGAGGTGACCCACGCCGGCACCGCCCGGCGCGACGGCGAGATCGTCACCGCCGGCGGCCGCGTCCTCAACGTCACCGGCCTCGGCGCGACTGCGGCGGACGCGCGCAGCCGCGCCTACGATGCGGCCGGGCTGATCAGCTTCGACGGGAAGCAGATGCGAACCGACATCGCAGCCCGTGCGGTGGACAGAGAAATCACGAGCGAACGGAGGAGCTGATGCCCGAGGGCGAAGCCGTCGAGACGATGCCCCAGGTCGAGGAGGCGTTCGAGGAGATCGAGGTCGACGCGCCGCTGGTCGGAATCATCATGGGCTCGAAGAACGACAAGCCCAAGCTGCAGCCTGCCGGCGAGGCCCTCCAGGACCACGGGATCCGCTACGAGGTGCGGGTGCTGAGCGCACACCGTGACCCGGAAGCCACCAGCGAGTACTGCACAAACGCCCGGATGCGCGGGCTCAAGGTGATCATCGCCGGGGCCGGCATGTCGGCCGCCCTCCCGGGCTTCGCGGCCTCGAAGACCGACCTACCGGTGATCGGCGTCCCGATCTCCGGGAAGAACCTCGGCGGGCTGGATGCCCTGCTTTCCGCCGTGCAGATGCCGCCCGGCGTGCCGGTCGGCTGCGTGGCGATCGACGGGGCCAAGAACGCCGGGCTGCTGGCCGTCCGGATCATCAACGCCTAGCAGTCACGCGGTCGCGCAACTCCGCCCTCAGCTGGGCGGTGGTGTCCTGCAGGAGCTCGCTGAAGAGCTCGATGGAGGCCGACCGCTCTTGTCCCGAGCGCGTCGCGACGAGTACCTGGCGGCTCGCGGGGCCGCTGCGGATGCGGACCAGCGCGACATCGGGCCGCACCGCGGCTGCCGCCAGGCCCGGTACCAGCGTCACCCCGAGACCGGCGGCGACCAGGCCAAGCTTCGCCGTCCACTCTTTGGCGATCAGGTCCACTCGCGGGCGCCAGTCCGCCCATTGCCAAGCGCCGAGCATCGTGTCGCTTGCGTTTGCGCTGGCCGCGATCCAGCTCTCGCCGGCGAGGTCGTCGAGGTCGACGGTTCTGCGGCGGGCCAGCGGATGCTCCGGCCCGACGGCCAGCAGAAGGGGATCGTCAGCGAGATGCTCGAGGGAGATGCGTCTGTCGCGGGTCACCTGGCCGCCCGGCAGGAACCCGATCACGGCCGCGTCCACGGAACCGGTGTAGAGGCGCTTGAGCTGGGTTGGCGTGCCGCCCTCCCGGAGCGAGACGCGAACGCCTGGTTGGCGCCGCCGGTACTCCGCTATCGCTCGCGGCACCAGCGCGGCGACGGCCGTGGGAAAGGCGCCGACCCGCAGCCGGCCCGTCGCCGGCTCCGCCATTCCGGCGAGCTCCTGCTGGGCGGCGTCGAGCTCGTCGAGCACCGTCCCGGCCCGCTGCAGCAGGGCCTCGCCGGCGTCCGTCAGGCGAACGCCCCTTGCCCGGCGCTCGAAGAGAGGTGACCCCGCGGCGTTCTCCAGCGCCGCGACCTGCCGCGAGATCGCTGACTGCGTGTACCCGAGCGATTCGGCCGCGCCCGTGAACGTTCCCTGTGCGGCCACCTCCCGCAGCACGCGCAGTCCGGTCAGGCTTAGGTCCGCCATGCGTAACGCGCATGATAACTGTGCGACATACTCGCTTGTGTAATGGCTCGTGCGGAGCTAGCTTGACGGCACAAGCCACCGAGAGGAGATGCGGATGACAGCGGCGGAGAACAAGCGGATGATGCAATCGATCTACGAGGAGCTCGAGAAGGGCAACGGGGCGCCATTCGTCAAGGCGCTGGCACCGGACGTCCGCTGGACGATCAAGGGGAGCAGCGCCTGGTCGCGAACCTGGGAGGGCCTCGACTCCGTCAGGGGCCGTCTGCTCGACCCCCTGATGGCCCAGTTTGCAGATGGGTACCGCGCCCGGGCGCTGCGGGTGCTCGCCGACGGCGACCACGTTGTGATCGAATCCCGCGGCGATGCGACCACCAAGTCCGGCAAGCCGTATCGGAACTCCTACTGCGTCGTGTTCCGTCTCGAGGGAGGGAAGGTGCGTGAGCTGATCGAGTACTGCGACACCGAGCTGCTCACCTCGGCGCTAACCCCTCCGGAGCGGGCGGCGGCGTGAACCCGCCGTGATCCCTCGCTACACCCGCGAGGAGATCGGCGCCGTCTGGACCCAGCAGCGGCGGATGGAGACCTGGCTGCAGGTCGAGCTGGCCGCCACCGAAGCCTGGGCGGCCGAGGGAGTGGTCCCGGAGGAGGCCGCCAAGGCCGCCCGCGAGCGCGCGTCGTTCACCGTGGAGGCGGTCGAGGAGCGCGAGCGCACGACCGGCCATGACGTCGCCGCCTTCGTCGACGTTGTCTCCGCCTCGATCGGCGAGCAGGGACGCTGGCTGCACTACGGCCTGACCTCCTCGGACGTCCTCGATACGGCCCTCGCGCTCCAGCTTCGGGATGCCGGCGAGATCGTCCTGAGGGGAGCGAGGACGTATCGGGACGCCCTGGTGGCCAGGGCGCGCGAGTTCGCCGGCACCCTCTGCGTCGGCCGGACGCACGGCGTCCACGCCGAGCCCACCACCTTCGGGCTGCGCCTGGCGAGCTTCGCCTTCGAGGCCGACCGCAACCTCCAGCGGCTCGAGAACGCCTTCGAGCAGGCGCGCGTCGGCAACCTCTCCGGAGCGGTCGGGACCTACGCCTCGGTGCCCCCGTCGGTCGAGGCCAGGGTCATGGAGGCGCTCGGCCTGGAGGCCGAGGACGTCTCCACCCAGGTCGTCCCGCGCGACCGGCACGCGGTCGTCCTGGCCAGGATCGCGATCGCCGGCGCGGGCATCGAGCGCTTCGCGACCGAGATCCGCAACCTCCAGCGCACCGAGGTCAGGGAGGTCGAGGAGCCGTTTGGAGCGGGCCAGAAGGGCTCGTCGGCGATGCCCCACAAGCGCAACCCGATCCTCGCCGAGCGGCTCTGCGGCCTGGCCCGGGTGCTGCGCGGGTATTCGCAGGTCGGCATGGAGAACGTCGCGCTATGGCACGAGCGAGACATCTCGCATTCCGGCGCCGAGCGGGTGGTGATTCCAGACGCCACGATCGCGCTCGACTACATGCAGCACATCGCCACCCGGATCGTCGAGGGCATGACAGTCCATACGGAGCGGATGCGCGAGAACATCGAGCTCACGCACGGCGCCCTGTTCAGCCAGCGGGCGCTGACCGCGCTGGTCGAGTCGGGGATGAGCCGCGACGACGCCTACCGCATCGTCCAGGAGTCGGCGCAGCGCGCCTGGGACGAGGGAACGAGCTTCCGCGAGCTGATCGCCGCCTCTGCCCCGCAGCTGAACCTCGATGAGGTTTTCGACTACGACGCCTACCTCGAGCACGTCCCTGAGGTGATGGCCAGGCTGGATAGGCTTGCGCGGTGATCCTCTACACCTGCGGGCAGAAGGACAAGCACGCGGCGATCGGTCACGCCTGCGGCCGCGCCGCGAAGGCGCTCGATGAGGCCGGCTACGAGTACGAGCTCCGTGTCATGCCCGGGTACAGGTTGATGCCCTGGACCTGGGGGGAGCGGAGGGACAGCCGCCAGGAAGTCGAGGAGCTGACGGGGCAGATCAACGTTCCGGTCCTGGCACTCGATGAGGGCAAGACGGTGGTCGGCTCGGGCAAGATCATCGACTGGGCCAAGGCCCATCCCGCCTACCAGCAGGAGGCCGGTGGCGGATGACCACCTCGCTCGCAGACCTGAAGCTGCACGGCTCCGGCAAGGTCCGCGAGATCTACGAGGACGGCGACGAGCTGATCATGGTCGCCTCCGATCGGATCTCGGTCTATGACGTGATCCTGCCGACGGCCATCCCGGACAAGGGCAAGGTCCTCACGCAGATGTCGCTCTTCTGGTTCGACCTCACCAGTGAGATCGTCCCCAACCACTTCATCTCGGAGGACGTCCCGCCGGAGGCGGCGGGACGCGGGATGCGGGTCCGCAAGCTCGAGATGTACCCGATCGAATGCGTCGTCCGGGGCTACCTCTCGGGCTCGGGCTGGCGGGAGTACCAGGACACGGGCGCGGTCTGCGGGATCGAGCTGCCGTCGGGTCTCAAGGAGTCGGAGAAGCTGCGCGAGCCGATCTTCACCCCCGCAACCAAGGCCGAGCTGGGCGAGCACGACGAGAACATCGACTTCGACCGCGCCGTGGAGATCATCGGTGACCTGCACCTGATGGAGGAGCTCCGCCGGATCTCGATCGAGATCTACCGGCGGGCGGCCGACCACGCGGCGGAGCGGGGGATCATCGTCGCGGACACGAAGTTCGAGTTCGGCAGCTCGCCCGGCGCCGAGATCGTCCTCGGCGACGAGGTCCTGACGCCCGACTCGTCCCGGTTCTGGCCCTCCGACGACTACGAGCCCGGCCGCTCCCAGGCCTCGTTCGACAAGCAGTACGTCCGCGACTACTCGGACTCGGTCGGCTGGGACCACACGGAGCCGGGGCCCGAGCTGCCCGACGAGGTGGTCCAGAACACCCGGGCCAAGTACGTGGAGGCCTACGAGCGCATAACAGGCCGCAAACTGGACTAATCAGGCAGTGGGGCGCGCCGAGCTCGTCGCTACGCTGACCTGGTGAAGGCGAGGGTCTTGATTCGCCCCAAGGAGGGCATCCTCGACCCCCAGGGGAAGGCGGTCGAGCGGGCGCTTCCCGCGCTCGGATTCGAGGGCATCCACGACGTCCGCGTCGGCAGGCTGGTCGAGCTGGAGGTCGACGATCCCGCCAAGCTCGAATCGCTCAGCGAGAAGCTGCTCGCCAATCCGCTGATCGAGGACTACGAGATCGTGATCGACGAAGGCGCGTCCGGAAACGGGGGGAGCCCGGCGTGATCGGAGTCCTCCAGTTCCCCGGCTCCTGCGACGAGCGCGACGCGGTGGCGGCCGCCGGCCGCGTCGGCGACGCCCGGCTGGTCTGGCACGAGGAGACCGACCTGAGCGGGCTGGACGGGATCATCGTTCCCGGAGGGTTCTCCTACGGCGATTACCTGCGAGCGGGGGCGATCGCGCGCTTCTCGCCCGCGATGGAGGCCGTCGCCCGCTTCGCCGGGGACGGCGGGCCGGTGCTGGGGATCTGCAACGGCTTCCAGGTCCTCTGTGAGGCGGGGCTTCTGCCGGGCGCTCTGCTGCCGAACGAGGGCCTGCGGTTCATCTGCCGGCAGGTGGGCCTGGTCGCCGAGAGCTTCGAGGGGCCGTTCGCGGCCGAGGTCGAGGCCGGCGACCGCCTCTCGATCCCGATCAAGCACATGAGCGGCCGCTACTTCGCCCCGGATTCCGAGCTCGACCGGCTGCAGGCGGAGGGCAGGATCGCGTTCCGCTATGCGGCCGGGGAGAACCCGAACGGCAGCGTCCGCGACATCGCCGGCGTGGTCAACGAGGCCGGGAACGTCCTCGGCCTGATGCCGCATCCCGAGCACGCCGTCGACCCGCTGACCGGCTCGGACGACGGCCTCGCACTCTTCCGCGCGCTCACGCGGCAACCTGCGGCGGCGTGAGGTCCACCGCCGAGCTCCCGGACGTCGAGCAGGCCGTCGTGCTCGGTCTGACCCGGCCGGAATACGAGCGGATCGTCGAGCTGATGGGCCGGGCGCCCAATCAGGTCGAGCTGGCGATGTTCTCGCTGCTCTGGTCCGAGCACTGTGCCTACAAGCACTCGCGCAAGCTGCTCGGCCGGCTCCCCACCGAGGGCGAGCGAGTGGTGATGGGACCGGGCGAGAACGCCGGCGCCGTCGACGTCGGCGGCGGCCACGCCGTGGCCTTCAAGGTCGAGTCCCACAACCACCCGAGCGCGGTGGAGCCCTTCCAGGGTGCCGCGACGGGAGTGGGGGGCATCCTGCGAGACGTGTCCGCGATCGGCGCGCGGCCGATCGCGGTGCTCGATTCGCTGCGCTTCGGCGAGCTCTCCTCGGAGCGCTCCCGCTACCTGTTCGAGGGGGCGGTCGCGGGGATCGGCCACTACGGCAACTCGATCGGGGTCCCGAACGTCGGCGGCGAGGTCTACTTCGAGCCGCCGTACGAGCACAACTGCCTGGTCAACGCGATGTGCGTGGGACTCGCCAGGACGGATGAGATGATCCGCTCGGCCGCGGCGGGTCCCGGCAACCTGATCGTGATCATGGGCGCCTCGACCGGACGTGACGGGATCGGCGGCGCCTCCGTACTGGCCTCGGCCGAGCTCGAGGCGGGGGACGACTCGAAGCGGCCCAGCGTCCAGATCGGAGACCCCTTCGAGGAGTCGAAGCTCTTGGAGTGCTGCCTCGAGCTGCTCGAGCGCGACCTGCTGGTGTCACTTCAGGACCTCGGGGCTGCCGGCCTGACCTCGTCGGCGGGTGAGATGGCCTCGAAGGGCGGGGTCGGGATCGACATCGACGTCGCCCGCGTACCCCTGCGCGAAGCCGACCTCGAGCCGTTCGAAGTGATGATCTCCGAGTCCCAGGAGCGGATGCTGGCCGTGGTGGAGCCGTCGCGGCTCGACGAGGTGGTGGCCACATGCGAGCGCTGGCAGACCGGCTCCGCCGCGATCGGCGAGGTGACGGACACCGGGCGCCTCAGGGTCCTCGACGACGGCGTCGAGGTCGGGGACGTACCGGTCTCCGCCCTGGTCGACGAGTGCCCGCTCTACGACCTCGAGCTGGCCGAGCCCACAGGCTGGATGTACGGCAACGAGCAGTCACTCGAGGAGGATGACCCGTCTGCCGTTCTCGTGGCGCTGCTCGCCTCCTCGAACGTCGCCTCGAAGCGCTGGGCATTCGAGCAGTACGACTCGGTGGTGGGCTCGCGGACGGCGCGGCGGCCGGAGGACGCGGACGCGGCCGTGCTGATCCTGCCCGAATCCGATCGGGCGATCGCGATGGCGATCGATGGGAACGGGCGGCGAGTCGCCTGCGACCCGTATGCCGGCGCGGTGGAGGCCGTGCTCGAGTGCGCCCAGAACCTCGCCTGCGCCGGAGCCGAGCCGCTCGGATTGACCAACTGCCTCAACTTCGGCAATCCGGAGAAGCCGAACGTCGCCTGGCAGCTCGACCGCGCGGTGCTCGGCCTGGCCGACGCCTGCCTCGGACTGAAGGTCCCAGTGGTCGGCGGCAACGTCTCGCTGTACAACGAGACCGAGCACGGCCCGATCTACCCGACTCCGGTCGTCGGCATGGTGGGTGAGCTGCCGGATCCCGTGCGGGCCCCGGGCCTCGCGCCGGCCGAGGGGGACCGCCTGGTCCTGGTCGGACCGTACGCGCCCTCCCTGGCCGGCTCGGAGCTGGCCAAGCAGCGAGGCGAGCTCGATACCGGACTGCCCCAGCCGGACATCGGCGCCGTCGCCGAGGCGCTCGCGTTTGTCCGGCGGGCGGTGAGGGACGGGCTCGCCACGGCCGCCCACGACGTCAGCGACGGCGGCCTCGCCTGCGCGCTGGTGGAGATGGCGATTGCCGCTGGCTCGGGGATCGAGGCGGATCTCGACCCGCTCGTCGAGCTGCGCGGCGGCTCGGGCGAGAGCTGTCTGTTCGGAGAGGGCCCGGGCGGGATCGTTCTCGGGGTCTCAGCCGAGCGAGTGGACGAGCTTCGAGGGGCTGCCGGCGGCACCGGTATCGAAGCGCTTGAGATCGGCTCGGTCGGGGGCAATCGGGTCGAATTCTCGGCCGCGGAGCGGGACGTTTCTGTGGCGCTCGCCGACGCGGAGCGAGCCTGGCGCTCGCTGCCAGAGCGCCTCTAGCCTCGCGAATACCGAGCGTACGGCCGGGTAGGATCGGAACGTGTTCGGGCGACGCCTCTCGCACGCCGGCCACTCACACCACGCCGAGCACGCGCACCCGCTGCGGAGAAGGGTGGTGCTCACGGTCCTCGCTGCGGCGGTGCTCGCGGCGCTCGTCCTGCTGATCGCGCCGCCCCATGCCAACGGCAACTTCGTGTACTGGGCAAACGACGATCAGACGAGCATCGGGCGCGCGAAGATCAACGGGACTGGCGCCAACAACAACTTCATAACCGGCGTCAACGGGGTGCACGGCGTCGCCATCGACTCCAAGTTCATCTACTGGGCGACGCTGAACAGCGGGGTGAGCTCCATCGGCCGCGCCAACCTCGATGGCTCGGGCGTGAACAACCAGTTCATCACGAACAACGTGACCGCCCCCACGTCCGTGGCCGTGACCACCTCCGCGCTCTACTGGACGAACCAAGTCGGCATGGGGGGGACCACGATCGGCCGAGCCAACCTGGATGGCGGCAGCCCCAACCCCAACTTCATCCCCGGCCCGGTCAACCCCTGCGGGCTGGCCGCGGATTCGAACTTCCTCTACTTCTTCAGCGACGCCACCCACATCGCTCGAGCGACGCTCGACGGCACATCGGTCGATCGCAGCTTCATCACCATCCCCGAACACTTCTGCGGTCTCGCGGTGGACTCGAACTTCCTCTACTGGAGCACGGGCACGCCGAACACCATTGGCCGCGTACCGGTCGGCGGCGGAGCCGCAAATGCGAACTTCGTGCCCGCCGGCACCACCACCGGCGGCCCCTGTGGTGTCGCCGTTAACTCGCAGTACCTCTTCTGGGGCAACCAGGACGCCAACACGGTGGGGCGCTCGAACATCAACGGCGCATCGCCCAATCCAACCTTCATCTCGGGACCCACGAACCCCTGCCAGCTCGCCGCGGCTCCGTCCAACAAGATCACCGTCAACTCGGTGAGCAAGAAGAAGAAAAAAGGGACCGCGGCCATCAACGCCAAGGTGCCCGGCCCGGGCCAGGTGACGCTGAACCAGACCAACACCCCGCCCGACGCGAACGCCACCGCCGCCGGCGTCAAGCAGATCGGCTTGACGCTCACCCAGGCTTCGTCCTTCGCCCTTGCCGTGAAGCCGGTCGGGAAGACGGCGAAGAAGATGAACAAGCAGATCAAGAAGCAGCTCCGTAAGAAGCGCAAGGCGAAGGCCAAGGCGAAGGTGACCGTTTTCATCCACTTCGTCCCAGCCGGCCTCGCGGGAGTGCCGAACACACAACAGGTCAACGTCACGCTGATCAAGCAGCGCACGAAGAAGAAATAACCAGGGAATAGGAAGCGAATGGTGTCCGGGCGCCGACTTCCGCATGCGGGCTATGTGGCCCCGCTCTTCGCCGTGCTGATGCTCCTGATCGCGACCCCACACGCACACGGCAACTTCGTCTACTGGACGAGCGACAGCCCCAACTCGAGCATCGCCCGGGCCAAGCTCAACGGCACCTCCCTCAACACGAAGTTCATCCCCGGGCTGAACAGTCCCCACGGTGTCACGACGGACTCCAGGTTCATCTACTGGACCCAGGGCGATGCAACGAACGGATCCATCGGGAGGGCGAACCTGGACGGGAGTGGTGCGAATGCCGAATTCATTCCTCATTCCGCGGGCGTGGGCACCCCATCGGGGATCGCCGTGACCCCGACCGCGGTCTACTGGCAGCACGATGGGAACTCGATCGGCCGCGCGAACATCGATGGCTCGGCTCCGAATCCCAGCTTCATCAGCACCACCAACAGCAACTGCGGGATCGTCGCGGACTCCGACTTCCTCTACTACCTCAACAACGGCGGGACGCAGATCGGCCGGGCGACGTTCGACGGCGGCTCGGTGACCCCCGATTTCGCCTCGATACCCGAGGCGTTCTGCGGGCTGACGGTCGACATCAACTACCTCTACTGGGCCTCGGACAGTGGCAACACCGTGGGGCGGGTGCCGGTGAGGGGCGGACCGGCGGAGGGCGACTTCCTCCCGGCGGGAACCGCCGGCGGTGGTCCAAGCGGGGTGGCGGTCAACTCGCAGTACATCTTCTGGGGCAATTACGACGACGACGTCGTTGGCCGGGCGGCCGTCAACGGTTCCGAGAGGAAACCCACCCTGATCGGGTCGGCGGGCGTGACGGGCCCCCTCAGCGCGTCACAGTTCACCGCCGCCCCCTCGAACAAGATCACGGTCAATTCGGTCACCAACAACCGGAAGAAAGGGACCGCGTCGATCATCGCCAGGGTCCCGAGCCCGGGCCGGGTGACGCTGGACGAGACGGACACGCCGCCGGACCTGAGCGCCAGCACGGCCGCCATCAGGCCATTCACGATGGACCTGCCACGAGCCGAGACCTTCGAGCTGATCGTGAAGCCAACCGGCAAGACCGCGAGGAAGCTCAAGAAGCGGGTGCTGAAGAAGGGGAAGGGCCGGGTGACGGTGAGCGTGTTCATCCACTTCACCCCGGCCACCGTCGCGGGCGTGCCGAACGCGGCGCCGCTCACGGTCAGGCTGGCCAAGAAGGGCCGCAGACAGAAGCAGCGGAGGAAATAGCACAGCGGCCACGCCCCACCTGCCCTGCAAATGGCCGCATTTTGGGGAGTGAGGCCCGCGGTCAGCGCCGTGCCCGCTGCTACCCTGCCTGTGCGGGCTGAGTTCGTGTCCCGCTCACCGATCCCGAGGTTGAGACACCTCCATAGACCTTGACCGACGCGCGTTTCGACGTTCCCGATCGCGATGGCCCGCGCGATGAGTGCGGCGTGTTCGGCGTATACGCGCCGGGCCGCGACGTCGCGCGCCTCGCCTACTTCGGGCTCTATGCGCTGCAACACCGCGGCCAGGAGTCGGCCGGAATCGCCACCTGCGAGGGCGGGCACATCACCACCCTCCGCGAGCTCGGGCTGGTCTCGCAGGTCTTCGACGAGGAGAAGTTGCGGGCGCTCTCCGGCGACATGGCGATCGGCCACGTCCGCTACTCGACCACCGGCGGCGGCGCGTGGGAGAACGCGCAGCCGGTGTGGCGAGACGACGGCCGCGAGCTCGCCCTCGCGCACAACGGCAACCTGACCAACGCCGTCGAGCTCTACAACGAGCTGACCGAGGCCGGGCTCCACCTGCGAGGCACCTCGGACTCGGAGATCATGGCCGCGCTGCTCTCCCGGACCGCCGGCGAAGGCGATGAGTGGATCGAGGACGCGGTCGCCGAGGTGATGCCGCGGCTGGAGGGCGCCTACTCGACAGTGGTGATGACCAAGCACGCGGTGGTCGCGTTCCGCGATCCGCACGGGGTCAGGCCCCTCGCCCTCGGGAAGCTCAAGGCGACCGACGAGTTCCCTGAGTGCTTCGTGGTGGCCTCCGAGAGCTGCGCCTTCGACATCATCGGCGCCCAGATGATCAGGGAGGTCCAGCCGGGCGAGCTGGTGTCGCTGACCGCGGGTGGCCTCGAGATGAAGCCGGTGATCCAGGGCGAGCAGCCGGCGCAGTGCGTGTTCGAGCACATCTACTTCTCCCGGCCCGATTCCCGGCTCGAGAACCGGGTCCTGCAGGAGGTCCGAGGCCGGATGGGCGAGCTGCTCGCCGAGGAGGCGCCGGTGGACGCCGACCTGGTGATCTCAGTGCCGGACTCCGGGAATCCGATGGCCAACGGCTTCGCGCGAGCGGCCGGCCTGCCCAAGGACGACGGGCTAATCAAGAACCGCTACGTGGCGCGCACCTTCATCCAACCGGGGCAGGAGCTGCGCAAGCACGGGCTGCGGATGAAGTTCAACCCCCTGCCCGAGATCGTTGCGGGCAAGCGCGTGGTGGTCGTCGACGACTCGATCGTGCGGGGCAACACGACACGGCAGATCGTCGCGATGCTGAAGGAGGCGGGCGCGTCGGAGGTGCACTTGAGGATCTCCGCACCGCCGATCCGGCACCCCTGCCACTACGGGATCGACATGTCGACCCGCGAGGAGATGATCGCCCACGACAAGACGGTCGAGGAGATCGCCGAGGAGCTCGGTGCGAGTTCGCTGGCGTACCTCTCGATGGACGCCGTCTACGAGGCGATCGGCACGCCCCGCGAGAAGCACTGCGACGCCTGCTTCACCGGCGACTATCCGCTCGGCGACCCCGAGGGCGCGAACGGCAAGTTCGCGCTCGAGGACATCGCGGTAGTTCCGGCAAGTCGCTGAGTTGGCGGCACCGGACTGCGGCAGGATGCGCGCGTGAGTGCGTTTCGAATCATCGTGCTCGCCTCCGGCGGGGGCACAAACCTCCAGGCGATCCTCGACCAGCTGCACAGTGGTGAGGAGGGGATCGAGGTGGTTGGTGTCGGCTCTGACAAGCAGGGCGCGAGGGCGCTCGAGCGAGCCCGAGCGGCGGGCGTCGAAGTGGCGGTGTTCCCGACGGCGGAGTTCGCTGACCGCGCCGGACGCGATCAGGCCCTCGGCGACTGGATTGAGGAGCGTGGGGCCGACCTGGTGGTGCTCGCCGGCTACATGCAGCTGCTCTCACCGGAGTTCGTCGAGCGGTTCCGGAACCGAGTGATCAACGTGCACCCGGCGCTACTGCCGGCCTTTCCGGGAATCGATGCCGTCCAGCAGGCGATCGACCATGGATCCAAGATCACCGGCGTGACCGTGCATTTCGTCGACGAGGGAGTGGACTCGGGCCCGATCATCATGCAGCGACCCGTGCCGGTGGCCCCCAGTCGCGACTGGGACGAGACGGAGAGGGCGATCCACGCCACCGAGCACGCGTTACTGCCGGAGACGATCAGGCTGATCGCCGCCGGCCGGGTGAGGATCGACGACACGAATCCGCGCCTCGTTCATATCGACCCGGAGTCTTAGACTCGCCTCTCCGTGTCCTCGACCCCCTCCTCAGAGATCGCTCCGGAGCCCGCCGGCGAGTCGCTGCCGGTGCGGCGGGCCTTGATCTCGGTCGCCGACAAGACCGGGGTGGCCGAGTTCGCGGCGGGGCTGGCCAAGCTGGGGGTGGAGGTGATCTCGACCGGCGGGACGCTGTCGGTGCTGCGCGAGTCGGGAGTGGACGCGATGGCGGTCGAGGAGCTGACCGGGTTCCCGGAGATCCTCGACGGGCGGGTGAAGACGCTCCATCCGCACCTGCACGCGGCACTGCTCGCGGTGCGGGACAACCCGGAGCACGCCGAGACGCTGCAGGAGCACGAGATCGAGCCGATCGATCTGGTCTGCGTGAACCTCTATCCGTTCGAGCGGACCGTGGCGCGGCTCGACGTTCCGGAGGAAGAGGCGATCGAGAACATCGACGTCGGGGGGCCGACGATGATCCGGGCGGCGGCGAAGAACCATCGCTTCGTGGCAGTGGTGGTGAGGCCGGAGAGCTATGACGCGGTCCTTGACGAGCTGGAGGAGACCGGCGAGCTGTCCGCCGCGACCAGGCACTGGCTGGCGAACGAGGCGTTCGCGTATACGGCCCGTTACGACGCGGCGATCAGCCGCTGGTTCGGGCGCCGCTACGAGCAGCTGCCGACCTACTGGGTGACGGCGTGGGAGAAGGAGCTCGACCTCTCCTACGGTGAGAACCCGCACCAGCGGGCGGCGCTGTACGTCGAGCCCAGGGCTCGGTCCCACGTTCTCTCACGGGTGGCGAAGGTGCACGGCAAGCCGCTCTCCTTCAACAACGTGCTCGATCTCAACTCCTCCCGGACGCTCCTCGGAGACCTCGAGGGGCCGGGTTGCGTGATCGTCAAGCACAACAACCCCTGCGGGGTCGCCGAGGCTGAAGCGATCGGTCCCGCGTATGAGGCCGCCTTCGCCTGCGACCCGATGTCGGCGTTCGGCGGAGTGATCGCCCTCAACAGACCGGTGGACGTGGCGCTGGCCGAGCGGCTCCATCAGCAGTTCATCGAGGTGCTGATCGCGCCGGGTTACGAGGAGGGCGCGCTCGACGTGCTGCAGCAAAAGGAGGGCATCCGCATCCTGAGGGACACCGAGCGGCGGGCCCACCAGATCGAGCCGGACATCAAGCGGGTGCGAGGCGGGATCCTGGTGCAGGACCCCGACGGGACGCCGGAGCCGCGCGAGCTGATGGAGGTCGTGACCAAGACGCAGCCGAGCGATCAGCAGTGGGAGGACCTGCTGTTCGCCTGGCGGGTCGTGCGGCACGTCAAGTCCAACGCGATCGTGCTGGCGCGCGACCGGGCCACGCTCGGGATCGGCGCCGGTCAAATGAGCCGGGTCGACTCGGTCCGCCTGTCGATCGAGAAGGCGAAGGAGGCCCGCGGCCCGGACGCGGAGCCGCTGCTCGCCGGGTCGGTAGTCGCCTCGGATGCGTTCTTCCCGTTCGCCGACGGGCCGCAGGCGGCGATCGATGCGGGCGCCACTGCGGTCATCCAGCCGGGCGGCTCAAAGCGCGATGCCGAGGTGATCGAGGCGTGCGACGCGGCCGGAGTGGCGATGGTCTTCACGAAGCGCCGCCACTTCCGGCACTAGGCCGCTCGCTCCCCCTTTCCCGCGGGCCCAACGCGCCCCACGTCGCGTAGGTCGAACCCAGTGGAGGACACTCGATAACTTCGGCCTCGATCTCGCCGTGACAATTGGCGCAGACGAGGACACACTTCTTCGCTTCCTTGCGGAAAGCGGCAAGTGACTTCCCTGTCTTTGCCGACATGGCAAACGACTTTTTGGACGGATCGACGTGGTGGAAACCCAGGTTCACGATGCAGCGGTCATAGCCGCACACAGTGCACCGTCCACCTGCCTCCTCGACGAGAATCCGCTTCAGCTTCTGCTTCCGTCGGGTGACGGCCTCCCCGACGCATCGCTTGCACTTCCAGCGATAGCCATCCTTCGGTCCGCGGCTGTACTTTGCGAACGCAGTGACGCCGTGACGCTCACACAGACGCTGCTTGACCGGCCGTTTTCGCCCCGGGTCTGGCGGACGGCCAGTCTTGCCGACAAGCGGGACTGGCGCCTTCAAAGACTTGTCGATCCGCCGTTCGCCAGCCATCAAGAGGATGCTGGATGGCGCGTCGGACAAAAGGCCTGCAAAACGTAAAGGAAGTGCCCCCTCCGGGACTCGAACCCGGATTACGAGATTAAAAGTCTCGCCGTCTAGACCAGTTGACTTAAGGGGGCGGGGCAAGTCTAGGCGTCGCTTCCTGGGGCACTAGAGTCCCGACTGGCATGAGGATCTCGGCGAAGGTGGACTATGCCGTCCGGGCCTCGATCGAACTGGCGGCGGCGGGAGGCGAACCGATCAAGGGCGAGGCGATCGCCGATGCGCAGGACATCCCGCTCAAGTTCCTGGAGAACATCCTCGGCGAGCTCAAGCACACCGGAATCGTCGCCAGCCGGCGTGGAGCGCAGGGCGGCTACTGGCTGGCCAAATCGGCCGACGAGGTCAGCCTCGCCGACATCGTCCGCGCCGTCGAGGGACCATTGGCGAGCGTGCGGGGCCAGGGCCCGGAGACCCTGGAGTACAAAGGCGAGGCGGTCCCACTGCAGAAGGTCTGGATCGCGGTCCGCGCCAATCTCCGCGCGGTGATGGAGGACACAACGCTGGCCGACATCGTCGGCGGCGAGTTGCCCGATGCGATCCGTGAGCTGAGCGAGCCGGCGGAAGCCTGGAGTGCGCGCTAGCCGTCGTCCTCGGCGACGCGACCCGGTAGAGGCTCGCCGACTCGCTCAGCTCATCGGAACTCCCGCCTAGGACATCCCCGGCTCGCTGATGACCTGTGGCGAATCGCCGTCGTGCGCGAACACGCGCGTCGAACGCGGGCGCACGAAGACGATCTGTCCCTCGGACAGCTCGAGCTGATCGATCTCGTCCCGAGTCAGCTGCACGGAGAACTGCTCGCCCTCCGGCAGCGTCAGCTCCACCCTCACCTCGAAACCGAGGTGGACGATCCGGTCCACCATCGCCTCGATCGTCTGTCCATTCGGCTCGTGACGGACCTCGACGTCGTGGGGCCTCACCCACGCCTCACCCAGTCTGTGGGCCGGGCCGACGAAGCTCATCACGAACTCCGATGCCGGCTCCTCATAGAGGTCACGCGGGCCGCCCGACTGCTCGACCTTCCCGTCGTTCATGACGATGATCTGCTCCGCCACGTCCATCGCCTCCTCCTGGTCGTGGGTGACGAAGATGGTCGTCACGTGCACGTCGTCGTGGAGCCGCCGCAGCCAAGTACGCAGTTCCTGCCGCACCTTCGCGTCAAGGGCGCCGAACGGCTCATCGAGCAGGAGCACGCGCGGCTCGACCGCCAGCGCCCTGGCCAGCGCCATGCGCTGCCGTTGACCTCCCGAGAGCTGGTTCGGGAATCGCTTCTCGAACCCCTGCAGATGGACGAGCTCGATCAACTTCCTGACCCGCTCGCGGATCGTCCCGCTGCCCTCGCCGCGGATGCGCAGCCCGAAGGCGATGTTGTCGAACACCGTCATGTGCTTGAAGGCGGCGTAGTGCTGGAAGACGAAGCCGACGTTGCGGTCCTGCACCCTGGTCTCGGTGTTGTCTTCGCCCGAGATCAGCACCTGCCCGGTGTCGGGCTGTTCCAGGCCGGCGATCACGCGAAGCAGGGTGGACTTGCCGCTCCCGCTCGGGCCGAGAAGCGCCGTCAGGCCCCCGTCGGGCACGGCGATGGAGACGTCGTCCAGGGCCACGAAGTCCCCGAACCGCTTGGTCACGTTGTTGACGGAGATAGCCATCTCAGGCCCCCTTTTCGATGGGTTGAGGGACGAAGACGCCAGGGCCTTGCAGCTCCTGGTCGTCATCCTCGGCGTCGACGCTCCTTGCCGAGCGCCGTTGCAGGAGGTTCATGCTGAAGAGGACGATCAGGGCGAGAACCGCGAGCACCAGCCCCGCCGCGTACGCACCCGCCACGTTGAATCTGTCGAACTGGCTCTGGACGAAGATGGGGAGGGTCTCGGTCTTGCCCGTGATGTGGCCGGAGACGACTGCAACAGCTCCGAACTCGCCGAGGGCACGAGCGGTCGCCAAGACGACGCCATATGCGAGTCCCCACCGGATGGCGGGAAGCGTCACCTTCAAGAAGGTCTGCCGGGGCGAGGCGCCCAGTGTCTCGGCAGCCTCCTCCTGGTCGGTGCCGATTTCCTGCAGCACCGGCATTACCTCGCGCACGACGAAGGGCAGCGAGACGAAGATGGTGGCCAACACCATGCCCGGCGTCGAGAAGATCACCTGAATCCCGTTCTCAGCCAGCCACTCACCGAACCAGCTGTTGCGCGGCGCGTAGACCAGGAAGAGGGCCAGCCCGATGACGACCGGCGAGATGGCGAACGGCAAGTCGATCGCGGCGTTGAGTAGCGCCTTGCCGCGGAAGTTCTGGCGAACGAGGACGAGCGCGGTCAGGACGCCGAAGGCGGTGTTGAGGGGCACCGCGATGCCGACGCAGACGATCGTCAGCCAGAAAGCATGCAGGCCGTCCGGACTGGTCACCGCGTCGAGCGGTTCGCTGATCCCATGTTCGAACGTGCGCCAGAACACGGCCATCAGCGGAATCAGGAGGAGCAGGGCCAGATAGACGAGGGCGACGGAGCGCAACCCCCATCGCTGTCCACGACTAAGCGCGCTCATGTCTGGACCTCCAGCCGGCGAACAGGTTGAGGGCGAACAGCAGGCCCACCGAGATCATGAGGAGGAAGACCGAGACGGCCGCCGCTCCCGACAGGTCATTCGTCTCGACCCGCCCGAAGATGTAGACGGAGGCGACCTGGGTCTTGAACGGGATGTTGCCCGTCAGCAGAACGAGCGAGCCGAACTCGCCGATCGCGCGCGCGAACGCCAACCCACACCCGGCGACAATTGCCGGGGTCAGGTTGGGGAGGATGATGCTGCGGAAGATCCGCCGGTTGGGCGCACCAAGCGAGGCGGCCGCCTCCTCCATCTCCTTGTCCAGCTCGAGCAGCACCGGCTGCACGGCTCGCACTACGAAGGGGAGCGTCACGAAGAGCAGCGCGCAGACCACCGCCGCACGCGTGTAGGCGAGGTGAATGCCCACCGGCGAGTTCTGGCCGTAGAGGGCGAGCAGCGTCAGCCCGGCCACGATCGTCGGCAGCGCGAAGGGCAGGTCGATGACCGAGTTGACGATCCGCTTCCCGGGGAACTCGTCGCGGACAAGGATCCAGGCGATCAGCGTCCCCATGACCGCGTTGATCACGACCACGATCAGCGAGGTAACCAGGGTCAGCTTGATCGCCGACTGCGCCTCCGGCGCCGTGATCGAATCCCAGAAGTGACCCAGGCCGTCCTCGAACCCACGACTGACCACGGCGGCGAGCGGGAGAAGGACGATGAAGCTGATCCACAGCGTCGCCGTTCCGCGCGCGAGCACTGCACCGCCGAGGGGGACCCGAAGGCCCGCCCTCGGCGGCCTGGCTACAGCTGTGTCGGCTGATGCCAATGCAGCGCCTCAGACCTAGCTGGTCGGGTTCCCGAGGTCGGCCTCGGCCTTGACCACCCAGCCGTCATCGCCGAAGAACGGATCGGCGACCTTCGACCAACCGCCGAAGTCAGCGATCGTGAACAGGCCGGACGGCACCGGGAACTTGTCGGCGTTCTTGTCGAACACCGACTTCACGACCGGTCGATAGCCCGCGTCCGCGAAATCCTGCTGCGCCGGATCGGTGTAGAGGAAATCGACGAACTTCTGGGCAGTGTCGCTTGCGTCGCTGGTGACCGCGATTGGGTTCTCGATCAGGATCGTGCTGTCGGGGGTTACGTAATCGAGATCGACGCCTTCCTCCTTAGCCTGGATGGCCTCGTTCTCGTAGCCGACGAGTACGTCGCCCTTGCCGCTCGAGAAGGTGTTGAGCGAGTCACGGGCGCTGTCGTCCTGAACCGACGTGTTCGCGATCACCTGCTTGACGAAGTCCTGGGCCTGGGCCTCGGACTTGCCCTCGTTGATCTGCGACCCGTAGATGGCCATGATGTTCCAGCGAGCACCGCCGGAGGTGGCCGGGTTCGGGTCGATCACCTCGACGTCGTCCCGGGTCAGATCCTCGAACGACTGGATGTGCTTCGGGTTGCCCGGCCGGACCATCAGGGTCACGACCGAGTTGGTGACGATGCCCTTGTACTGGTTCTGGTTCCAGTCGGCGTTGACGATGCCGGCGTCGACCAGACGGGTCATGTCAGGCTCGAGCGAGAACTCGACGACGTCCGCCGGCTGGCCGGACTCGACCGCGCGGCTCTGGTCGCCGGATGCTCCGAACGAGTTCGAGAAGTCGACGTCTTTGCCGTTGGAGGTGTCCTTGAAGGCAGGCTCGAGCTTGTCCTCGTAGACCTGCTGCGGAGTCGAATACGCAACCAGGTTGATCGACCCCGCGCCGCTGGCCGAGCTGCCGCATGCCGCGATACCAACGGCCAGGGCGAGTGCCGCGAACGCTGCACCTAGCCGGGGGACGATGCCCGGCCGGTTCTGCTTGCTGCCCATGCTCATGGAGAGGGTTCCTTGTGACCTTTCTTCATTGTTTTCCTTGACAAGATCCGGCACGGTACCAGAGTTCTCGACTTTCTGGATCAAAAACCTCTTAATTCCCTACCTGATTGGGGGAAATGCCAAGAAAGCCGATGGGAAAGAGGGCCTTGACTCGATTAACGAGGCCGCCAGCGGGAAGGACTCCCCCGCATGCGAGTGATGTTCTTCACCTGGCTGGTGCTGATCGCGACCGGGCTCGTCTTCTACTCGGTCATCGGACTCGCCCATAACTGATGGCGCGGCTCCGGCAGTTCATCGGCGACCACTCGCTCTCCCTCTTCTTCCTCATCCTCTTTCTCGGCGCCCTGGTCGGCCAGGCGATCGCGGGACATGCCCTCCACAACAACGACGCCATGGCTCACAACGGCACGCCGATGTCTTTCTGGCGCTACATCGTCTCCTCGGACTTCGGCAACGCGGTGATGGAGAACTGGCAGTCGGAGTACCTCCAGTTCATGCTGTTCATGCTCGCCACGATCTGGCTGATCGAGCGCGGCTCCCCTGAATCGAAGGAGCCCGGTGAGGAGGGAACCGAGACGCTCAAGGAGCAGCGGATCGGCGAGCACGCACAGGAGGACTCACCGGACTGGGCGAAGCCGCGCGGGATCAGGACCTTCGTCTACTCGAACTCCCTGCTGATCGTGATGTCGATCATCTTCTTCGGCTCCTGGTTCGCCCAATCGGTCACCGGCTGGACGGAGTTCAACGCACAACAGGTCGACCACCACGAGGCGACGGTGTCATGGCTGGGCTACATCGGCTCCGCGGACTTCTGGGAGGCGACCCTCCAGAACTGGCAGTCCGAGTTCCTGGCGGTCGGCTCGTTCGTGGCGATCACCGTCTTCCTCCGCCAGCGCGGGTCGCCGGAGTCGAAGCCGGTGGGCGCGCCCCATCGCGCCACCGGCATCGAGGGATAGGGTCCGCGGCTCGGTCAGTCCGCTCGGCCGCCGCGGCGCTTGATCGCCGCCCGCAGCTGGTCCTTGCCCATCTTCGAGCGGCCTCGGATGTCCAGCCGCGCCGCCTCACGATTGAGCTGGTCGCGCGTCTTGGCCTGACCCTTGCGGACCTTGTTGGCCTCCTTGCCGAGCGCTGTCTGAGTCCTGCTCGGCAGATTCTTGAGCGTCTGCTTCTTGCGCGCGCCCGCCCGCGCCTTCTTCACGTTGCGCTTGGCGGCCTGTCGCTGCTTGGTGGTCGCCATGGTCCTTCCTCCGTTTCTCGTTGCCTCTCGGGCGTCGGTTACCCGGCGGGCACCGAGCGAACCATGGCCCGGCGCCCTAGAAGAGTTTGGTCTGGGCGGGCTCGGGCGGCGTCGCCTCCTTCGCCCGCTCGGCGCGACGCGCGGCGAGCTCGTCGCGCCGGCGGTAGCGCGGGTCGCGGGAGCGGTTCGGCGCGCGGACCAGGGCGCCGATGCGCTTGCGCTCGGAGTTCGGCGCGTAGGCCCGGCCCTCGTAGAGCCTCTCGTAGCGCGGCATCAGGTCCGGACGGGCCGCGGACAGCCAGGACATGAAGACCTCCTTCACGCCCGGCCGCAGGTGGAGGGCGATGCTGTTGACGAAGGTTGCCCCCGCCTCCTCGGCCAGCGAGACGATCTCGTCGACCAGCTCCGGCGAGTCGTTGATCCCTGGCATCAGCGGCGCGACCAGGACGCCGGAGGGAATCCCGGCCTCGTTGAACTTCGCCACCGCCTCGAGCCGCTTGCGCGGATGCGGCGTGTGCGGCTCGGTATCGCGCCAAGTCTTCTCGTCGAGGGTCGGGACGGAGAAGTTGACGCTCACGTCCGCCACCTCGGCGAGCTCGAGCAGCGCGTCGAGGTCGCGCGTGACCAGCGGTGACTTGGTCAGGATGGAGGTCGGGGTCTCCGCATCCCGAAGCGCTTCGATCATCGGCGGCATCAGCTCGTACTTCCCCTCGGCCCATTGATACGGATCGGTGTTCGTCCCGAAGGCGACCAGCTCTCGCTTCCAGCTTGGCTTGCCGAGCTCGGCCCGCAACAGCTCGGGCACGTTGACCTTGACGACGATCTCGCGCTCGAAATCGCGGCCGGCGTCCAGGTCCAGATAGGTGTGGGTGTTGCGAGCGAAGCAGTAGACGCACGCATGGGTGCAGCCTCGAAAAGCGTTGACCGTCCAGTTGAACGGCAGGAAGTCCCCAGGCACCTTGTTGAGCGCCGACTTGGCCCGGACCTCGTGGAAGTTGATGCCAAGCGCCTCCGGGGCGTCGAAGGTGCGGACCCTTTCGACATCGAGACCGGGGAGGCTCCTCCCCTGCTCCCGATCGATTCTCTGTGAATCCCAGCGCATCCTCTTCCAGTCTTGCAACTCTGCGTCAGCGGACCGAACGTATGTTCGCACACCGACTGGGCCGACTGTCTCGATTGAACGCCGGGTAGACCTCCTTCGTGAGCCAGCTCCCTCTCACCGGTGAGGAGACGAGCGGTGCGGAGACTCTGATTCCGGAGCACCCCTCGCTGAAGTCGCTGCGTGAGGCCGCGGCCGGCTGCACCGCCTGTCCACTCCACGAGACCGGCACCCAGACCGTCTTCGGCGAGGGCCTGAAGCGCGCGCGGCTGATGCTGATCGGCGAGCAGCCCGGGGACCGCGAGGACATCGAGGGGCACCCCTTCGTCGGTCCGGCCGGGCGGATCCTGGACGAGGCCCTGGAGCAGGCGAGGATCGAGCGCGGTGACGCCTACGTCACCAACGTGGTCAAGCACTTCAAGTGGAAGCCGCGGGGCAAACGGCGCATCCACCAGACACCGAGGGCCGAGGAGATCAAGGCGTGCGCCCCGTGGCTGGAGGCGGAGCTCGAGGTCGTCGATCCAGAGGTCCTCGTGTGCCTCGGCGCGACCGCGGTCAAGGCGGTGATCGGCTCCAAGGCGCGGGTGATGAAGGACCACGGCGAGTTCCTCGAGTCGCGGCTCGGGCGCACGGCGGTCCCCACCCTCCATCCCTCGGCGATCCTCAGGGCCGATCCCGAGGACCGCGAAGACTCGATGGCCCTGCTGGTGGGCGACCTGACCAAGGTTCGCAAGCACCTGGGCTCCTGAATGGCCCCCGGCGGTCAGAATTCACACTCCGTGGCTAGCGAGCGAGCCGAACTCCACCCGGCGGAGCACCGCGCCTACCGCGAGCTCTACGCGGCGTCTCGCCAGCTGATCACGAGGTGGCGGCGGGTCGGGTCGGCCCTCGAGGGCACGACCGTCGGAGATCGTCTCAAGGAAGGCGCCGCCGAGACCTCCGTCCTGCTCACGGAGCTCGCTCCTCGCACGGCGACCTACGGGCTCTATGGCAGTCCGACGGCCCAGGGGATGGGCGCCCGGATAGCCGATCTGCGGACGGCTGTCATGGATCGCAGCGGCGACACAGGTCTGGTCGTCCGCTCGGCCGTGCTGGACATGGAGCACGTGACGACTTTGCTGCGCCAGCTCGCCGAGCTGGCACGTGCCCGAGCCGATCGGAGCATGGCCGGGTTCTGCGAGGAATGGGCCGACCGGCTCGAGTCGACCCTGGACGCCGTGCGCGAGGCGGCCGTCGAGCTCGGCGCCGACCCCGACCGAACCTCGGCCCCGCTCGGCGACTCGGTCGTGAACCGGGCAGCGCATGGCGTGGGCTGGGTCTTCGGGTCGATCGGCGAGGCCGTCGACCGGGCGGTCGGCAGGCGGCGGGACTAGCCCTCCGGGCAGAACCGGCCTAGGAGAGGTCCGGAAGACCCTCGAGCGGGGTCGAGGCCTCGGCGTGCAGCCTCCGGGGAATGCGGCCTGCCTGACGGGCGGCCCACCCGGCCTCCACGGCGGCCCGCATTGCCGTCGCCATGCCCGCCGGGTCCTCCGCCCGTGACACTGCGCTCGCCAGCAGGACAGCGTCGCACCCGAGCTCCATGGCCAGGGCGGCGTCGGAGGCGGTGCCGATCCCAGCATCCATGACCACCGGCACTCCCGATCGCTCGGCGATGATCTGGATGTTGTACGGGTTGCGGATCCCCATTCCGGAACCGATCGGGGAGCCGAGCGGCATGACCGCGGCGCAGCCGGCCTCCTCCAACCTGCGCGCCAGGATCGGGTCGTCGTTGGTGTAGGGCAGCACCGTGAACCCGTCATCGACCAGGGTCTCCGCCGCCTCCACCAGCTGCACCGCGTCCGGGAAGAGCGTTCGGTCATCGCCGATCACCTCGAGCTTCACCCAGTCGGTCTCGAACGCCTCCCTGGCGAGCTTCGCGGTGCGGACCGCATCGCGGGCCGTGTAGCAGCCGGCCGTGTTCGGGAGCGCGAACAGGCCGAGACGCCGGATCACGTCCAGCGCCGATCCCTCCGCGTCGGGGTCGATCCGCCGGAGCGCGACCGTGACGATCTCGGTGCCCGAGGCGATCAGCGCCTGCTCCATCTGCTCGAGCGAGCGGAAGCCGCCTGTCCCGACGATCAGCCGCGAGCCCCAGGTGCGGCCGCCGAGCTCGAGGCCGTCCTCCGCGCCGCCCTGGATGGCCGCGAGCACCTCCACCTTCTGCCCTTCGCGCAGACGGGTTCCGTCCCACTCGCTCCGCGGCACCACCTCGCCGTCGATCGCCACCGCCAGGCCACGCTGACCGTGGTCGGCGCCCGAGGCCTCGACCGCCTCCGTCACCCCGGCCCCATCGGGCAGGGCGACCAGATCTCCGTTGAGCTCGATGTTCATGTGACCTCCAGGGCGGATTTCGTGGACCGCCCGGCGAAGCGGCTTGGCGAGAAAGGCTCCAGGTCGACTGGCGGCGATTCGCCGGCGAGCAGAGCGGCGATGGAGTCCGCGGTCACCGGCGCCTGCAGCATGCCGTTGCGGAAGTGACCGGTCGCGATCAGCAGGCCATCGGCGTTCCCGGCTCCGATCAAGGGGGCGTTGTCCGGTGAGCCCGGACGCAACCCCGCGGTGGCCTCGACGAGCTCGAGCTCCGCGATCTGGGGGATCAACCGGTAGGCCTCGCGGAGCAGCTCGTGGACGCCGCCGGCCGTCACGGTTGTTTCGAAGCCTCGCTCCTCGACCGTCGCGCCGACGATCAACCGCCCGTCGCCCCGGGGCACCATGTAGACGCGCTCGCCGGCGATGATCCCCGTGCAGACGGGTTCCTCGCTCGAGCCGCGCAAGGTCAGGATCTCCCCCTTCACCGGCCGCACGGGGGGAACGTCCTCGGGCAGCCATCGCGCTCGGCCCGACCAGGAGCCGGCGGTGAGCACGAGGCTTGCGCCCTGGAAGTCCCGGCCATCGGCGGTCCCGACGCGCCAGTTGCTCCCCTCACGATCGGCCGCCACCACCTCCGCGCCCGAGTGAACGGCGACGCCTCGCTGGTCGAGCGCTCCGAGGAGAGCCGCCACCACCCGCCTCGGATCGACGCTGGCCTCGCCGGGAACGTGGGCGCCGCCGCGAACGGCCGTGGCCAATCCCTGCTCGAGCCGGCGGCATTCGCGCCCGGCCAGCCACTTCGAATCGAGACCGAGCTTGCGGTGAAGCTCGTAGCGATGACGCAGCTCTTCGGCCTCGTCGCGATCCAGCGCCACATGCAGGGCGCCGTGACGCGCGAAGCCCGTCTCCAGCCCGCTCTCGCTCTCGAGCTGCTCCGCGAAGGCGGGCCAGCGCCGCAGGGACTCGAAGTTCAGAGCGAGCAGCCGCTCCTCGCCCCAGGACGCCTCTCCAACCGGGGCGAGCATCCCGGCGGCCACGCCCGTGGCGCCGGCGGCGGGCTGGTCGCGCTCCAGCACGCACACGTTCGCGCCCCGCTCGGCTGCCCGCCAGGCGGAGGCGAGCCCGATCACGCCGGCCCCGACGAAGATCGCGTCGTATCCGCTCTTCCTGTCTTGGATGGCTTCCAACCTCCCTTCGCCGGCATTACCCGGATCAGGTTCTACGGTCGGCGGCGCTTCAGCCGCCCTCTCAGCCCGTGGTGGGCTCCCGTTACACGTTCATCCTACCCCCGCGATCCGTGATCTAGGCTGGATCCTGACGTGACCGACACTTCCAACCTCGCACCGCCCGAGTCGATCGGCGAGTTGCGCCGCCAGCGGCTGCGGTGGGCGAGGCTCTACTTCGTCTGCGAGGCCCTCCCGCACGGAAGGGACCCGGAGCGGCTGCTCAACGCCGTCATGGCGCCCCGCGCGGGGATGGTCGAGCTTCGCGACCGCGATCAGCCCAGGTCGGTGATCGAGCGTTCGGGGCGGACTTTTCGCCGCCTGGCGAACACCTACAGCGCCCTCTTCATCGTCAACGACGACCCCTATCTGGCGATGGAGCTGAGCGCCGACGGGGTGCACGTCGGCCAGGAGGACATGGATCCCGCCGAGGCGCGCCGGATCATGGGCCCGGACGCGATCATCGGGCTCTCCACCCACTCCCGGGAGCAGATCGAGGCGGCCGCGAGCCAGCCCGTCGACTACATCAGCGTCGGGCCGATCTGGGAGACGCCCAGCAAGGAGGGACGGCCCGGCACCGGGCTCGAGCTGATCCGCACCGCAGCCGAGATCGCCCCGGTTCCGTGGTTCGCAATCGGCGGCATCGATCCGAGCAACGTCGGCGAAGTGGTGGCCGCCGGGGCGGAGCGCCTCTGCGTGATTCGCGCCATCCGCGACGCCCCCGATCCGCGGGCCGCCGCCACCGCCTTGTACGACGCGGTCGATCCGGCGGAACGTCAGTCGATGCGAGGGCGCTCCGCAGGCGGAGCCGAGGAGCGACCCGTTTAGTTCTATGACCGGCGCCCGCGATCGAAAGCGAGCCGAGCGGCAGAAGCGCAAGCGCCGCTCCGCGCAGCGGACGGCGCCCGTCGAGGTGCAGGCGGCGGCCACCGAGCCGCAGGCGAACGGCGACAAGGCCGCCCCGGAGAGCTTCCAGGAGAGGATGTCCCGCCGCTACGAGGAGCGGAACGCGGAGGCCCGCGGGAAGCTCGAGCCCCTCGAGGCCGGCGAGCGACCCCGCGCCGTGACGGCCGGGGCGATCGTGGCGGCGGTGCTCGCCGTGATCTTCACCGTCTCGGCGGTTCTCGCCCTAGCCGGTGTGGACGCCGGGGATCGCGAGATCAAGCCCGCGCCCGTCGTCGCCTTCGCGATCGTCTTCTGGGTGATGACGGTCGGCATGTGGCGGGCCCGCTACTGGGCCGTGCTTGGCTTCCAGACGCTCCTCCTGCTGATGATGCTCGCGAGCGCCTTCGGCCTGGTGGTGGTCACCTCGGTCCTGCAGGCCGTCGGCACGACCCTGCTCCTTCTCGGATCGGGCGCGCTCTTCTACTTCATGATCCGCGCGATGGCCCGCATCCAGATGCCGAGCTCGCCCGGAGCGGACTAGGGCCCTTCTATAGAGTCGAGGCGATGGCCGAATACGACGTGATCGTGATCGGAGGCGGCCCCGGAGGCTATGTCGCGGCCATTCGCGCGGCCCAGCTCGGCCAGAAGACCGCGGTGGTCGAGCGCGACAAGGCCGGCGGCCGCTGCCTGAACTACGCCTGCATCCCCGCCAAGACCGTCCTCCACACGGCCGAGATCTTCTCCACCGTCTCCCAGGACGGCGCCGATCTGGGCATCAAGGCCGGCAACACCTCGATCGACTGGAAGGCGCTCCAAAAGCGCCGCGCCAAGGTCTCCAAGACCCTCGAGGACGGCGTCCAGTTCCTCTGGAACAAGAACAAGGCCGAGTTCCTCCACGGCGAGGCCTCGCTCGCCGGGGACGGCAAGGTGAAGGTCGGTGACGACGAGCACCAGGCGAAGGCGATCGTGCTCGCCACCGGCTCGGTGGCCATGCCGATCCCGGGAGTCGACTTCTCCGACCGCGTGATCGACACCTGGGGCGCCTACTCGCTCGAGTCGATGCCGAAGTCCCTGGCGATCGCGGGCGCCGGCGCTTCGGGGTCCGAGATCGCCTCCGCCTATTCCCGCCTCGGCACCGAGGTGACACTGATCGAGATGCTCGACCAGATCCTGCCGCTCGAGGACAAGGACATGGCCCGTGTCGTCGAGCGCCAGTTCAAGAAGGACGGCATGGAGGTGCTCACCGGAACCAAGGTCGAGGCCGTCGAGGAGCAGAAGTCGGGCGTCAAGGTGCAGGCGGGCGACAAGGAGGTGAAGGCCGACTACCTGGTGATCGCCGGGGGACGGAAGCCGGACACCGACCCGCTCAACCTCGACGCCGCCGGCGTCAAAACCACCGACCGGGGGCAGATCGAGATCGACGAGTTCCAGCGCACCTCGGCCGACGGGATCTTCGCGATCGGCGATCTCGTTCGGGGCCCCGCCCTCGCCCACAAGGCCGAGGAGGAGGGCGTGGTCGCCGTGGAGACGGCGGCGGGCCACGAGACCGAGCCGGTCAACATCGACCTCGTCCCCGGCGCGACCTTCACCCACCCGCAGGTGGCGAGCGTCGGGATGACCGAGGAAGAGGCGAAGGAGACCGGCCGCCAGATCAAGGTCGGCAAGTTCAAGCTGGGCGGCGCCGGCGCCTCGGTGGTCTACGACGACCGCGCCGGCCTGGTGAAGATCGTCGGCGATCCGGAGTACGGCGAGATCCTCGGCGCCCACATCGTCGGCAACATCGCCTGCGACATGATCAGCGAGGTCGTCAACGTGATGGCGCTCGAGGGCGGCTACCCCGAGCTCGAGCGGATCATCCACCCGCATCCGACGATGTCGGAGGCGGTACTCGACGGGGCCCGCGCCGTCGACGGCTGGGCCATTCACGCTTGACCAAGAACCGACTGGAAGCGTTCTCAGACGGCGTCTTCGCAGTTGCGATCACCCTGCTGGTCCTCGAGATCGACGTGCCCGAGGGCGACCACCTCTGGCACAAGCTCGGCGACGAGTGGCCCTCCTTCGCCTCCTTCCTCGTCAGCTTCTGGGTGATCGGGATCATCTGGGTGAACCACCACGGTGTGATCGACCACCTGAAGAGGACGGACCGCGGTGTCCTCTACCTCAACCTCCTCGTGCTGATGTCGGTCGTGCTGATCCCGTTCGCTACAGCGCTGATGGCCGAACACCTGAACACGACCGAAGACGACAACGCGGCGGCTGCCGTCTACGCGATCTCATTTGTCCTGATGGCGATTTCCTTCGGCGTGCTGTGGGAGTACATCACCCGCCATCGCGAGAAGCTCGGCGTGGAGCTGACCGACGAGGAGGTCCGCCGCCGATCGCTCGCCTTCCAGATCGGTAACCCGTTCTATGCAATCGCGGTTGGGGTCGCCTTCATCAGCCCGGCAGCGGTGCTGGTGATCATCGGTGCGCTCGCCGTCTACTACATGGTCGCCGGCATGAGGAGCCCTGACGCAGCGTGAGCGAACCCCCGACGTTCTTCTACGACTTCAACTCGCCCTACTCGTACCTGGCGGCGGAGCGAATCAGCGGCCTGTTCGCCGAGGCGGGCGTCGAGCAGCCCGAGTGGCAGCCGATCTCCTTCGGGCACATCCTGAAGGCGACGGGCCGGAAGCCCTGGTCCATGGAGGAGGAGAGACGCGCCCACTTCGCAGAGATCCAACGGCGGGCGGACGAGCGGGGCCTGCCGGAGGTGGTCTATCCGGAGGGGTGGCCGATCGACAACTACAGCCTCAACCCGGTCCGCGCCGCCGTCTACGCGAAGGAGTCGGGGCGGGTCGTCTCCTTCTCCCTCGCCTGCTTCCGCCAGGTCTTCGCCGCGGGCAGGGACATGGGCGACGTCGACAACGTCCTGATCGCCGCTGCCGCCTGCGAGCTCCATCCGAACGCCGTGCTCAAGGGCATCGAGACGCAATCGGTCAAGGACAAGCTCCGCGCGGCCACCGACGAGGCGCTCGCGCTCGGCCTGGTGGGGGTCCCGACCGTCGCCGTCGGCGCCCAGCTCTTCTGGGGCGACGACCGCTTGGAAGAGGCCGTGGATGCCGCTCGCCGGGAGTAGGCTGAAAACGTGGCTCAGAGCAAGACCAGGTCGCCCCGCGCCCGAGCCGGATCGACCGACGGCGCGCCTCCCGCAGCGAAGCTGAAGCTGCCGGACGAGGTGACCTGCCGCGAGCTGCTCGGCCTGATGATGCTGATCCGGCGCTTCGAGGAGGAGGCCGGGCGGCAGTACCAGCGGGCCAAGGCCGGCGGCTTCCTGCA
>JBKPND010000023.1:0-6813 GCA_046732465.1 Actinomycetota bacterium
CAACGTCACCGAGCTGAGCGGCTAGCCTGCGTACCTGCGGCGGCCGCGCCGTCGCACGCCCTCGGGGGCGTAGCTCAGTTGGTTAGAGCGCCGGCCTGTCACGCCGGAGGCCGCGGGTTCGAGTCCCGTCGCTCCCGTTCCCGCGTTGCCTGCTACCGATAGAAAGACCGGCTCGGGCTAAGGAGAGGCCCTCCGCCGCTCTGGCCCGATAGTGGCCTAAACGTCGGGGAAGATGCCCAGCAGATCCCACTTCGGGATCAAGCCCCCCGCGGTAGGCGAATGCCACGACCGCTTCCCGCGGAACGGCTCCCATGGGCCAGATGTACAAGGTCGCGCGAGCTGTTCAAAGTTGTGCGCGCGTTGCCGACCGACGGTATTCGGGCCGTCGCTTGTGCGGTTGGCACCCTTCCTTTCCCCCGTTCTGGATTGCGGTTGATCGCTGATGGCCATAGTGAGAGGGTTGGGAAGCGAAAGCGCATTCCGATCGGGGGGAGAAAAGGAGAGGTGGCAATGGGCAAGATGCGAGTGTTCGTCGCTTCCGCCGTGCTCGCCTTCGCCATGATGGCGACCTTGGCTTCATCGTCCTTCGCACAGACGACCGGGCATTTCCCGGAGGGAGTGTCGCCCCCGGCTTGCGCGGTGCTGGGTAGCAACGAGGCAGCGCTGAACAGTCCACCCGTCATGCCAGACCAGGCAAAGAATCCGCCCAATCCAGTGACTGGCGCGGACGGCTCCGACAACGGGTTCTTCAACAAGTTCGACCTGTTCACGGACGCCTGCCTAGGCGGGTAGGCATCCGGAACCTGCCTAACACGGAGGGCGTCCCTGCGGGCGTCCTCCGTCGTTTCGGAAGTCAGACGGTCTACGAGATCCGTCTCGATCGTCCCCTACGCCCCCGCGAGATACTGCGTGAGCGATGTCGGAGGAGAACATCGACAGCGTCCGAGATGCGGTTGTGGCCTTCAACCGTGGCGACCTGGACACCTGGCTCGCCGAGTACTGGGCGGACGACATCCACTACCGGCCGGTCGAGGGTGCGCTCGATGACCGTGGTCCGCTGCACGGCAAGGACGCCGTGCGCGCCTACCTGGAGGACTGGATCGACACATTCGAGAGCTTCAAGGTCGAGCCGCTGGAGGTGATCGACGCGGGCCAGGGCCAGGTCGTCGCGGTCTTCCGGATTAGCGGACGGGCGAAACTGAGCGGCGTCGAGGCGGATCTGACCTTCGCCGTCGTGTACACGCTCAGCGACGGGAAGATCGCACGGGGCCGCGAGTATTGGACCCGCGACGAGGCCCTCGACGCCGCCGGGCTGTCGGAGTAGTCGATGTCGGAGGAGAACGTTGAGATGTTCAGGCGAGCGATCGACGCCTACAACCGGAGGGACATCGAGGCTTTCCTCGAGACGTTCGACCAAACGGCGGAAACCCACCCATTGACGCTGGCGATGTTCGGTCAGGAAGAGACGGTGTATCGGGGCCACGAGGGGATTCGGCAGTTCATTCGCGACGTGGAGGAGGTGCTGCCCGACATGCAAGTCGCGGTGCTGGAGATCCGTGATCTGGGCGAACGAATCGTCGCAAGGGGTCGCCTTCATGGCAGGGGTAGGGCGAGCGGAGCCGAGATCGAATCCCCAATCAGTTGGGTGATCGAATTCAAGGGAGGCAGGGTCACTCGGATGAGCGACTATCTCGACTTCAGCGAAGCCCTCGAAGCCGCCGGGCTGTCGGAGTGAGGGCCTGTTCCTCCGGGTGAGCCGTGCGCGAGCGGGGAACGCGCGCGAACTTCTGGCTTAGGCTGTTCGCGGTGCGATGGCCCCCGCGGCGTACCCTAGGTGAGCGTATTCGGCCTTCCGGACGTGGACCGCTGGACCACTCTGGAGGCCGACCTGACCGAGTGAGCCGCCGCTCCTAGTTCCCCAGCGGGGAGCCGGCGAAGAGGAAGAACCAGACCTCGAAGGCGAGCACGCCCGCGATGACGCAGGCAGCGACGACCCTCTCGGGCGCGCTCAGGGCGTAACGGACTCTCAGATGCTCATCGAGTTCGCCGCGCATGCGGCGGTACCACGGAGACGTCCGCGTCAGCGTCGGAGGTCGGCCGCTGAGCTGGTCGTACTTGGCGTGCAGCCAGGCGAGCGCCCAGGCGAGCAGGAAGGCCAGCACGCCGAGGACCACCAGCACCGTGGCTACGCCCCGCAGGCTCACCACCTTGCCGTCCTGAGCATGGGACCCGACCCAGACCGCCAGGAGAGGGGCGCCCGTCCAGACGTTCACCGCGGCCAACCCGGTGGCGATCACGATCGCGACCTTCTTCAGATGCACGTGACGGCCGACCTCCGCCGCGGCGGGACCTGAGACGGCCGGCCGGCCGTTCTGGCTCAAGGCCGGCAACATGTCCTCGGGCTGCATGTCAACGGGCATCCCGTCCGGCACGTCGAGCCGGAGCCCCTCGATGCCCCCGGGAATGTCGGCGGCGAGCGTGAGCAGCTGTTCGTAGGTGACCCCGCTCGAGTGCACCGTGACGGCGTTCGTCTCCCCTCGCTGGTGCGCCCGCAGGACCTCGATGGAGTCCCGCTCCACGGTGGCGCTGCCCGACGCCGCGATCTCAGGTGCCGCCCGGTCCAGACCGAAGATTCCCTCTGCGCGCTGGTAGAGGCCGGTGTCGGGCGAGGTGACCCAGAGCGCCCAGGAAGGGCCCACGTGGGTGCCGAGGCCGGCGAAGCCGAGCACGCGGCCCTCCGAGTCCTTCACCGGGAACGTCAGGCGGGAGCGGAGGTGAGCATGAGCACGGCCACGGACCGAGCGGGTCGCGATGCCGGCTTCCACCAGCTCCTCGGTCGAATAGCCGAGGCCGCGGAGGTGGTTCATCAGCTCGTCGGGCCCGATAGGCGCGTACCCCACGCCGAACGCCCGGATGATCTCCTCGTCGAGGCCCTCACGCGCCAGCCGGTCGCGAGCGGGGCTGCCGGTATCGGACTCCCACAGAAAGGCCTCGAAGAAGTTCGCGGCATCGGCCAGCAGCTGCTCCAGCCGGTCGCGCCCGACCCTGCTCTCCACCATGTCCCGCGTCGCGCTGATCCGGGGATGCTCGCAGACCCCGCTTAAGAGAGCGTTATCTCCGTCCCGGCAGCTGCCGAGGGCCTCGGTCCGCGATGCTTAGGGGGATGGCCGACTACGACGTGATGGCCCCGCCACCCGGCCTCGAGGAGCTCCCGAGCGAGTTTCAGCCGAAGAGCCTGCGCCGCCGCGCCCTGCAGGCTCTGCTCGCCCTGGCCGTCCTGGTCGGGGTCGTGGTGTTCGCGCCCGGACTCGGCGAGGTGCGAGATCACCTCGCCGACGCGACTCCGGGCTGGATCGCAGCGGCGGCGGGGTTCGAGGCGCTCTCCTTCGTGTCCTATGTGGTCATGTTCGGGCCGGTCTTCTGCACCGGGCTGGGCTGGCGTCGCGCCTGGGAGATCGGGGGCTCGGAGCTGGCGATGGGCTCGCTGGTCCCGGCGAGCGGGGCGGGCGGACTGGCCCTCGGCGCGTGGGTGCTGTACCGGGGCGGCATGGGGGGAGAGCGCATCGCCCGCCGCTCCGTCGCCTTCTTCCTGATCAAGAGCGGTGTCAACTTCGTGGCCGTTGCCGTCATCGGGACGGCGCTTGCCATCGGGCTGGTCGGTCCGGACCTCTCGCTCTGGCTGACCGCGCTCCCGGCGGCCCTGGCGACGCTGTCGATCATCGCCGTCGCCGCCCTCCCGCGCCTCGGCTCCGGCCCCCGTCCCTTCCCCGGTCCCGATGCCTCCCGATCCCAGCGCTGGCTGAGCGCGACCCGGCGAGCCGTCGTCCGCGGCATCACGGAGGCGCGGGGCATCCTGCGCTCCCGCGACCGCCGCGTCCTGGCCGGGGCGTTCGGCTACTGGTTCTTCGACAACGCCGTGCTCTGGGCCACCTTTCACGCGTTCGGAGTCTCGCCGCCGATCACGGTGATCCTGATGGGCTACCTAATCGGGCAGCTCGGGGGGCTCATTCCCATTCCCGGAGGCGTAGGTGGGATCGACCTGGGCCTGATCGGCGTCCTGGTCGCGTACGGCAGCTCCGCGGCGCAGACCGCCGCCGCCGTGTTCGCCTACCACGTGATCCTCTTCTGGCTGCCGCTCGTCATCGGCGGCGTCGCCTTCGCGCAGCTCCTCCGCAACATGCCGAGTCCCGGTGAGTTCGAGAGCTGCAGGCCGGCAATCGCGGCGCAATCCGCGTATCCCGAGCCGTCAGTCGCGTCGCGCTAGACCGGCAGCTTCTTCGCCCGCCGGCAGCTTCTTCGCCCGCTTGATGCACGTCTTGCGCTTCATAGCCTCCTTCTTGCCCTTGAGCTTCTTATGGGCCGTGCGGTCGCGATCAATCGAAAACCTGGCTATAGGAGAAACTGCCCGCCCATGCGGGCACTCCTGGTGACGCTCGTCTGCACCGGTCTTCTGGCGCTGCCCGCCGCTGCGCGGGCGTGCGGCGGTGGTGCCTTCGATCCGGCTGACCAGCCGCCTTTCGGAGGCGAGGCGGCGATGCTCTCAGCCCCGCTTCCCCCAAGCGCGCGACCCGCCGGCTTCGACCTCACGGCCGGCAGGGCAACCGCGATCGCCACGGAGGGACTCACGCCCGAGGGGTCAGTCCGCCGGTTCGAAGCGCGGACGCGCACGGGTCCCGGACCGGTCAGGCAGTGGCAGGTGGACTACTTCGACCCCGAGGGCGACGACGTCGGCCAGGTGGTGATCGACGACGCGGGGCAGTGTGTCGTGGAGAAGTGGACCGGGACCCAGGTCGACACCAAGCTCGCGCGCGGCTACGGGGGAGCGGTCGCCGGCAAGGTCAACAAGTGGTGGATCTGGTTGCCGCTCTGCGTTCTCTTCCTGGTGCCCTTCGTGGATCCGCGCCGCCCGCTTCGCCTGATCCACCTCGACCTGCTCGCCCTGCTCGGCTTCAGCGCCTCGCTCTTCTTCTTCAACAAGGCCAAGATCGAGCTCTCGGTGGCCCTGGTCTACCCGGTGCTCGCATACGTGTTCGTGCGCATGCTGGTGGCCGGCTTCAGGCCGACGGAGAGGAGAGACAGGCTCCTGCCGTTCGCGCCGCGGGGCCTGCTGGTGGCGGGGATCGTGGCTCTCGTCGCCTTCCACACCACGTACATGGCGACCGAGGGGAAGGTGATCGACGTCGGCCTGGCGGGCGTGATCGGCGCCGATCGTCTGACGCACGAAGAGGACGTCTACGGCGAGGGGGCGTCATCGGGGACGCCCGTCCGCGGCGACGTCTACGGGCCGGCCAACTACCTCGCCTACGTGCCTTTCGAGCTCGCCTTCCCCTGGAGCGGGCACTGGGACGACGTCCCGGCGGCCCGCGCGGCGGCGCTTGGCTTCGAGCTGCTCACGGCGCTGGCCCTGTTCGGGCTCGGCCGGCGGCTGCGGTCCGGCTCCGAGGGAACCACCCTCGGCGTCGCGCTGGCTTACGCCTGGCTCGCCTACCCGTTCACGATGTACACGCTCGGCTCGAGCTTCAACGACGGACTGGTCGCGCTGCTGGTCGTCTGTTGCCTGCTGGTCGCCACCTCGGCCCCGGCTCGCGGCGCGGTCTCAGCTCTCGCGGGGCTGACCAAATTCGGGCCGCTGATCCTGGCGCCGCTCTTCGCCGCGGGACAGGGAGATCGTCGCACCCGCCCGCTCGTCCTCTTCGCACTCGCCTTCCTGTTCACGGCAGCGGTGGTGACCATTCCGCTGCTTCCCGATGGTGGCTTCCGCGAGCTCTATGACCGCTCGCTCGGCTACCAGGCCTCGCGCGGGTCGCCGTTCAGCGTCTGGGGGCAGGCGCCGTCGCTCCACGCTCTCCAGACCGTGACGAAGGTGGTCGCCATCGCCCTTGCGGCAACCTTCTTCTTCGTCCCCAGGCATCGCTCGACGGTGCAGCTCGCCGCTCTCGGTGCGGCCCTGCTGATCGCGGTGCAGGTGACCGCCAACCACTGGTTCTATCCCTACGCCGTCTGGTTCGCCCCGCTGGTCCTGATCGCCGTCTTCGCCCGCGAGCGCGGCCCGGAGCCGATCGTCCGCAGGGGACATCACCCCACAGCCAGGCACGTCTAGCCCCGTCCCCGCGCCGGCGTTCGACAGCCGGTCGAGCGGGCATCGGCGATCTTTCGACATCGGTCCAAGGACGATCTCGCCCCGGCGACCGACAATTTCCCTGCATGCAGCCGATGAGACAGGTGGTGGCGTTCGGCGGCGGCGGTTTCTCGCAGGAGTCGGGGAACCCGCTGCTGGACGACTACGTCCTCGGCCTCACCGGGACGGCCAGCCCGCGCGTCTGCTTCCTGCCGACGGCGAGCGGTGACGCCGACCACTACATCGTGCGCTTCTACAACGCCTTCCGCGACCGCACGCGGCCCTCGCATCTCAGTCTCTTTCGCCGGGAGCGCGGCGTCCCGGACATCCGCTCGCACCTCCTTGCCCAGGACCTGATCTACGTCGGTGGAGGCAGCTTGATCTCGCTGCTCGGCGTCTGGCGGGCGCACGGCATCGACTCCATGCTTCGCGAGGCGTACGAGGCCGGGGTGATCCTCTGCGGCCTCAGCGCAGGGTCTCTGTGCTGGTTCGCCGAAGCGGTGAGCGGCTATCACGACGAGGTCAACCGGGTGCCGGCCCTCGGCTTCGTCCGGCACTCGAACGCGGTCCACTACGGCGCCGGCAACCGCCGCGCGGCGTTTCACCGCCACCTGCTGAACGGGATGCCCGCCGGATACGCGGCCGATGACGGCGCCGCCCTGCGGTTCGTCGGCGACGAGCTGGTGGAGGTGGTC
>JBKPND010000024.1:0-5963 GCA_046732465.1 Actinomycetota bacterium
TCGTGATGCCGACCCATTGTCGCCGTCCGAGGTGAAAGCCGAAGAAGCGCTCGGCGAGCACGGCGAGGAAGACGAGCCCGCCGGAGAGGACGGCCTGCACGATCGACAGCGGGGCGAGCGAGAGCGCGCCGACGTGCAGCCCCCAGGCCACGATCGCCACGGCCCAGCCGACGGCGAACCATCTGGAGCGAAACAGATCGGCGGCGCTGTGCAGCGGATGGCGGACCCGGATCGGCGGGGCGAGCACCGCGCCGCGGTGCTTGAACAGAAACGCGACGTTGGTGCCCACCGCTGAAGCGACCGCCAAGAGTAGTCCTAAGATCATCGTTCACGCGCGATGTGGGGCCACGATCAGTGTCTCGCGCGAAGCGAAAGCCGGTTCCTGGAGTTCCAGATCCGTCCCAGGATTCGCGCTGTGCCCGTTCCCCGGCTCGCCTCTTTACGCCGCAAGCTCGAGACTTGGGTTGCCGCCGTGTGGAGGCCGTCGGCTACTTCTTGCGACCGCTGCGGCTCTTGAGCCGCTCGACCACGGTGCCCCTTGGGCGCCGCTTTTCGGTGCCCTTCTTGAGGAAGCGACCGGTGATCGCGTCGCGTACCCGGCTGCCTTTGCCTGCGCCTCGCTGCTTAGCCATGCGTTGAAGCTACTCAGGCCCACGTGCTCGTTCAACTTCCTGCGCGGCTGCCGCATCATCGCCCTCGTCGCACTGCTCGTAGATCGCGTCGAGCGACCCCGGGATTGCCTCCTTACCCGTCGCCTGCGCGGCGCCGGACGAGCAGGATGATCGAGACGACGACAGCGTCGGCGTCGAGCCGATCTGCCGGACCCTGGGCGTGTCGGCGTCCGCCTGCTACAGCACCACCGGCCTCGGCACGCCGTGCGAGTCCGTGGCTGCGTTTCCCACTCTTCCCAGCCCAGCGACGGTCCGCCCAGTGCAACCCGCGGGCCACGGCAACAGACTGTTGTCTACGCGGATGCAGTCACGGCAAGACTCGGAGCGACCGCGCCCGATCCACCGCGGCAGCACGGTCGTGTACACCGAGCTTCTTGTAGGCGCGCTCGGCCCGGCTCTTGGCCGCTCCTCGTGAGATCCCCAGCTTGTCGGCGATGAGCGCGAAGCTCAGCGTCGTCGGCAGGTAGCGCAGCACGCGGATCTCTGCCGGGGTGACCGAGGCGGCCGTGCGGGCGTCGGCCGCCTTCTCATCGGCGGCCCGCACGGCCTCCAAGTCCTCGGCGATGGATTCGGCCGCGGCTTCGTGCGCCGCCTCGACTCGCGACACGTGCTCGTCGACGGCGCGGTCCGCCGCCTCGTCGGCGGCGGCAATGATCAGGCCCGCAGTGCTGAGCGCGTCGGCTGCCTCGTGCGCCGCGGTCTGTTGCAGCAAGCCCGCCTCCGTCAGCACCCTCAGGGTTTCGGCGGCGGCCGCCGACCGGATCCGGGTCGAGGCGGCCACGGCCTCGTCGGCTTCGGCCATCGCCACTACGGCTCGAAGTCTCGCGTCCGCTTCGGCAGCCTGCGCCGCGGCGATGGATCGAGCCGCATCCTCCATCGCAGTGACCTCGGCGTCGATGACCAGACCCAGCTCCGGCGTGAGGAAGCCGTCACCCAACACAGCGCCGTCCTCCTCATCGATCACGTCAAAGATCTCTCGAGCCCAGCGGTGCTCGACCAGCAGAAAGGAGACCGCCGTCCCGGCCGGCAAGGCGTGCGTCAGTCCCCACAGCTGGGCAGCTGCGCCACCGCCGGACTCGGGCCCGGCGCCGCCGATCGGTAAGAGCCTTGCGACAAGCTCACCGAAGTCGTCGTCCTCACCGAAAGACGACCGGACGACACTGCCGTCCTGGGCCTTGCTCACGATCATCATGTCCAGCACGCGAACGCCGCTGTTGGCCTCGAGTCGATCGACGACGGCCACGAGGCGACCAACCAGATCGCCCGGTGGGAGGGACACTGCGAGCAGCTGGAACGGTCTGGACATCACGTCGACCCCCTCGCAACCGGCGTTCACGCGGATGGCCCACGGCGAACCGCACGAAGGCAACCCAAGTCTTGCACTGAACCGCTCCGATCACGACGGAGCTGCTCGACTGCTCCACACCCGGATCCCACTCCCTGCCGACCTTCGCCATGCGCTCGAGAGAGCTCCAGGTGTCAGCCGACGATCGGACAAGTGGTGGCCAGTTCAGGCCGTCGCGATGGGGCCAGATCACACCGCCACCTTGCGTCCCGGCCGCAGGCGCGCGGCCGCGCGCCAAGCCTGACCGTCGCGTCGACGAGCGCCTCGATCCCCAGCCGCCGCCCCAGCGCGATCCCGGCATTGACGACCGCGCACTCGTCATCAAAGACAACGCCCGATCGGTCCGACAGGGCCTGCACCCATGCAGGTGACCTCCCGTCGCAGGCCGCAGCTGCCCGACACAGCCGCTCCTCACCCTGCACAGGAGATCATCTCACTTCCCGCGCCGGCCAGATCACCGCCGCAAGACGGTGGACCGAGGCTGATGCCACCCTTCGGACGATGATAAGCGAGGCTGGGTTCGGACCGGCGACCTCTCGCATGTCAAGCAAGGCGCCGTTCGGCAGATCCGCTCAAGTGCGGTCAGCGGCGGCCACGCGAGTTCTGGGGCAACGACACGCCGGACCAGCCAACACCCGCGGCCCCAGCTTGGCCGGCCGCAGTCCCCGGTACTTCCCAGCAAAGTGCCTGCTCATGGCCCTTTTGAGATGGGCCGCGGGTGGTTTCGAACCACCGTCCTCTCGCGTAGTGAGGCATGGCGTTCGTCGCGCCTTTCACGCGCGAAAACACCTGCAACCGCCGTAACTGCCAGCCCGCTGGGGTCTTGCGACGGGCCTGATATGGCCCAATACGACGGGGTTTGGCCCAACGAATGGCCCAACGGCGAGATCCGCGCGCGAGACCATGAGGCTGCACGCAGCGCCCGCGACGGTCGCGATCGCCGCCGCCCACATCGGGACGGCCGCTCGCCAAATCGTCGCGAGGGGCCGGGTACGGCGGCCGCGACGGGCGGCGCGTTGTCGGGTCAGCTCGATGCATCGTTACCGCTGGCTCCCAGCGGCGCATGATCGCAGGATCCTCTCGACAACCGACGACGCGGGCGACCAGCGGCAGCAGGAGAGGCGCACGCTCGCCGATCCCGCCCCCCGGACGAGCGCTCGCGCTGTCGTCCAACCGGGTCGCGAGCGAGACCTCGAGCTTCGCGCCATCGACCGCTCCCGTTGTCGAAGGAGCAGTCTCGACCCGCGCGCCTGCTCGTCGTCCCGAGCGGGCGCGGGTCGACGGACGCGGCTTCGAGACGCTCGCTCCTCGCGTCCTTTCCGACAATCGCGTGAGCGCCTGCCTGCCGCGACCACGCTGAAGCAGGACGGCTCGCTGCTTCCGTGCATCCGCCCAGGGCTGGAGTGGACCGCGAAAACCGGTGCAGCGTGGGGCGTTCAATCCGTTTAAACACCTATTCGAGCTCCGGCCCCGCCGGTGATGTTGAGGGCTGACGACGTGATGGTGCGGCCCTGGTCCGGCGCGGATAGCGCTCGAGCCGGTCCGGGTGCGACAGGTGGCGTACATGCAGATACGCTTGGGTTAGGTAATTGCGCGCTGGGTTCTTCGCGTTCCTCATCCCGTCGAGCGGTGCGTCCTAGAGAGGAACGAGAAAGAGGGTCCGCATGTCGGCATTTGTGATCATCGCGATCGTCGTGGCCGTGCTGATCGTTTTGGCTCTCGTGGCGGTCTATTCCCGACGCCGCGCGGAGCAGAAACAGGTCGCGCGCGCGCGGCTGGCTTCAGAAGCCACCGGACACCGTCAAGAGGCAGACGCCCACGCCGCCAAGGCTCAGGAACTGGGCCCGGAAGCCGAGGCTCTGCGCCGGGAAGCCACCGAGCGCGCCGCCTCCGCCGAGAAGGAGGCCGCCCGCGCCGAGGAACTGGGCACGCGCGCCACGCAAGCCGAGCAACAGATTTCCCGCGAGGGCCAAAGCGCCGGCCGTCACGACGAAAAGGCGGCTGAGCTAGAGGACAAGCTCTAGGGCCCTCCGCTTCGGAGCCGAGTGGAACGGATGGCCCCAACGAGCACTTCCGCTTCCGGACGGATGCGGGCTTCCCCTGCGGCTCCTTGGCAGGCTCTCGCAACGGACGAGGACCAAGCGTCCCTCGACGGCGATCGGCTCTCACGCCGCTCCCGCATTCGCGTGCGTCCGAGCGGCGGACCTCGTTGTTGCGTCACGGTCGGATGTGTCGCCAGCAGATGAGCGAGCATCCGAGGCTCAGGAATGCACAGTGCAGGCCGGCGTTGCGTTCCCAGCGGATGCGGAGCCGGCGGAAGTTGTGCAGCCAGGCGAACGTGCGCTCGACCACCCAGCGCACCCGCCGAGTCCGGAGCCGTGCTCGGTAGAACGCCGCGCGATCACTGGTTTGACGCCTCGGCGCCACAGCTCGCGACGGTACTTGTCGTGGTCATAGCCGCGATCGGCGATCAACCGGTCCGGTCGTCGGCGAGGCCGACCGCGTTTGCCCGCGATCGCGCCGATCCCATCGACGAGGGGCAGCAGTTGGGTGACGTCATTGCGATGGCCACCGGTCAGCGTCGCGGCCAGCGGCACGCCGTGACAGTCCACGATCAGGTGGTGCTTGGACCCGGTGCGGCCGCGGTCGACTGGCGACCTGCCGGTCAGCGGACCGCCACGCAAAGCGCGAATATGGCTGCCGTCCACCACCCCGGCCGACCAGTCGAGCCGCCCGAGGGCGTTGAGCCGCCTGAGCAACTCGCGATGCAAGCGATCCCACACGCCGGCCGCCTGCCATTCGGCCAGCCGCCGCCACGCCGTGACGCCCGAGCAGCCAAGCTGCCGAGGCAGCACCCGCCACGGCACACCCGTCACCAGCACGAACAGGATGCCCGTGAACGCGATGCGGTTATCAACACGAGGACGCCCAATCCGCCGAGGCACACGTTCCGGCAACAGCGGCTCCAGCACCGCCCAGATCCCATCATCGACATGTACCGACTCGGCCATACGGTGCCCCTCGCTCCGGCGCTCACATCATTCGCGACCCCGGACGCGGGCTCAAGGTCCGAGACTTCTGAAACCGCTTCTTACTGCCGCCGGGATGGTCGCGGTGGTCAACAGCGTGGTGGTCGGGGCGTGCGCAGGCCTGGTGCTGGAAGCCGCGGGCGTCCACTCGGTTGCGATTCCGGTTGCCGTCGGAGCACCCATCGGAGTTGCTGCGTTCATCTTGCACGAACGCCACCACCGTCGCGCGCGCGACGCCTACGGCCCAGAGACCGTCGATCGGGCCGCGATCTTCGTTCCACCATCGCAACGGGCTAACGCGGCGTGAAAGCGGAACTCACCATGCGACCGCGTCCGCTGCGAGGCGGCAGGGCGCTAATCGGGAGGATCCGAGGCGAGAGCCCCCGCCGGCGAAGCTAGGAGAGAGGCCCCGCCTCCGGCCGAATCACGGAAGCGAAGGAGCGATCGTGAGCGGCTGTTGATGCTCGGGGCACGGAGTCGTTACATGGAAATCCGTTCCCAATCGGAGGAGCAAACCATGGCTCTAAGTGAACCCGTCCTCTCCGGTCCCGGGGCTGGACGTACCGTGACCTACGGCGGTGGCTCGAGCGCAGAGCTCAAGCTCGCCGGCGACCAGTCCGGTGGCGACTGGGCGGTCGTCGAGTGGCGCGTGCGCGCGGGCGACGAACCGCCGATGCACACCCACACCCGTGAGGACGAAACGTTGTACGTCGTGGAGGGCGCGATCACCGCCTACGTGGGCGACGAGAAGATCGAGGTCGAGGCCGGCTCATACGCGGCGCTCCCGAAGAACGTGCCGCACGCATTCACCGTGCGTAGCGAGCAAGTGCGACTCCTCGTCACCGTCGAGCCAGCGGGCGCGGAGTACTTCTTCGTCCCACGCGACGATTCCGACGCCGACCCGGCCAAGTTCGGCCT
>JBKPND010000025.1:0-8820 GCA_046732465.1 Actinomycetota bacterium
GTCGAGCTCGGCGAGCGCTACGACCTGCCCACCTGGGAGGCGGACGGCGTCCTGCGCTACCTCTTCGACGCCCGCCCGGGGGTCGACTGGGGAAGCCGCCTGCGGGTGGTCGACCCTTGCGTTTCGCGCGGGACCTGCTAATTCGCACATCACATGGGTGCGATCGCTGACCTCGCCCGGGTTCTGCGCAAGGTGGAGAACCCGATCCCCCTGGTTCTGGACCGGGCCAATCTCCGCAGACGGCCTTACATCCTGCGGACGCGAAACGGTCTGGCGATGGAAATCCGTCCTCGGCGAGGCGACCGCTACACCTTCTACGAGACCCTGATCAGGAACTGCTACCTGAGCCAGGGGCAGCGCCTGCGCCCGGGTGACACCGTCATCGACATCGGGGCAAACATCGGCTGCTTCAGCGTTCTGGCAGCACGGGCCGTCGGGCCGACCGGTCGGGTGATCGCGGTGGAGCCCGAGCAATCGACGTTCGAGACCCTGCGGCGCAATGTTCGGTTGAATCGCTGCGAGAACGTCGATATCCGGCGGCTGGCGATCGGTGGGTCCTCCGGCAGCGCCACTCTGCACGTCGGGGGCAGTGCGCTGTTCAGCTCGATCTATGCCGAGGTCGGCGGAACCAAGCTGGAGGCCCCCACGCACGGGACCGGGTCGAGCGTGCAGACGGTGCCCATGTCCACCCTCGAGTCCCTGATGGACGACGCCGACGTGCAGCGATGCAGCTACCTGAAGGTCGATTGCGAGGGGGCGGAACACGACATCTTCAGGGAGATGGATGAGCGCACCGCAGGACGGATCGACCAGATCACCATGGAGGTACACCACATGCCGGGCGCCGAGCCGCATCGACTGCGGTCTCTCTTGACGACGCTCGGCTTCGAGCAAGAATCCGCCTCGCTGCTGTACGCCTGGCGCTGACGGCACTCGTGCACGGCTAGCTTTACCCGGTGGCGCGCGCGCGGATCCTCTCCACGCTCCGATACCACGACTACCCCGAGTGGACGGACCGGGTGGACATCTTCGAGCGCGAAGGGCTCTCGCTCCGGGCCTTCTTGCGGGGCCTGCTAGCCGAGGTGCAGCGGTATCCGGCCGTGATCCTGACCGGCACGTGGCGAGCGGATCAGATCGCCGCCATGCTGATCGCGCGGATGCGATCCCCGCCCCCCGTGGTCATGAGCGACGCGAGTTGGAGGAGCGCGACGAGCGGAGCCGACCTCGTGGCGCGCGCCACCGCCGTGCGCGCGATGCACGGCGATCACATGACCTTCTGTGTGCTCTCGAGCTGGGAGCTGGCGAGGTTCCCCCGGAAGTGGCGGGTCCCCGCGGAGAGGGTGCGGTTCACCCCGTTCTGCTTCACGCTTCCGGAGTCGGAGCTGGAACTGCCGCTCCGCAATGATGGCGGGGTCTTCGTCGGCGGTGGCTTGCGCCGCGGGCGCAAGCGGGATCCCCTGCGCGACTATCGGCCGGTGATCGCGGCCGCGCCGGAGGTGAAAGCCCCGATCATCATCGCCTCCAACGAGCTCGGCGACGTCGAGATGCCGGCCAACGTTCGGGCCGCGCCCTTGTCCCGAGAGCGATTCACGGAGCGGTTGAGAGAGGCCACGGCCGTGGTGGTGCCCCTTCGCGCGGGGGTCGATCGCAGCGCGGGCCAACAGACCTATTTGAACGCGATGGCGCTCGGGAAGCCGGTGATCGTCACGGACACGCCCGGGGTCCGCGACTACATCGACGATCGTGAGACCGGCCTGATCGTGCCGCCCGATGACGCGGAGGCCCTGGCTCGGACGATCCGCTGGGTGATCGACCCCGCCAACCAGGACGAGGTCGATCGGATGCGGATACGCGCCCGCGACGTCGCTCGGGCCCGGTTCAGTAGGCGCAACTACATCGCCCACCTCCTGCGAGTCGCGGACGAGGTCGCCGGGACCGGAGGTTGAGGACGAACTCAGCGAAGATCGGCGGCGGCGGGCTGCTCCCCGAACACCGGGCGTGCGGTGGAACGCTCGAACGCCTCGAGGACGCGAAGGACCATGTCGACGCTCTGGACCGGATGCTCGCCGATCGCGGTCTCCGCGGCGAGGACAAGGCCGTGCGCCCCGTCATAGAGAGTGTTGACGATGTCGTTCGCCTCCGCCACCGTGGGAACGCGACTCTTGATCATCGACTCGAGCAGATTGGTCGCGACGAAGACCGGCGTGTTCAGCGCGTTCGCGCAGCGGATGATGTGCTTCTGGTAGACGGGGACGTATTCGATCGGCACCTCGCGTGAGAGATCGCCCCGATCGATCAGCACCGCGTCCGCTGCTCCGGTGATTCCCTCGACGTTGGAAACTCCGGTTCTGCTCTCGATCTTCGCGATCACGTGGGAGTCCGGCGGGACAAGCTCGCGGAGGTGGGCGACGTCGCCAGCACCGTTCGTGAACGACAGCGCGAAGTGCCGAATCCCATGGCGCACGGAAAGCTCGATTGCGGTGGCGTCGTGATCCGTGAGCGGCGGCAGTCGGGCAGGAGGATCGACGGTCACCGCCTTGTTGGAGCCCACGTGGCCGCCATCGACGGCGATCGCCTCGGCATCGCCCTCGCCGACCTTTGTCACTCGAAGCTCCGCGCCGTCGAAGTCGACCTTCAGGATGCTCCCCACCCGGAGGTCCCCGAAGACCGAAGCGGGCCGTATCGCCAGCGTATCCGCCATCCCGAGGCTGTCGGTCGAAGTGAGCTTGATCGCCTGGCCCTCCGAGATGGCGACGCCCGGCATCATCGTCCCGCAGCGGACCTGAGCGCCCTCCGTGTCGATGCAGATCGGGGTGGACGAGTATCGGCGCACGAACTCGATCGTGCTCTCGACGGCATCGGGCGGCGTGTGCGACAGATTGATGCGAAACAGGTCGATGCCACGAGCGTCAAGCTCCTCGATGACGTCCGGGCGCAGCGACGCCGGACCCAACGTGCAGAGGATCGTCTTGGTCGCCATCTACTGACCGTCCCATCCGAGCTCAATCCCTAGGCGTTCTTCGAGGCGGCGGTTGTGGGGGGCGATGCGAGCAACCAGCGCGCGCCGTGTCTCCGATTTCAACCCTTCACCTGTCCGCTGAGCTGTCACGTTCAGCCTCTCGGCGTCGCGCAACGAGAACGGCGGCAGTCCCAGGAACCGCAGAATGCGGTCATAACCCGCTTGTGGGTCCTCGAGAAAGCGCTCACTGATCTCGATATGCAGCTGCCGGCGCGGAAAGTGTTCCAACCATCTCTCCAGGGAGTCCAGGTACAGGCCCTGCGAGACGTAGGAGAAGTTCTCGTGCGCATAGCTGTAGTAGGTGTCGTCGCCCAGGATCCTTTCGACTTGGCCCGCCAAGCGCCCGGGCTCCGCCGCAATCGCGTCTTCGAAGCTCTCGAGTGGCTCGGTGCCGTCACGGCGCTCACGCTTCCAGTGCGAATACGCTCGCGCCACCGGATCGCGAAGCAGCGCGATGACCTTGGCCTGAGGAACGGCCTTCGCAGCTCGTCCGGGGGCAGCGGGGTGGAACAGGTAGTAGGAACTGGCTTCGCCGGTCACGACGGGCCCCCCGCGGAGGCGCCGCAGATAGGACCTGTACGCCGCGGTCGGGAAGTGGGAGCGGTACCAGTCGAGGCCCCTGAAGAAGTTCTCGTCGAAATACCGGACGCCCTTGACGTTCTGCAGACGAGGGAAGTTCGGCGCCACGCAAGGATGCCTCTGGAGGTATCGATGCAGTGAGGTCGTCCCGCCGCGATGTGTGCCGATGATCAGATAGTCCGGCAACGGACGAAAGTCGCTGGTGGCGACTCCGAAAACTCGGAAGAGGCGCTTGATCGGCCTCCGCACGATGCCGGGCGCAGCAGCCGCAATTGGTTTGGCCATCCGTGGTCGACCTGATACTACGACGGGCCTGCCATGCTGGGACTGTCGGACTCGCGGCGCTTCGGCCGAACGCTGGCGGCGACCGGGTTGGTCCTGGGGCCGCTTCTTTTTCTGCTTGACACGCTGATCGACCCGGCCTGGGCGGATGACGATGCGGCGTACCTGGCCGAGGTCGCGGGTCACAAGGCCCGATATGTGATCGCCGAAATTGCATCGACCCTGGGCGCGCTGATCTGGATCGCCGGGATGATCGGCGTCATCCGGCTGCTCCGCAGCCGGCGGGTGACGCTGGGACAGGTGGCCGCCGGAATGGTGACCGTCGGGCTGATCGGCCTCACCGCCAGCTTCGCGTTCAGCGTCTTCGACCTCGCGATGGCCGACTTCGAGAATCGCGAAGCGATGGTCCACCTCCATGCCGAGCTCGGGGATAGCTTCGCCTACAAGGCCTACTGGATCATCTTCTTCTCGGCCGGAACCGTGTTCGGGCTGATCCTGCTTGCGGTCGCGCTTCTTCGTCGACGAATCGTTCCCGTCTGGTCACCGATCCTCCTGGCCCTGGCGAGCGCCTTCTGGCACGTCGCAGGCGGCGAGAGGCTTACGGATGCGCTCGCGTTGGCGATGCTCGCAGCCGCGCTCGCGCCACTCGCCGGCCGGATGTGGTCAGTCAGCGATGCGGACTGGGAGCGCTGGGAGATCCCGCTCGAGTGATGGAGGCGCGATCCGAATCGTCCGATCTTCGCCTCGAGCGGCTGCCCGGGCTGGACGCGGTTGAAGGCGACTGGGAGAGCCTCGCGCAGCGCGCTGACAACATCTTCGCCACCAGGGAATGGTTGTCGACCTGGTGGCGCCACTACGGCCGGGATGAGCTCGTTCTGCTCGGCTCTCGGCGCCAGGATGGAGGCCTCGCCGCGATCGTCCCGCTCTATCGCTCGCGCCTGGGACCCGCTCGCGTTCTGCGCTTCCTCGGCCACGGTCCGAGCGATGAGCTGGGCCCGATCTGCGATCCCGCCGATGGCGCGGCGGTGGCGCGATCACTGCAGCGCGCGCTCCGCGACGGCTCGCTCGGAGGTTGGGACGTGCTGTTGGGAGAGCAGATGCTTCGGGCCAAGCACTGGAGCGAGCTGCTGGGCGGGATCGTGGCGGTGCAGGAGAGCAGCCCGGTGCTACGCGCCCACGAAAGGACCTTTGAGGAGGTGCTCGCATCGCGGAGCCGCAACTTCCGCCAGCAGGTGCGCCGCCGCGAGCGCAAGCTCCTGCGCGAGCACAGGCTGCGCTATCGACTCGCCGACGATCCCACCCGGCTGCAGGACGACCTCACCGTCCTGTTCGAACTGCACGCCGCCCGCTGGGGCCCGGAGGGCTCGACGGCGTTCAGCCCCGCTCGTCAAGCCTTCCACCGTGAGTTCGCCCGGCTGGCGTTGGACAACGGCTGGCTGCGCTTCTGGCTGGCTGAGGTGGACGACGCGCCGGTCGCGGCCCTGTACGGCTTTCGCTATGCCGGCAGCGAGCTCTACTACCAGTCGGGCCGTGATCCGGCCTGGGACCGCTACGCGGTCGGGTTCGTCCTGCTCACGCACGCCGTCAGGACCGCGCTCGAGGAGGGAAGCTCCGAGTACCGGCTGCTGCGCGGCGGCGAGGCTTACAAGCAGCGCTTCGCGGACTACGACCCCGGCTTGGCGACCTTGGTACTGGCGCGCGGTCCGGCCATTCGCACAGCGGTCAGATTTGCGGTCCGAATGGCTGAGCACGAACGTCCGCGGCGGTGGATCAGCCGCGCGGTGGGTTAGGGATAATCGCGTCCGAATGTCCAAGGGAGACAGCCTGATCCTCTGCTACCACGGGGTCAGCGAGGATTGGCCGACGGATTATGTGATCGCGCCGGCCGATCTCGAACGGCAGATCAACCATCTGCTTGCTCGTGGTTATCGAGGAGTGACGTTCGCCGAGGCGGCGCGCGAAGCCCCAGGGCGGGTGATGGCGGTCACCTTCGACGACGCCTATGCATCGATCGCGGAGCACGCCTACCCGCTCCTTGCCCGGCTCGGCGTGCCCGGGACCGTATTCGTCCCAACCGACTTCCCCGACCGCCCGGGGCCGATGTCCTGGCCTGGAATGGAACCCTGGATCGGGGGTCCCCACGAGGGCGAGCTACTACCCGCCTCATGGGACCAGCTCCGGCGGCTGTCCGAGGCCGGCTGGGAGATCGGTTCGCACACCCGGTCGCATCCGAAACTCACGGCCCTTCCCGACGCGGAGTTGCGAACCGAACTGTCCGCCTCGCGCTCCGCTTTGATCGAGCGAATCGGAGGACGGTGCGATTCACTCGCCTATCCCTTCGGGTACTACGACGCTCGGGTGGTCCGGTTCGCGCTCGCTGCGGGCTACGTCGCGGCGGCGACGCTCGACGGAGGGATCTCCGCATCCTCGCCGATGACCGTCCCGCGCATCGGGATCTACCGAGGAGAAGGGATGGGCATCTTTCGGTTCAAGGTCTCTCCGACGGTCCGGCGGCTACGCGTCCGCGCTCCCGGCTGGCCGGTGATCACCGCGATCTCCCGCAGGCGTCGGCGCTGGATAACGGATGGGCCGGGCCGCGGGGCATGATCTAGCGCGGCGAGCTGCCGGAAGCTGGGGACCGGGCGCCCCGGATGCGCAGCCAGACCCACCCTAACTCCGAGCCCCGAGGCACCAGGTCGGCGAGGCGGCCGTTCAGCGCCCGGGTGAAGATGAGCGCCACGAAGATTCCGCCGAGCATATAGGCGACGCTCGACGCAATGGCCGCGCCCAAGCCGCCATGCGTCGGGATCAGGATGATGTCGAGGACGACGGTGCACACGAACGCTCCGCTGATCGCGGCGGTCTCGAGCAGCGGCTTCCGCTGGGCTGTGAGGGCATTTCCGAGCAGCTTGAGGGCGACGATGCCGAAGGCCCCAAGTGAGAGGATGCGCAGCATCTCGATGGAGCCGCGGAACGACTCGCCGAAGAGCGTCACACATAGGAATGGCGCGAGGACGGCCATGGCGACGGCCAGAACCAAGGTGATCAGGAAGGCCCCCCGGAACACGATCGACGCCTGTCTCTCCGCCTCCGGAGTGGACGCCCGAACCAGATCCGGGCGTTGCACCAGCACCAGCGCGGTTGGAAGGAAGAAGAGCGCTTCCGCCCAGGCCACGGCGACCGTGTAGAGCCCCAACTCGCGGTGCCCGGCAATGGCGCCGAGGATCCATTGGTCGAGCCGGTAGTTCCCGAGTGTCATCACCCGGCCCATATGGGCCTTGATGCCGAAAGCCAGCATGCGCTTGGCGAGCCCGAATTCGAACCGGCCGAAGCCTCCAAGATGGCGGGCGACACCCCATGCGACCATCGCAGTGCTGATCGCCTCGGCCGCCACCCACATGGAGACCGCCGTTCCAACGGTCAGGGCGCCGAACGCGGCAAGGGCGCCGTTCACCGCCAGATTGATGAGCAGAGGGACAACCGTCGCCGTGTTGGCGAGCCCGAAGATGTAGTGGGCTCTGAGCAGCTGGTCGAGGCACGGCTGCAGCACCAGCACCGGTAGCGCGGCCAGGACGAGGACGATCAGTCCGGGCTCGGAGCCGGCTCCGACCACGGGAAATGTCGCGATCAGGAGCCCCACGAATCCAGCGGCCAGCCCACCAAACAGCACGGAGAGCACGACCGAGGTCCCGGCGAGGGAGCGTGTCAGGCGAGGCTCGCTGGCCGCGATGTTGGCATCCGCCTGGAAGATGCCGAAAGTCGCGAGCTGGGCGGTGAGGAACGCGACCGTGGTCAGGAACGCCACCGATCCGCGGCCAGTTGCCCCCAGAACGCGAGCCGTGATCAGGACATTGCAGAACGACACCAGCGCCACGCCGACGGTCGTCGCGTAGGTGGTTGCGACCGATCGAAAGAATGGAGGACGCGGCCGGGCGGAGGGCGCTTCCGTCGGAGTGTCCGTCCCGACCTGCCGGGTCACGAGATCACCCAGTTCGACGTCGCCGTTGCGCACAGCCTCCGCGAGATCCAGACCGAGCGCCTCATCCTGTTCCGCCCTGCTCAACTGGTCGAAGAGCTCTCGGGCGAGCCTGCGCTTCGATCTGATGCTTCGCCGGCTCACGAGCAGATGCCCCGTCGCAATTCGTCCTCGCGTGGAAAGCCTTCTTGGGCCATTGTCAGTGCGCCTCGTTGCCCCGCAGATCTCCGCCGCGTAGTTTCCCGTCTTCATGGCGCGAGGGGCCCTGCGCGGGAGGAACGGGGGTAGAGTTGGTTCGTAGTTGCCGGTTCCTCCTAGCCGGGTAAGCGCACTTCGATGGTCAGGAGAAGCTCTTTGCCGCTCGCAATCAGGGCCCTCCGACCGGCCCGCCCGGGCAGAGGCACTAGGTCCTGTTAGCCCAGCGGCACAGCTGGGTCTGGGCGGTTCTGGCGCCCGAGCACGGGCTGATCCAGTGCGAGGGTGACCACGAACTCGCCGAGCTCCTGCGAGAGGCCGGCCTCGAGGTGAGAGAGCGGCCCCTCGCTGATCTCGGGCCCCCGGAGGACGCTTCCCCCGACGCCGTCCTCATCAATGCCCAGGGGGAGGCGGCGGTTGCTGCCATATCCCGAGCAGCCGCGACGCTGAGGAGAGGGGGCATCGTGGCGATCCCCGTGGGCGGAGGAAGCGCAGCACCGCCGGGTCATGCGTCGCGGCCCCTCCGTGCACTCCAGCTCGTCGGCTCGGTCCACACGGCAATCTCGGCGGAGCTGGCCGCGCGGCGATTGGCGAAAGCGATGCGCCGTCTGGATCTCGACGTCTCGCGCATATTGACGGGAGAGCGTGCGCGAACCCGATACGGCCTCGGCCGAGGAGGCTGGATCAGGCGTGCGCGCCTCCCAATCGGATCGATCGTCATCGGCGCGATGCTCGAACGCAGCCCCAGCGTGGCCGAAGCCGCCACCGA
>JBKPND010000026.1:0-25455 GCA_046732465.1 Actinomycetota bacterium
CCGCATCGATCATGGCGAGCAGCTCCATGAGCGCGTCGTTGGGGGTCATGTTCTCGGTCTCGTTCGCGGCGGTGGACTGGACGATGAAGACGTCGGCGCCGCGGATGGACTCCTCGTAGCGGCAATAGACCTCGCCGTCGGAGAAAGTCTTCAGGGTGACCTCGCCGAGCTCGACCTGGAGGTTGCGGCCGATGTGCGCGGCCAGCTGGCCGGAGGCCCGACCGCCGAAGACCATCAGGCGCTTGCGGTAGTCCTGAACGATCTCGGTAACCGGCTGCGTCTGCTCGATCGTGCTCAAGAGTCCTCGTCCTTGCTCGGTTCCTTCGACTTCTTGGCCGCGTAGCCCTCGACATTCTTCTGCTCCGCCCTCGAGATGCCCAGTGCCCCCGGCGGAACGTCATCGGTGATCACCGACCCGGCCCCAGTGTATGCGTCGTCCCCGACTTCTACGGGCGCGACGAAGGTCGTGTCAACCCCGGTGTGAACGTTCTTCCCGATCTTGGTGCGGTTTTTGTTGCGCCCGTCGTAGTTGGCGGTGACGGTGCTCGCGCCGAGATTCGATCCCTCCCCCACCTCCGCATCGCCGATGTAGGAGAGGTGCGGGACCTTGGCGCCGGCGCCGATCTCGGAGTTCTTGATCTCGACGAAGGTGCCGGCCTTGGCGCCCTCGCCGATCCGGGCGTCGGGCCGCAGGTACGTGAAGGGCCCGACCGTCGCCTCGTTCGCCACCTCGCAGCGGGTCAGGTACGAGTGGACCACGGTGGCGCGCTCGCCGACGCGCGAGTCGATCAGGGTGGTCATCGGGCCGATCGTGCTGCCGGCGCCGATGCTCGAGCGCCCCTGCAGCGTCGACCCGGGGAGGATCGTCGTGTCCGGCGCGATCTCCACGTCGGCGTCGATCCAGGTCGCGCCGGGGTCCTCGATGGTCACGCCGGCGCGCATGTGTCCGACCAGGATCCGGCGGCGGGCCTCGTCGGCGACCCGGGCGAGGTCGGCGCGGTCGTTGATACCGAGGTTCACCCCGGGGTCCGGAGCGTTGTAGGCGGCGACGCGAAGACCGGACTCGCGCAGAAGGGGCAGGACATCGCCGAGGTAGTACTCGCCCTGGGCGTTGTCGTTGGTGATGCGGTCGAGGGCGTCGGCGAGGGTGGGGCCCGCGAACGCGTAGGTCCCGGCGTTCACCTCCTTGATCGCGAGCTCCTCCGGGGTTGCATCGCCCGGGGCCTTGGCCTCGACGATGCGCTCGATGTCGCCGTCGGACCCCCGCACGATCCGGCCATAAGAGCCCGGGTCATCCATCTCGGTTGTCATCACCGTGGCCGCCGCGTCGGTGTCGCGGTGCGTTGCGACCAACTCGTCGATGATCTCGGCCGAGACCAGCGGGTGATCTCCGGAGAGGATCAGGATGGTCTCGGAGGCGCGCACCACGTCGACCGCCGCGCGGAGGGCGCCGCCGGTGCCATCCGCGTCGGGCTGAACGATCGTCTCTGCGCCGTCCGGAAGAGCCTGGGAGAGGTCGCGATCGGGCGAGACGATCACGCAGATCCGTCCCGCCCCGGCCTGTTGGGCGGCGAGGATCGGCCAGGCGACCATCGGGCGCCCGCAGATCGGGTGGAGCACCTTGGGCACGGCAGAGCGCATGCGGGTGCCCTGGCCTGCGGCCATGATCAGGGCGGTGGGAGCGTTCACCCGGAAAGCGTAATCCGGGGAGGTTTGGCGTGCGGGCGGCCCCCTGCGCTTCAGTCACTCCTGCCGACGGGGTCCCCCTGAGCCGCGAAGGCGGCCCTGACCAGCTCGACGATTGGCTCGGGCGCCTTCTCGGGGGAGCCGGCGTCCAGCGGGGGCTCCGGGTCGTACTCGATGCCGAGCTGGACGGCCCTGGCGACGTCGTCGCCGTTGATCCGCTGGACCAGCGTGAGCGCCATGTCGATGCCGGACGAGACGCCGGCCGCCGTGACGATCTTGCCGTGCTCCACGACGCGGTCGGGGACCACCTTCGCGCCCAGCTCCGCGAGCAGGTCGCGGGCGAGCCAGTGGGTCGTCGCGGGGACACCGTCGAGCAGCCCGGCGGCCGCGAGCAGCAGGGCCCCGGTACAGACCGAGGTGGTCCAGGCGGTGTTCTCGTGAACGGTCCGGATCCAGTCGTGGAGCGGCTCGTGTTCGAGCAGGGCTCGGTTCCCAAAGCCGCCGGGCACGACCACGATGTCCGGGCTGCGCACCTCGTCGATCGACGCGTCGGCGACCAGGGAGAGGGTGTCCGACTCGTTGCGGACGGGTCCCCGTTCCTCGGCGACGAAGACGGACTCGTTTCCCGGGACGGAGTTGAGGACGTCATGTGGCCCGATGATGTCTAGGGCGGTGAAGCGGTCGTAGAGCAGGTACGCGATCTGCATCTGCGGTCTCCTCTCAGTTGGGAACGGTTGCGACGGACCCGGCCCGCGTAAAGCGGGCGCGGTACCCGGCAGGGGCAACTCCCACCCGCCGCCCGAAGGCGCGGCGCATGGTTTCCGGCGTGCCGAAGCCGCAGCGCGCCGAGATCAGCTCGATCGGGTCGGCGCTCTCCTCGAGCAGCTGCCGCGCTCGCTCGACCCGCAGTTCCTCGACGTACGCCGCCGGGGTCATGCCGATCTCACGGCGGAAGAAGCGGGCGAAGTTGCGGGGGCTCATCGCGACACGCTCGGCGAGCGTTTCCACCCGCAGGTCGGAGTCGAGATTGTCGGCGATCCAGGACTGGAGCTCGCGGAGCGGGCGGCGCTCCGCCAGCTGCGCCGATAGGTGAGCACTGAACTGGGCCTGGCCGCCGGGGCGCTGGAGGAAGAGGACGAGCCAGCGGGCGACCTCCGCCGCGATCTTCCGCCCGAGGTCCTCCTCCACCAGCGCAAGGGAGAGGTCCATCCCTGAGGTGACGCCGGCGGAGGTCCAGATGTTGCCGTCGCGGATGAAGATCGGGTTCGGGTCGACTGTCAGCTCAGGGTGACGCTTGGCGAGCTCGCCGGTCCCGGACCAGTGGGTGGTGACGGTGCGCCCCTCGAGGAGGCCGGCGCGAGCGAGCAGGAAGCTGCCCGTGCACACCGAGCAGACCCGGCGCGAGCGCCGGGCGGCGCTGCGGAGCCAGCGGATCAGCCCTAGGTCGTCGGCGGCCTTCTCGACGCCGAACCCGCCGCCCACAATGAGCGTGTCGATCGGCCCACGGCAGCGGGCGGTGGTCGTCTTCGGAACCAACCCGTAGGCGCCGGTGCGCTCCATGATCGGACCCGCCCTCTGAGCCACCACCTCGACCTCGTATGCCCCACCGCCCGAGAGGCGGTCGGCGCCCGTGAACACCTCGGTCGGGCCGATCACATCGAGCGGCTGCACCCCCGGGAAGGCGAGGAGGACGATCCTGCGGGGTTTCTGGGTCGAGGTTATTTGCGCATCATCGCGGGCTCGCGATCTGTCCGCAATGACCAATTACGGACGATTCCTGCCATCGGCACCAATGGAAAGGGCGCGCCGAGAGCGCGCCCTTTCGCAGCTCCCGGGCGAGGATTCCAACCTCGGCTGCCAGGACCAAAACCTGGAGTGCTAGCGCTACACCACCCGGGATCGGAGCCTGAGTCTAGGCCGCGCCATTGATCCATGAGAGGGTCCCGGACGCATCAGGGGGCACCGCCCGACCGCGGAGGGAGAGATGGCCAGGGAGTACGTGTTCGTCGATGAGTGGGACGTCGATGCCCCGCAGGAGGCGATCTTCGACGCGCTCGCCGATGCCCGCACCTACCCCGAGTGGTGGAAGCCCGTCTACATCGAGGTCGAGGGCGATCAGGCGCCGGGAGCCGGGGCGACGACGCGCCAGCACTTCAAGGGCAAGCTCCCCTACACGCTGAGGACGACCTCGAGGATCACTGTCTTCGATCCCCCGACCCACTTCCAGGTCGAGGTGGTCGGCGACCTGACCGGCACGGGCAAGTGGACCCTGGCGCCGAACAGCAACGGCACGATCCACGTCCGCTTCGACTGGATCGTGCACGCCGACCGGCCGCTGCTCCGCTACCTGACCCCGATCCTCCGGCCGATCTTCCGGTGGAACCACAACTGGTCGGCGGCGCGGGCGAAGGATGGGTTGGAGGGGTACGCGCAAGCGGCCGCCAGGCCGCACCATCGTGAGCGAGGGGCGTAGCCCCGAGCGGTCGTGCGGGGCGGCCGCCTGCGGCCGCGATCTGATGGCGAAGCCGGGCTGCGCCTCCAAATAGTCTCCCGGGCGCATGCCCGCTCTTCAGTCCCGGTTCCCGCGAATCTCCTCCTACGGGTTCATCTCGGACTGCCACACGGGCGCCCTGATCGCGCCCGAGGGGTCGATCGAGTGGCTCTGCCTGCCGCGCTTCGACTCGCCGAGCATCTTCGGCTCCCTGCTCGACCGCAGCGCCGGCTTCTGGCGGATCGGGCCCCCGGGGCTCGGTGCGCCGGTCAGCCGCCGCTACGAGCCCGGTACCAACGTGCTTGAGACCACCTGGATGACCGGCTCCGGCTGGGTGATCGTCCGCGACGTCCTCACCCTCGGCGACTGGCGGCAGGAGAACGACTTCGAGCCCCACCGCCGCCCGCCCCCGGACGACGAGGCCGAGCACGTCCTGGTGCGGCTGATCGAGTGCGTCCAGGGCGAGGTCGACATCGAGATGATCTGCCAGCCGGCCTTCGACTACGGCTCGACCAGGGTCGAGTGGAAGCGCCGCGGTGACGCCGGGACCGACGCCGAGCTCACCCACGACGACATGAAGCTGATCCTGACTGGCGATCTCGCCCTCGGCGTCGACGCCTCGGACGCTCGCGCCCGCCACCGGATGAAGGCAGGCGAGGTCCGCTTCACCGCGCTCAGCTGGGGACCATCGCCGGTTCCACCGGACTCGAGCGAGGACTGTCAGCGCCGCGTCCAGCGAACGATCGACTTCTGGCGCCGCTGGCTCGAGAGCGGCAGCTTCCCTGACCACCCGTGGCGGGACCACCTGCAGCGCTCGGCGCTCGTGCTGAAGGGCCTGACCTACTCGCCCACCGGCGCGCTGATCGCGGCCCTCACCACCTCCCTCCCCGAGACCCCGGGCGGGGAGCGCAACTGGGACTACCGCTTCACCTGGATCCGCGACGCCACCTTCACCCTCTGGTCCCTCCACACCCTCGGCCTCGACTACGAGGCCACCGACTTCATGGGCTGGCTGGCGGACATCTACCGGGAGAACATCAACCGCGGCAAGCTCGGCATGCAGATCATGTACGGCATCGGCGGGCAGCGGGACCTCACCGAGAGCACCCTCGATCAGCTCGCCGGCTACGAGGGGGCGAAGCCGGTCCGCATCGGGAACGCCGCCTACAATCAGCGCCAGAACGACGTCTACGGGGCCCTCCTCGACTCGGTCTACATCCACGCGAAGGTCCAGGACCACCTCCCCCACGAGCTCTGGGAGGCCCTCTCGCGCCAGGTCGAGACCGCGATCACACTCTGGCAGGAGCCCGACCAGGGGATCTGGGAAGCGCGTGGCGAGCCGAAGCACTACGTCTCCTCGAAGCTGATGTGCTGGGTCGCCCTGGATCGCGGCTGCAGGCTCGCGGATCGGATCGGCGACCAGGACCGGCTCAGCCGCTGGACCACGGTCGCGGACCAGATCCGAGCGGACATCCTCGAGCACGGTGTCTCGGACCGCGGCGTCTTCCGCCAGCACTACGACACCGACGCGCTCGACGCCTCGACCCTGCTGATCCCGCTGGTTCGCTTCCTGCCGCCGGACGACGAGCGGCTGGTCAAGACGGTCAAGGCGATTCACGAGGAACTGACCGAGGGCGGGCTGGTGCTCCGCTATCGCGTCGACGAGACCGACGACGGCCTGCACGGCGAGGAGGCGACCTTCACCATCTGCTCCTTCTGGCTGGTCTCCGCGCTATCGGAGATCGGCGAGACCCAGACGGCGCGCGAGATGTGCGAGCGGCTCCTCAACCACGCGGGCACCCTGGGTCTCTACGCGGAGGAGCTCGAACCGAGGACCGGCCGCCACTGGGGGAACTTCCCTCAGGCCTTCACGCATCTCGCGCTGATCAATGCTGTCAGCCACGTGATCAGCGACGACCGCTCCGAGGACGATCGGGATCGCACGGCCGTGCTCAGCGAGATGATCTCGGCCCAGAACGACTAGGGCCTGACGGCCCTAATCCGACTCGGCCGGGGGTACGCGACCAGCCTCCGTCCCCGGTTCGTCCGCCGGGCCCCTCGGCGAGGCGATCCCGAGGACCCGCATCGCCTTCAGCCCCAGACCGAGCTTCTCCCGGCCCTCGGTGGAGGTCACGTCATGCCCGCAGAGCTCGCGGGCACGCTCGAGTCGGTAGCGGATCGTGTGGCGGTGGGTGAAGAGCTGCTGAGCCGTCGCGGCGACGTTGCCGTCGTTCTCCAGATAGGTCTCGACGGTGGCGACCAGCTCGGTCTCGTACTGCTCGTCGTAGGCGACGAGCGGCTCGACCGTCTCGGAGTAGAAGCGCTCGAGCTCCGCCGGGTCCTCGCTCATCGCGGGCAGCAGCAGCCGGTAGGCCCCCGTGTCTTCGAAGGCGAGCACCCGCCGGTCCTCCGCCTCGCCGACGTTCGCCGCCAGCAGGGCCTCCTGGGCGGCCCGGTAGAGCTCGCCCGAGGCCGCGGCGAGCCTGCTCCGCGAGACGCGGATCGAGAACCCGCTCAACCCCTCCTCGAGCTCGTCGGCGAGACCATCGGCGGCGCGGCTCAGGCGCTCGTCGTCGCCGGCGGGCACGATCGCCACGATCTCGGCTCCCTCGCCCTCCTGATTTCCCTCGCCCGCAAGGCCGCCCGCGCTCACCGCTCGGATGGCCCGCTGCGCGATCGCCAGTACGCGGGCGCGCCACTCACCCGTCTGTGCGACGTGGGGCGCGGCCCGGGCGATCAGCACCCCGGTGCCGCGGGAGAGGTCGGTGCCGAGCTCAGCGGCGCGAGCCTCGATGTCGGCTCCGTCGGTGAGGTTGCGGGCGAGCAGGGCACGCACGAAATCGCCGGCGGCCTCCTCCGTCGCCCACTCCGGCGAGCGCGAGCGCTCCAGCTCGAGTCCGAGCAGCGTCGCGACCATCCGGAGCAGCGCCGCGTCGGGCTCGTCCTCGCCGCGCGGCCGCCAGCGCAGCTCGCCGACCGCCGCATCGGCAACGCGCAGCTCAACGGTCTCCACCCCCGCTCCGCCGGCGAGGAGCTTCCGCTCCTCATCCGGGGACGCCGCCGCCACCGCGAGCACGTTGCTCGAGCGATCGATCAGCGCCACGCTCGCGTCCAGAGCGCGTCCGGCGGCGCGTGCGACGGCCGGCATCCCGGCGCCCGCCTCGATCGCCGCCGAGAGCTCCTCGAAGCTGCCGGGGTCGGCATGACGCTCGGTGCGCGTCTCCTTCGCGTTCATCCGCACATGGTAGGTCTGGGCGGCCTTGCGGCCCCTAGAACCAGTGGGAAATCTCGTCCCAATTCAGGAAAATCACGACCCCGATCACCAGCCCGATCAGCACCAGCGCGGCCAGCACGAAGAGTGAGAGAAAGCCGGCGACCAGCTTCTCCCAGACGCGCCCGTACGACCCGATCGCGGGCACCAGGATCAGCCCGACGAAGGCGCAGACCGTGAGCAGCCCGGCGGCGCCGAAGAGGTAGTACTCAGTCCCGAGCGCCAGCGCGGGCGCCACGATCAGGCTCAGGGGCAGCGTCACGCGGCGGATTGTCGCGAATGTGGCCGATTACGAGCACCACGGCCGCCGCCAGCGCATAGCAGGACGCCCCGAGCGCCCACCCGCTCGAGACGTCGCTCAGCCAGTGCACGCGCAGATAGACGCGGGTCAGGCCGATCACGGCGGTGAGGGCGATCCCGGCTGCGATCACCAGGCTGCGGCGGGTGACCCCGGGGACGACCCTCAACGCGAAGGTGACCGCGAGCCACGTGTAGAGGGTGGCGTGAGCCGCATGGCCGCTGGGAAAGGAGGAGCCGTCGACGGAGACCAGGGGTTCCGCCGGGCGCGGGCGACCGGTCCACACCTTGATCTCGGGGGCGAGCACCGCGATCAGGATCGTGCCGGCGGCGAGGGCCCAGAACTCCATCCAGCGCCCCCGGACCGCGAGGACGATCCCGGCGACCGTGGCAAGCGGATAGGTCACCCACCCGGAGCCCAGCGCCGTGACCACCTTCGACAGGTCGGTGAGCCAGTGAATCTCGATGTCGTGGGCCACGTTGAGCGCCGTGCGGTCGCCCGGCGTCGGGCCTGGATCGCCGGCGATCACCGCCCAGTAGGCGATCAGGACGAACAGCCCGACCGCGAGTGCCGCCAGCAGCGTGGTCAGCTCAAGGCCCAGGCCGCCGGGGGTCAGCCTCCTCCACAGGAACTCGACTTGCGGCTGCAGACGGCGCGCCAGCCCCAGGATCGGCCGCAGGGCGCGCCGCCGTTCCATCTCCTCGACGACCTTGCGCCGGTTCTTCGCCTCGCGGAGGAACCGGTAGGCCACCACCAGCGCCACGACGATCGCGACGACGATGCCGAATACGACCAGCCCCTTGCCCACCGCCTTGGTGACCGTGTCGAGGCTCTGCGCGGCGAAATAGCCGATCAGGATCAGCGCGAAGGACCACAGCCCCGTCCCGAGGATGCTGTACGGGGCGAAGTTCCGGTAGGGCAGCCGGCTGCTCCCGGCGATGAACGGCGCCAGCGCCCTGACCAGGCCGATGAAGCGGCCGATCAGGATCGTCTTGCCTCCGTGCCGCGCGAAGTACCCCTCGACCTGCGCGAGCCGCTCGCTGCTGATCCGGAAGCGCTCGCCATGCCGCACCAGGAAGCTGCGCCCGAGCCTCGCGCCCAGCAGGAAGCTGACCGAATCGCCGGTGAACGCCGCCAGCCAGGTGATCGCGATGATCAGCGGCAGCGAGATGTCGCCCTGGGAGGCAACGGCGCCTCCGAGCATGACCGTGAATTCGCCCGGCGCTACGAGCCCCACGAACGCACCCGTCTCCAGGAACGCGAGCCCTCCGACCAGCAGGTAGGTCCAGGCCCCGAGGCCCTGTGAGAGGTCCTCGATGATCTTGTCGAGGTCGATGCTCGGCAGCTGATCGCGGAAGATGAAGAAGGCGACGATCAGCGCGAGTACCAGGCCCCGGATGACCCACTTCCGCTCGATCCTGGAGCTCACTGGGAGAGCGGGCGGGTCGCCAGCGCGTCCGGAAAACGGCCACGAAGCTCGGCCGCGGCGGCGGCGGCCTCCTCCAAGATCGGATACAGCCCGAACGCCGTGGGACCCGACCCGGTCACCATCGCGTGCGCCGCCCCGGCCTTCTCGAGCGCGCTCAGAGCGTCATCGATCTCCGGTCGCAGCGAGATCGCCGCGGGTTGCAGGTCATTGACCAGGTGCTCGCGGTAATCGAGGGGCGAGCCCCCGGTGTCGACCGCGTCCCGCAGCCGGCGGCGGATCGCCTCGAGCTCGGCCTCGCCCCTGGGAGAGCCGAGCCGGTCGGCCTCCGCGTAGACCGCGGCCGTCGCGAGCCCCTCGGCCTGCGGGATCAGCACCACCGCGTGCTCGGCCGGGGACGGCGCGGGCTCGATCACCTCCCCGGCGCCGGCCACCAGGCACGGCCTGGGCTGGAGCTGTGAGGGCACGTCGGCGCCGATCCCCGCCGCGATCGACCGCAGCCCCTCCAGCTCGCCCATGGCGAGGCGCAGCACCGCGGCCGCGTCCGCGCTGCCGCCGCCAAGGCCGGCCGCCACAGGCACCCGCTTATCGACCTCGATCCGCAGCGGCGGCCCATCCCAGCCGTGCTCACGGAGCGCCGCCAGCGCGGTGGCGGTCAGGTCGGGCGCGTCGATTCCCTCGATGGTCACCTCGTCCTCCTCCGCCTCGCTGATCCGAAGTTGGTCGGCGAGCTCGAGCGGCTCGAACAACGAGCGGATCTCATGCAGCCCGTCCTCTCGCCGCGGCCCCACGTACAGGCAGAGGTTGAGCTTGGCCGGGGCGGCCACCGTCTCGGGCAGGCCGTCCCTCACAGCTCGACCCCCTCCGCCTCGAGCGCCGCGGCGAAGCGCTCGAAATCCCGGGGTGCGAGCGTCTCGGCGCGGGCGTCGGCCGGGCGCCCGATGTCCCCTAGGGCTCGTTGGGCCGGCGCGAGCGTCCCCGGCAGGGCCAGCTCCAGCGACCGCGCCATGGACTTGCGTCGATGCCCGAAAGCTGCGCGGACGACCCCGGCGACGGGATCCGATGCTCCGGGCCCCTTCCGCTTCAGCCCGAGCAGTGCCGACCCCACCCGCGGCCTGGGCACGAAGACGGCGGGGTCGACCGTGCGCAGCAGGGTGACCTCGCAGGCCAGCTGCACCAGCACGCTCGGCGACCCGTACTCGCGACCTCCCGGCTCGGCCCGCAGGCGGTCGGCGATCTCGCGCTGGACCATCACCACCCAGCCGGCGAGCTGCGGCAGCTCGGAGATCGTCCGGATCAGCAGCGGGGTGGCGATCGAGTAGGGCAGGTTGGCCACCATCTTCGTCGGCGAGGGGGCCAGATCCCCGAGATCGATCCGGAGCGCATCCCCCCAGACCAGGTTGACGTTGCCGGCCCGACGGGCGAGCGGCTCGAGCTCATCCCGCAACCGCTCGTCGATCTCGATCACGTGCAGGCACGCCACCTCGGGCGCCACCCGCTCGCTGAGCGCGCCGCCTCCTCCTCCCACCTCCAGCACCACGTCGGCCGGGTCGAGTTTGGCCTCGCGCACGATCGCGTCGAGCAGGTTGGGATCGGCGAGGAAGTTCTGGCCGAGCCGGCGCGGCGAGCGCTCCGGCGGCCGTGAGCCCGTCACCACCCGAAGACTCTCGCGGCGTTCTGCTCCACGGTTCGCTCCAGCTCACCGTACGGGACGCCGCGGACCTCGGCGAGCCGCTCGGCGGTCGCGACCACGTTCGCGGGCTGGTTCTGCCTTCCCCGCATCGGCTGCGGCGCGAGGAACGGAGAGTCGGTCTCGACCAGCACGCGGTCGTCGGGCACCAGCGCCGCCGCCTCGCGGATCGGCTCCGCCTTCGGATAGGTGAGGTTGCCCGCGAAGGAGCAGTACCAGCGGCGCTCTGCGGCCCGCTCGGCCCACGTCGGGCCGGCGGAGAAGCAGTGGAGGATCACCGGCACGCCGTCCGCCTGTTCATCGAGCGTCGCGAACGCCTCGGCCACCGCGTCCTCGGACCCGTCGGCGTCCCGCAGATGGATGACGATCGGCTTGCCGGCGTTCCTGGCGATCGAGATCTGGGCCGAGAAAGCCCTCCGCTGGTCATCGGGCTCGGACCGATCCCGGTAGAAGTCGAGGCCGGTCTCCCCGATCGCCACCACGCCCGGGTCTGCCGCGAGCTCCTCGATCCCCTCGGCCGCCGCCCCGTCGAAGCCGTTCGCGCTGTTGGGATGGCGCCCCACGGCCGCGAACACGCCCTCGTCCTCGGCGGCGGCTCGAACCGCCTCCGGGTTCGAGTCCTCCCCGAGCCCGACCGTCAGGATGCGCCGAACGCCCGCCTCGCGGGCGGCCGCGACCAGCTCGTCCTCATCGGTCTCGCAGAGCGCGAGGTGCGCGTGGGTGTCGACCACGAGCCGAGTGTATGAGCGGGGCTAGCTCCCTTGGATGAAGCCCAGCCAGGAGGCCACTCGCGTGTGGATCGCGGGGAAGCCCTTGAGGCCGCACCAGACGGAGCCGAACGCCGAACGCTTGGGTGGGGCCAGGGCCGCCTCCGCGACGCCGACGAGCCTCGGGCCCGCGGGGCTCGCCGCCACCATCGGGCCGCCGCTGTCCCCGGCGCAGACGGTCCTCTGGATGGGCCGCTTGCTCTTCCTTCCGTTGATCTTCCGGACCGCCACCAGCCCCGAGCGCCCGCCAGCGTCGCAAATGATGGAGCTCGGTCCCGGGCAGAAGCGGTGCACGAAAACCGTCGCCGCCCTCAGCTGGCCGATCTTCGCCTTGCGCTGGGGTGACGGGCTCCTCGATCCGAAGCCGGCCACCGAGAGCGCGGCGCGCGGCCTGGTCAACACCGGGTCCTCCGAGACGCTTGCGGGCTGGATCGCCGGGACGCCGGTCGGGGTGCGGAGGGTGAGCACCGCGAGGTCGCCGAAGAAGCCCTGCGACCAGCCGGGGTTGATGGCGGCCGCGCTGACGGCATGGACCTCGCCGCCCGCGAAGGCCGCGGTCGAGTTGGCGCGCACTGTCATGGTCGGCGGGCTGGAGACGCAGTGGGCGGCGGTGAGCACCTTGGTCGGGGAGATCACCGACCCGGTGCAGAGCGTGTGCGGGGTCAGCACCGAGACGATGAATGGCCAATCCGAGATGCTCGCGGGAGTGCCGCCGACCACGCTCGCCTTGGCCCGTGGGCCCTTGGCGGCCGCCGGTCCGGCGGCCGCCGACACGAGCGATCCGGCGCAGATCAGCGCCACAACCACCCTGGCGGTGCGCGACCGCATCACGACGCTGATCCGCGAAGCCGCTCTAGCGCTTGAACTTGAACCCTCGGGAGACGCTGTCCATCGCGCCCGTCGCCGGGTCCGTCGCCGAATAGGTCACCGAGAGGTGGAACCTGCCCGGGTGCTGCTTCATCAGCTTGAGCAGAAAGCCCTTCACCGTGATCTGGAGCCCGAAGGGCTGGTTGGCGAGGAACGACCCGGTGTCGGTGATGTTCGCCTTGCCACCCATGCCTTTGAGTACCGCGGTGCCGGTGACGGTGCAGTCGACCGAACAGACCGCAAGGGGCTGGAAGTGCTTCCGGACCCTGAGCTTGCCGGCGGGAACGAAGTTGACGATCGCGCCCGACTTGGTCGCCACGGGGCCGCCGCCCCCGCTCGCGAGGTGCGCGCCGGCCGCCGCCTGCGAGGCCGGAATCAGCAGCGCGCCGACCACCAGCAGCGCCGCAAGAGTCGTGCGCTTCCCTGCTCTCCTGCTCATAAAACCGCTCCCTTCAAAGGCGTCCTGGTTACGCGGGCCACCGTACCACGACCCTTCGGCCCGCCCAGGGGAATACCTGTCGAGAGAGGCCTAGGCCGGGGCGAGCTTCGGGAACAGCGGCGGGAGCTCTCCAAGCGACTGACCGCCGCCTCGGGAACCGAACTCCGCAAGCGCTCGACCGGACTCGCCGAGCGCATCGAGCAGCCTCCCGGTCGTCTCCGGCATGTAGGCGTGGAGCAGCAGGGTGGTCACCCGGAGACCCTCGGCCAGGCCGTAGAGCACCGAGTCGAGCTGCGCGCATCGGATATCGCCGGGGGAGGCATCCCCGGGTTCCTGCTTCGCCAGCTCCCACGGCTTCGTCTCCTCCACGTAGCCGTTGAGCCGCCGGACGAGCTTCCAGATCTCCTCGAGCGCCAGGGTCAGCTCGGCGTCGTCCAGCGCCGCCCTGACGCGGTCGGGCGCGCCCTCGAACTCGGCGGTGAGCGCCTGCTCCGCCTCTGCGTCGGGAACGGTCCCGTCGCGGTAGCGGCCGATCATCGAGAGGACCCGGTTGGCGAGGTTCCCGTACTGGTCCGCGAGCTCGGTCTCGTACCGCGACTCGAATCCCGCGGGGGAGATCTGCCCGTCCTGGCCGAAGGAGACCTCGCGAAAGCAGTAGAAGCGCAGCGGGTCGGCGCCGAACTTCTCGATCACCTCGTCGGGGTCGAGCACGTTGCCGAGGGACTTGGACATCTTGTGTCCCTCCATCAGCAGGAAGCCGTGGATGAACATCCCCTTGGGCACCTCGATCTCGGCGGCCATCAGGAAGGCCGGCCAGTAGACGGCGTGGAACTTGAGGATGTCCTTGGCGAGGATGTGGAAGGCGGGCCAGAACTTCTCGGTCACGTCCTCGTCGGTCCCGTAACCGAGCGCCGTGTAGTAGTTGAGCAGCGCGTCGAACCAGACGTAGATCACCTGGTCGGTGTCCCAGGGCACCGGCACGCCCCACTTGAGGGTCGGGCGGGAGAGCGAGACGTCCTGGAGCCCCTGCCGGATGAAGGCGAGCGCCTCGTTCTTCCGGAACTCGGGGATGACGAAGTCCGGGCGCTCCTCATAGAGGCGCTCGAGATCGTCCTGGAACTTCGACAGCGAGAAGAACCAGTTCTTCTGGCTCTCGCGGGTCAGTGGGATCTTGTGGATCGGGCAGGTGTTGTCCGGGCCGATCTCGGACTCGGTCTTGAAGTCCGCGCACCGCGGGCAGTACCAGCCCTCGTACATCCCCTCGTAGACGTGGCCGTTGTCGTAGACCCGCTGAACGATCTCCTGGACGCGCTCCATGTGCCCCTCGTCCGTGGTGCGGATGAAGAAGTCGTTGGAGGCGTTGATCTTCGCCGCCATCTCCTTGAAGCGCGGGGCGAGGCGATCCCCGAGCTCGCGCGGTGTGACGCCCTCCGCCTCGGCCTGCTGCGCCACCGGCTCGCCGTGCTCGTCGGTCCCGGTCAGGAAGAAGACGTCCTCGCCGCGCTGGCGGTGGTGCCGGGCGAGGATGTCGGCGGCGATCGTCGAGTAGGCGTGGCCGAGGTGGGGCTCGCCGTTGACGTAGTAGATCGGAGTGGTGACGTAGAAGCTCACGGCGGCTGAGCATAAAGAGGCGGCAGTTCAGGGCGCGGAAATCGGCAAAGCAAAACCGACAATGAAGAGGGCGCCCCACGGCCGGTTCCTGAGAGCGCCCCCTTCGGATCCACGTCGTGGAGAGTTTGGGTGCCTATAGACCCCCGAATGCTCCACAAGATGGGAATCGCGGCCGCCACACGGGCGTTCCCCCTTTCATTGCCGGTGTTCAGCCGCCCGAGGGCACGCTCGCCATCGGATTGCAGCCGGGACGGCCGCTACAGCAGCTTCTCCTGCCCCTTCGCGCCGCCCCGCCTCCGCCTCGGGATGCCCGCGGCCTCGGTGAGCGCCTCCTCGACGTCCGCCAGGATCGCCCGCTCCGAGCGCGACGCGACGATCGGCTCCGCCAGGTCGTCGACGTGGACGTAGGTCCGTCGCCCGTCGCCGCGGTCCTTGGGATCCAGGGGGACGAGGGCATAGATGCGATCCGCCCGGGCGAACTTCCCGTAGCCCAGCGAAACCATGCGTGGCTCGCGCTTGGCCATCTCGCTCGTTCCACGGTAGCGCCCATCGCGGTCGGCCGAGCTCTTCGGTTCGAGCGCTCTTGATTGGGTAATTAGGGGTTTCCTCTTTGATCCGCTCCCCGGATTCGCACCTGATGGCGAACCTCTTCACGACCCTCTGGACCCAGTACCGCGCCGCCACGATCGCGGCGGCGGTCGCGCTCGTCGCCGCGGTCGGCGTGGGCGGCACACTGCTGGTGAGCAGCGGCGGCAGCTCCGAGGAGACCACCGCCTCCACGGCGGCGGCCCCTGCCCCGCCGCCCGGGCCCAAGCTGACCGACTGGCCCACCTACGGCCTCGATGCCGCGCGCACCCGTTACCTGCCCTCGAAGGAGGTCAAGCCCCCATACAAGGTCGCCTGGCGCTACGACGCGCGCCACCTCATGGAGTACTCGCCGATCGTCGCCCGGGGCACCGTCTACGGGATCGACAACAACGGCGAGGCCTTCGCCCTCAACGCAGCGAGCGGCAAGCAGCTCTGGCGCCGCGATGTGGCGACCCTGAACGCGTCGGCGCCTTCCTACAGCGACGGCAAGCTCTACATCTCGAACCTCGAGCCCGGCCAGGTCCAGGCCCGTAACGCGCAGAACGGCAAAGTGGCCTGGCGCAACTCGCTCCCGGGCCGCACCGAGTCCTCGCCACTCGTGGTGGGCGACCAGGTCATCGCCGGCTGCGAGTGCGGCTCGGTGTACGCCTTCGACAAGAAAACCGGCAAGCAACTCTGGAGCACCTCGGTCGGCGGGGCGGTCAAGGCATCCCCGGCTTTCAGCGGCGGGACCGTCTATGTCGGTAGCTACGGCGGTCAGCTGACCGCGCTGCGCGCCTCGAACGGATCCGTGCGCTGGACAGCGTCGGCGGGAGGACCGATCTACGGGACCGCGACCGTTGCCTTTGGGCATGTCTACGTGGGCACGCTGACCGGCGGGATGTCAGCGTTCAACGCGGAAACCGGCAGCCAGTCCTGGTCGACGTCCACCGGCGGCTACGTCTACGCCGCCGCGGCAGCGGCGAAGGCACCCGGCACGCCACCGAGCATCTACTTCGGCTCCTACTCAGGCACCGTCTACGCCGCCAACGCCGGGAATGGCAGCGTCCGCTGGTCGCAGTCGGCCCACGGCCCGGTATCGGGGGCGGGCAGCGTGATCGGCGACGTCTTCTACGTAGGGGACCTGAAGACGACCCAGACCTTCGGCTTCCGGGCCCGCGACGGCAAGCTGGTCTTTGCCTCCACCGACGGGGCCTACAACCCGGCGATCTCGGACGGGCGCCTGCTCTACATGACCGGGTACCGGGTGATCTACGCGCTCAAGCCGGGGAAGGGCAAGTCGGAGAGCGGCTTCGTCGTCAAGGGCAAGAAGAAGGCCCACATAGCCGCGTAGCTACCGCCGCGGGTCGCGCCCGGTGATTCCGCGGTAGAGATCGTTGGCCGGGACGCCGGTGAGGGCGGAGACGACGCTGGCCGCCGCCCGGGGCCGCGCCCCGGCGCGGATCAGACCGCGCAGGGCGTCGGTAGCGAAGCCGATGTCCGCCGTGCCCCGCTCCGCCGCAGGCCCGATCACGACCACGATCTCGCCCCGCGCCTCCTCGCGAAAGCGGCGCGAGAGCTCACCGAGCGTCCCGCGGGCGATCTCCTCATGCAGCTTGGTGAGCTCGCGGCAGACGGCCGCGGGGCGGTCCGGGGCCAGCTGGGCGAGCGCGCGCAGGGACTCCGGCAGGCGCCGGGGAGACTCGAACGCGATCAGCGTCTCCGTCGACTGAAGAACCCGCTCGAGCTCTCCGGTGCGGCGGGGCAGGAAGCCGTGGAAGCGAAAGCGGTGCGTCGGCAGGCCCGACGCGACCAGCGCGGTGAGAATCGAGGAGGGGCCCGGGAGCACCTCGAGGTCGAGGTCGCGGTCGATGCAGGCGCGGATCAGCCGGTACCCCGGATCGGAGATCGCCGGCATGCCGGAGTCGGAGACCAGCGCGACGTTGTCGCCGCGCTCGATGGCCTGTGCGAGCTCCCGGGCCCGCTCCGCCTCGTTCCCCTCGTGGTAGGAGACGAGCCGGTGCGGCTGGATCTCGATGCGCTCCAGCAGCAGGCCGGTGCGACGAGTGTCCTCGCAGGCGATCACGTCGGCCTCGTAGAGGGCGCGCCTCGTCCGCAGGGTGATGTCCTCGAGGTTCCCGATCGGCGTCGGGCAGACGACCAGCTTGCCGGGCACCTCAGCTCTCCTTGTCGAGCTCGATCAGGGCCATGGCAGCCGCCCCGATCATCCCGGCGTCGGGCCCGAGCTCGGCGAGCTTGACGGGCCTCTCGTTCTGCGGGGGCAGCGCCCGCGAGCGCAGCTCCTCGCGGGCCGGATCGAGCAGCAGATCCCCCACAGCCGACACGCCGCCGCCGATCACGAACACGTCGGGGTCGAAGATGTTTGCCAGGCTGGAGAGGGCGACACCGATGTGCCGGCCGGCCTGTGCCACCACCTCGCGCGCCGGCTCATCGCCGGCGAGCGCGAGCTCCGTGACCGTGCGCCCCGCGATCGGGCCCTCCGCGAGCGCCTTCCCCAGCGCCGAGTCCGGGTTGCGCTCCGCGGCCTCCTTGCCCGCCTTGGCGATCGCGGTCCCCGAGGCGAGGGCCTCCACGCAGCCATGATTGGGGCAGTTTCCCTGGCAGGGCGGCCCGTCCTCCTCGATGACGATGTGCCCGAGTTCCGCGGCGGCGCCGGTCGATCCCCGGTAGACCTCGCCGTCGAGGATCAGGCCGCCCCCGATGCCGGTGCCGATGGTGAGCAACACGACGTTGCGTGCACCCCGCCCGGCTCCGTAGAGGTGCTCGGCCAGCGCCGCCACGTTGGCGTCGTTGTCGACGAAGACCGGCAGCCCCGTCCGCTCCTGCATCAGATCCCGGATCGGAACGTCGGTGATCGTCAGGTTGACCGCGTGAATCGCGAGGCCCCTGTCCCGGTCAATCGTGGCCGGGATGCCGAGGCCGGCGGCCAGCACGTCCGGCCGCGCCTGCTTGGCCTCGAGCAGCTCGCGGGCGAGCTCCTCCACCAGCTTGTCCTCACTGAGGCCGGTCGAGGGCTCCCTGCCCTGGTAGCGGACCTGCTGATCGGAATCGACCACCCCGACCGCCATCTTGGTCCCCCCGAGGTCGACGCCGATGGTCTCCCGAGGGGTCACGTGCCCGCCCGATATCTGGACCGGTTAAAGGGCGGATATGGGCGGGGAGAAGGGTCCGGCGGCATGCGCCAGTATTGATACCCCATGTCTCCGCAGGGAGATGATCGGCCGCCGCGGCGGTCCGGTGGCTCCGAGGGCGGCGGGAAGCCCAAGAAGCCCCAGAAGGCCGGCGGCTCCGGAGGCTCGCGCGAGGGCGAATCCGGGAAGAAGAAGCCCGAGTACACGATCTACGGGAAGGGCGGCCGGGGCGGCCAGAAGCGCCCGGCTCCGCAGCGCAAGCCGAAGGCCGGCGAGAGGCGGGAGAAGCCTCCCTATCGCGTCTACCGCTCCCGCCCCAGCCTCCGCGACCGGATCCGCAAGCCGAGCTTGTCCGGTCTGCGAGCGGCGGAGGCCGGCGGGGGGTGGCGCGGCCGCCTGCGGCGGATCGTCGGCGGCAAGCGGCCCTGGCTGCGCTGGGTGCTGATCGCGGTCGTCGGCTGGCTGCTGCTCAGTTTCATCACCTTCGCGATCTCCGCCCAGATTCAGAAGGGCAAGCTGCCGCAGTCCGCCAAGGACGCGCTCAAGGGCGGCCCCGACGTCCTGCTCGGTCAGAACATCCTCATCCTCGGCGGGGACCGGCGCGGGAAGACCCAGAGGAACGCCAGCGGCTCAGAGGGGCAGGGGCCCCCGCGCGCGGACACGATCATGGTGCTGCACGCCTCCCTGACTTCGTTCCACAAGCTCTCGATCCCGCGCGACAGCTTCGCGGCGATCCCCGACTGCGGCGAGCAGAAGATCAACGCCTCCCTCGCCTGCAATACGAACAGCCCGAACGGGAACCCGGCCTCGACGATCAAGACCGTGGAGAACTTCCTCGGGATCGACATCAACCACATCGTGATCGTCAACTTCGACGGCTTCGCCGACTTCATCAACACGCTCGGCGGGGTGAACATCGACGTCCCGGATACCAACGGCAAGGAAGACGGCGCGGTCGTGTGCGGCGACGTCGACGGAGGCAAGAAGCAGGGAGGCGTCTCCCTGAAGCTGCCGCCCGGCGAGGTGACGCTGCAGGGCGACAAGGCGCTCGCCTACGCCCGGCTTCGCCACAACAACTGCGATGCGTCAGAGGACGATCGCGACCGGGCGGCCCGTCAGCAGGAGGTCCTGAACGGGATCAAGGGACGCCTGACCAGCATCACCCGGTTTCCCTACAACTTCCTCAAGGGTCCCTTCATCGGCTGGGACGCGCCGAAGGCCTTCATCAGCGACATGGGCGGCTTCACGCTCCCGCAGGTCGCGATCGCCGCGATCCTCGGCGGCAGCGGCGAGACCAACGTGCTCGGCGGCTCAGGGTCGAAGAGCGAGGCGAGCCCCGGTCCGGGCGGCAGCCTCGTCTACCCGGACAGCGTCTGTGAGGACGCGGTCAAGGAGCTGACCGGGGGCGACCCGCCGCACGATCCCGCCTGCTCGCCCTAGTCCGAGCTCGAGCTGGAAGCGGCCTTGTCGCCGCCACTAGACGAGGACGAGGACTTCGTCTCCCTCGATGACCCGGAGTCCGAGCCGGACGAATCGCCCGACGAACCGCCGTCCTTCGCCGCTCCCGTCTTCGCCTTCTTGGCGTAGTCGGTCGTGTAGAAGCCGGATCCCTTGAAGTGGACCGCGACCGGGTGGAAGACCCGCTCGACGGGCGCGCCGCAGACCTCGCAGGTCTCGACGGGGTCGTCGGACATGCTCTGGATCACCTCGAAGGTGTGTCCGTTCAGGCAGCGGTACTCGTAGATGGGCATCGGGAGGAAGAGGGTAGTGGGCGCGTGGCCGGGCACCGCACGCGAGCCTCCGTATAGCTCTCCCTTTACGCTGCGCGCCATGGCTGAGCTCACCAAGCTCGAGGAGATCGTCGCGCTCTGCAAGCGGCGCGGATTCATCTTCCCGGCGTCGGAGATCTACGGCGGCTTCCGGAACACCTACGACTACGGACACTACGGCGTCCTCCTCAAGAACAACGTCAAGAACGAGTGGTGGCGCGCGATGCTCCAGGAGCGCGACGACATCGTCGCCCTAGACTCGGCGATCATCCAGAACCCCAGGGTCTGGGAGGCCTCGGGGCATCTCGCCGGCTTCACCGACCCCCTCGTCCAGTGCCTCGGGGAGTGCAAGCAGCGCTTCCGGGAGGACGACCTGCGGGAGGAGCAGCTCGGCTCAGAGGACGCGGAGGGCGAGATCCGCTGCCCGGTCTGCGGCGGCGAGCTCTCTGAGCCGCGCCAGTTCAACCTGATGTTCGAGACCTACGTCGGCCCTGTCCAGGACGAGTCGAACAAGGCCTACCTGCGCCCCGAGACGGCGCAGGGCATCTTCATCAACTTCAAGAACGTCCTGCAGTTCGCGCGGAAGAAGCCACCGTTCGGGATCGCCCAGATCGGCAAGTCCTTCCGCAACGAGATCACGCCCGGCAACTTCATCTTCCGCACGCTGGAGTTCGAGCAGATGGAGATGGAGTTCTTCGTCCCGCCGGCGGAGACGGGCGAGTGGCACGAGTACTGGATGAAGGAGCGCCTCCGCTGGTACACCGACCTCGGCATCCGGCCAGAGAAGCTCCGCCTCCGCGAGCATGGCGCCGACGAGCTCTCCCACTACTCGAGCGCGACCTCCGACGTCGAGTACGACTTCCCGATGGGCTGGTCGGAGCTCGAGGGGATCGCCAATCGCGGCGACTTCGACCTCACCCAGCACGCGAAGTTCTCCGGCGAGAAGCTCGAGTACGTCGATTCGGCGAGCGGCGACCGCTACGTCCCCCACGTAGTCGAGCCGGCCGCGGGCGTCGACCGCGCGATGCTCAGCTTCATGATCGATGCCTACGAGACCGAGGAGGTCGAGGGTCGGGAGCGGACCGTGCTGCGCCTCCATCCCAAGCTCGCCCCGGTCAAGGTCGCGGTCCTGCCGCTGGTCAACAAGGACGGGCAGCCAGAGAAGGCCCGCGAGATCTACGAGACTCTGCGCGAGCTGATCCCCGCCGAGTACGACACCGGCGGCTCGATCGGCAAGCGCTACCGCCGCCAGGACGAGATCGGCACGCCCTGGGGGATCACGGTCGACCACCAGACGATGGACGACGACACCGTCACCCTCCGCGACCGAGACTCGCTGAAGCAGGACCGCATCGCGATCGCCGAACTGGGCGACGAGCTCACCCGGCGCCTGAAGGAGCCCTGGACCTCGCCCAAGCTCGGCGCGGGCTCGGCCGCCTAGACGTCGAAGATCCCGTCGACGCCGAGAACGACCCCGCAGGCGATCAGCCCCGCGGCCAACAGGCGGCCCGCCCAGCGCAGGACCCGGCCCCGCGACCCCTCCGTCGTCCACCATTCCGTCAGGCCGCTGAGCAGCGCGACTGCGATCGCCATCGAGCCGGCGGCGACGAGGACGCTCTCGTCGGCTCCGGCGCCCAAGGCCATCACCAGCAGGACCGGGCGGGCCACCACGGGGATCGCGACCGGAACGAGCGCGGCCCGCCAGCCGGCGAGCGAGGGCTCGGGTGGGGGCGGTCGCCGGAACAGGTCCGCGACGCCGCCGAGCACGGCCACGGCGCCCGCCGCTATCCGGAACGACGGATCGCTGACGTCGAACCAGTCGAGCAGCGGGCCGCCGAGGGCCGCGACCGCGCACACGATGAGTCCCCCAAGCGCCCCGCCCAGGGCGGCAAGGCGCAGAGAGACCCGCGGCGATCGCCCGCGGCGGGGGATCCCGAAGGCGGCTCGGGCCGGGTTGAGGGCCGCCAGCAGAGCCAGGGCCCAGAGCCAGCCGGACGGCTCCCCGTCGGTCGTATCGGCCCCGGCACCGGACGCCTCGCCGGACTCGACGATCGGGATCGTCCGCAGGAGCCCGGCCAGGGCGTGTTGCTGATCGTCCATTCGGGTTTCGCCACCCCGGAACCAGGCGCCCTCGACGCGGTCGGGCCGGATGGCGCCCGCCGCGTCCTCGCGATCGGACTGGGCCCTCACGGCCAGCCCCGCGTTGCAGGTCGCCCTCTCGGCGATCGGGTCTCGCAGGTCGGCGAGGCGAGGGTCTTCGTTCGCAACGAGCCACAACCCGCTGAGACCCTCGGCGATCACTCCGTAGCCGCCACCGCGCGGGACGCCGCCCGGGCGCACCAGCCCGCCCCACGGACCGAACCGCTCGCTGATCCAGCGCACCTGACCGCCGAAGAGTTCGGCTTGCCGGCGCGCGTAGTCCGCCTCGTCCTCTGTCAACGGCGGGGTGCCACGCCCGGACGACGTCGCCGTCTCCGCCAGGCCATAGGCGGCCCAGTGATCGGCGATCCCCGGCCAGTACCCCTCCCGATCGTCGCGCGAGATCGCCAGGTAGGCACCGATGCGATCCGCCGTTGCTCCCCATCCCTCGCCCGGGAAGGCTCGGTCGAGGAGCGTCAGGGCCCAGTAGGTCTCCCCCGTGAAGTACTTGGAGTACTCGCCTGCCACGGGCGCGCCGCTGCCCGGGTCATATGACGCGAGCACCGCACCCGACGGCTCGGTCATCGCTTGGAGGAAGCGCCCGAGGCGGCGCAGCACGTCGTCGTAGCGGAGGTCGCCAGTCGCCTCGCGGCGTATGACCAGTCCCGCGGCGAGCAGCGCGCTTGCCCCGGTGTCGATGAACCCCGGCCCCGCGAACGCCGCCCAGCCGTCCCGCTCGGTCAGCCGGCCGAGCGCCCATTCGGTGCCGCGGTCCGCCGAGCCGAGCGCTCCCGGCAGCCCCGCGGCCGCGGCCTGGTAGAGGCCCATCGCCGCCCCGGCGTGGCGCACGTAGTTGTACTCAGCCGAGGCCGAATCGTCGTCCGCGTCGTAGAGGTAGAGCCAGGTGCCATCCGGTGCCTGGTTGCGCACGAACCAGTCGACGGCGGACTGGGCCGAGCCCCGCAGCTCCGCCACCGTGACCGACGGACAGCGCTCGGGCGGGGCGACCACGGTGAACGCGACCGCGATCAGGAGGCCGAGCACGAGGGCCGCCCGCCAAACGCGCGTCAACACGGCGCCACCCTATCCGCCGCTTCCGGTAGAAGCCAGGCGTGTCCCTGCGCCGGAGCTGCGGCGTCTTCGTCCTCGCCGCCGCGATATTCGGTTGGAACTGCGGCAACGTCGGCCCGGTGGTCGGGTCGCTCCAGCGGGAGTTCGACATCGGCCTCGGCGAGGTGGGTCTGCTCTCCGGTGCCTACTTCTTCGCCGGTTCGGCCGTGGGGAGCCTGATGGGAGCCACGGTGGCGCGCAGGATCCGCGTCCTGGTCGGGATCTGGGCCTGCTGCGTGCTCTCGATCGTGGGGAACTTGCTCTTCGCCGTTGGCGACAGCGTCGGCGTCCTTGCGATCGGGCGTACATTCGCCGGGGTTGCGTTCGGCGTTGCGGCGGTCTTCGTCCCGGCCTACGCTCGCGCGGTCGGCGGTGTGAGGATGGTCGGCCTGTTCGGCGCCGGCCTCACCCTGGGCGTGGCCGCCGCGCTGTTCCTGGGCAGCGTCCTCGAGGGGGCGGACGTCAGCTGGCGTGTCGCCTTCTTGATCACCGCCGCGCTCGCCGCGATCGCATTGCCGATCTTGCCCAATGAACGGGTGGAGATCCCCCGGACGGCGTCGGAAGGCGAGGGACTGGCCCGGGAGGCTCTCACCAATCAGGCCTGGTGGCGGGTGCAGCTGCTCGGGCTCACCACCCTCACCATCCCGCTTGTCGTCGGCGCCTGGCTGGTCCATTTCCTGATCATCGGCTACGGGATGTCCGCGGCCGAAGCGGGGGCGTTCGCCTTCGGGCTGTTCGGGCTCTCGGCGGTGATGCGCGACATCGCGGGCCGGATGACCGCCTCCGGCGACAGTCCCTCGCTGCTGGTGATCGTGGGCCTCGCCCTCGGGGCGGGCGGGCTCTTCCTGCTCGGCGTTGGGGACTCCACTCTCGCGGCGGTGGTCTCCCTCGCCCTGATGGGGGTCGGCCTCTCCCTGCCCTACCCGCTCTATTACGACGAGGCCGAGCGGGTCCTCCCGGACCGGCCGATCGGCAGCCTCGGGCTGATGCAGGTCGGAACGGGCATCTTCCCGATCCCTGTGATCCCGGCATTCGGGGCGGCTCTGGCGAGCGGCGACGCCGACCTGGCCTTCGCGGGGCTGGGGGCGTTCGCGCTCCTCACCCTCGTACTCAACGCGAGGCCTCCTGTCCCGCCGCGCTGACCCGAGCTAGCCCGCCCAGCGCTCTCCCTGGCTGATCCGCTCCTGGCCGATCCAGGCGAAGTCCATCGCCGCCTGGACGACCTCCTCCTTCGGCACCTTCCGGTGCAGGTCCCACCAGTCCGCGAGTGACTGCATCGCCCCCACCAGCTGCTGGGCGATCATCTCGACCATCTGAGGGAGCTCCGGGAAGTCGAGGCCCTTGCGCTCGGCCTCCTCGCTCATCAGCTGGACGATCGCCGCGGCCACCTCGTCGCGCAGGCGGTCGAGCCGCACCGCGACATCCGGGTCGCTGGCGTTCCGGAACATGATCCGCCAGGCGCCCCGCCGCTCCTCGACGAAGCCGAAGAACGCCTCCACACCCGCCCGCATCCGTGCCTCGCCGGGCTCCGCGCCGGCCACCGCGCCGCTGATCCGCTCGACCAGCTCGTGGACGTGCATCTCGAGCATCGCGACGTAGAGCTCGCGCTTGGAAGAGAAGTGCTCGTAGAGCAGGGCTTTGGAGACACCGGCGCGCTCGGCCACGGAGTCGAGCGACGTTTCGTGGTACCCGCGCTCCGCGAAGGCGAAGCGGGCCGCGTCGAGGATCGCCTCACGGCGGTCGGCCGCGGTCATCCTCGCTCGCGAGCGGTCTCCCTTGGCTGTTTGTGTGACGGGACTCACGCTACTAACTGACTGGTCAGTCAGTTACTATAGGTCACGAGGAAGCGGAAGACGAGAGGAGTGGCCATGTCGGTCGCGCAGCAGAACATCGCCCAGCAGATCACCTACGACGATCTCTACCGCCGCTGGGAGGAGGGCAACTGGAAGGCGACCGAACTCGACTTCACCCAGGACAAGCAGGGCTGGGAATCCCTCTCCGAGATCCAACGGAAGTCCGCCATGTGGGTCTATTCGATGTTCTTCTACGGCGAGGATGCGGTCGCCGACGGCCTCTCCCCCTACATCGAGGCCGCCCCCAAGGAGGAGCAGAAGTACTTCCTCGCCACCCAGCAGGTCGACGAGGCCCGCCACGCCGTCTTCTTCTACCGCT